>CAXUHU010000013.1:17523-49899 GCA_964250925.1 uncultured Acetobacteraceae bacterium
CCCGCCGGGGGGGCGCACGCCGCCGGCCACCGCCGCACCCCCGGCCGCAGCCCGCGGTCGGGAAGCTCCGGGCAGGGTCCGCTCTCGGGCTTGCGCGTGCTGGATCTGGGCTGGGTCTGGTCCGCGCCGCAGGTGGGCAGCATCCTGGCACAGTTCGGCGCCGAAGTGATCAAAGTCGAGCACGGGCAGCGGCCGGACAATTCGCGCCTTTCGGGCGCCATCATACGCGACGGGCGGCGCATCGAAGGCCAGACCACCGACATGTCGCCCATGTTCCACCAGATCAACAAGGGCAAGCTCGGCGTCACGCTCAACTTGAAGGAGGCGGCGGGCATCGACCTGCTGAAGCGCCTGGCGGCGATCAGCGACGTGGTGCTGGAGAACATGTCTGCCGGCACGCTGGAGCGGACGGGCATCGGCTACGACGCGCTCAGCGCCTCCAACCCGCGCCTCGTCATGATCGCGATGTCCGGCGCCGGGCAGTTCGGCCCGCTCGCGGACATGCGGACCTACGCGCCTACCATGTCCAGTTTCGTCGGGCTCGAGTCGCTGGTCGGCTACGCAGGCGAGCTGCCGACCGGCGCGCTGAACTTCGCCATTGGCGACCCGAACGCGGCCGTCCACGCCCTGACGGCGCTGTTCGCGGCGCTGGAACGCCGCGCGGCGACCGGGCTTGGGTGCTACATCGACCTGTCGCAGACCGAGGCGCTGTTCGCCACGCTGACCCCCTACGTCCTGCAGATGCAGGCGGAGGGGCGCCAGCCGCCGGCGTCTGGCAACGCACACCCGGCCATGGCGCCGCACGGCCTGTTCCCCGCCGCCGGGGAAGACTGTTGGCTGTCCGTCGCCGTGCGCGACGACCGCGATTGGGCCGCGCTCTCCGCGCTGGCCGGCGCCGAGGGGTGGGCGCGTGACGGGAGGTTCGCAACCTTAGCCGGCCGCATCGGGTCGCGCGACGCGCTGGACGGGATGCTCGCGGCCTGGACGGCGACGCAGGACCGCGATCACCTGGTCGCCAGCCTGCGTGACGCAGGCGTCCCGGCCTCGCCTGTCAACGACATCGACGCGCTGTGGGCCGACAGGCAGCTCGCCGCGCGTGGCATGGCCGACATGGTCGAACTGCCCGGCCTAGGGCAGGAGGCGCTGTTCCGGGCGCCGTGGAACGTCAGCGGCTTCGGCGTCGGGACGGGGACGCGCGGGCCGGTGCTGGGAGAACACAACGACCGCGTGCTGCGCGGCACGCTGGGCCTGGCGGCCGACGAGTTCGACCGCCTACGCGCCGAGGGCGTGATTGCGTGACAAGCCGCGGTGACCGGACGCCGGGCGGCTTCCGTTCGCCGACGTGTCGGCAATCGTAGCCGCCGCGACGCCGCTCCGGCCGGTAATTTCCGGCTATGGCGGTGCCGGCCGGGTGGCGGGCTGGACGGTACTGCACGACCAGGCGCGCCCACCCAGCGTCGTCATCGTCGCCGACGTCGAAGGCGGCAGCCGCACCGTGGCCGCGTCCGGCGACCCGGCGCTTGCCGCCCGGTTAGAGGGCGAGAATTTCAATGGCCCCCCTGTCGTCCTACGCGACGGACAGTTCGCCGCAGCCTGACCACGCTCAATCGGCAGCCTCGCGCACCCTTTGGCTGCGCATCTCGAACCCCTCGTAGCCGCGCTCTGCCACGCCGGCGCAAAGCTCCGAATAGGTGTGTATCCCATTCGGATAAGCGAGGAAGACGCGCGGCTTGCCTGGAATGTTCGCGCCCATGTACCAGGAATTGGCCAGCGGCAGCAGCGTCTTGTTTGCATCCTCGGCGATCATGCGTGCCCAGGCGTCTTCCGCCTCCACCGACGGTTCGATCTCGTCGCGGCCTTCGGTGCGCATGCGCGCGATGCAGTCGGCGATCCAGTCGACGTGCTGCTCGATACAGACGGGGAAGTTCGCCAGGATGGACGGGCTGCCAGGACCGGTGATCATGAACAAATTCGGGAAGCCGGCGGTGCAAAGGCCGAGATAGGCGCGCGGTCCGGCCGACCATTTCTCGCCGAGCGGCAGGCCACCCCGGCCGCGCAGGTTCAGTTTTATGAGTGCGCCCGTCACCGCGTCGAAGCCGGTCGCGAAGACGATGCAGTCCAGCGCGTGATGATCGCCGTTTTCCAGCACCAGGCCGTCTGTCGTTGCTTCCCTGATCGGGTGTGCTTTGATGTCCACCAGGGTCACGTTGTCGCGGTTGAACGTCTCGTAATAGGCGGTGTCGATCGGCGGCCGCTTGGTGCCGATCGGATGGTCGAACGGGCAGAGAATTTCAGCCACTGCCGGGTCGTTGACCTTCTCGCGTATTTTTGCGCGGACGTACTCGGCCGCGGTCTCGTTCGCCTCGATGTCAAGGACAAGGTCGCTGTAGCTTTCGAACATGAAGCGGAAGCCGCCGGTCTCCCACAGCGCATCGTATTTGCGCTTGCGCTCTTCCGGCGAGGCTTCGAGTGCCGAGGTCTGCGGCACGTCGAAAGGCATGCCGATCGGGGAGTTCAGGGTTTTGCGGCGCAGCGTGTCGAAATTGTCGTCGAGATCGCGCCGCATTGCGTCCGTGAGCAGGTGGTTACGCGCCGGCACGCTGTAGTTCGGCGTACGCTGGAACACCGTCAGGTGCGCTGCCTCCTCCGCAAGACGCGGCGTGCATTGAATGCCGCTGGACCCGGTGCCGATCAGGCCCACCCGCTGGCCAGCGAAATCCACCGTCTCGTGCGGCCAGCTCGCGGTGTGATAGGTGCTGCCGCCAAAGTTCTCGATCCCCGGGATGGCGGGGGTGCTGGTCGCGGCCGCGGACGTGCAACCGACGCCGGTGATCAGGAAGCGGGCCAGTATGGTCTCGCCGCTGTCGGTCTCGACCCGCCAGAGGTTCTGGTCCTCATCGTAGGTGCCCGCGATCACCCGCGTGCCGAATTCTATATCGCGCCGGAGATCGAGCCGGTCGGCCACGAAGTTGAGATACGCCAGTATTTCCGGCTGTGCCGGATAGCGGCAGCTCCACGTCCACTCCTTGCGGATCTCCTCGGAAAACGAATAGCAGTAGTAGTGACTCTCCGAATCGCAGCGTGCGCCGGGATAGCGGTTCCAATACCATGTGCCGCCCACGCCGCTTGCCGCGTCGAACACCCGCGTGGTCAGCCCAAGCCCGCGCAGGCGGTGGAGCATGTAGAGGCCCGAAAAACCTGCCCCGACCAGCACAGCATCGATCGGAGCTTGTATGTCTTGTTGCGCGTGGTTCATTTCCAGGCCTCCGTGATGTACCGCCTCTCCTGATTTGCGTGGTGTTTCGGCACTTGGGACAAATCAGAAAGTCCTGCTGAGTTGTACGCCGTAGAAGCCGGGCAGGCCAGCGTAGCGGACGGTCGCGTCGAGATAGGGCACGGCGTTGGTATAGTAGAGCCGGTTGAAGATGTTCTTGCCGAAGAACCGCAACGTCGTCTTTGCGTCGGGGAACTCGTAGCCGAAGCTCGCATCCACCAACCCGTAAGCCGGGAGCTGAAACGGCTTGGAAAGCTGGCCGGCGTTGCGGTCACCGGGACCGGTGAAGAAGCCGATCGTGCTGCCGCCGAGTTCGGAGACTTCGTTGGATTGGCCGTGCCAGGTCAACGAGACGAACGGCCTGCCGCCATTGCCCAGCGTCATCCGGTAATCGCCCGAGAGCGAGTAGCTCCAGCGTGGCGTGAACGGCAACTGGGTGCCGGCAAAGTTGGTTGGGACGCCGTAGACGGAGGGCCCGTCATACTTGTCTATTTCCGATTGGAGGTAGGTGAGAGCGGCATTGATGCTCAGGCCGCGAACCGGCGGCAGCCACGTGGCGTCGCCCTCCAGCCCGTAGATGTGCGAACGCGGTACGTTGATCAGCACGTCGAGCACGTCGAAGATCGGGTCGATGATCTTGCCGCGGACCTGCTTGTCGTTATAGGTGTAGTAGAAGCCGGCGCCGTTCAGCTGCAGCGTGCGATTGAGAAACCCCCCTTTGATGCCGGTCTCGTAGGCGGTCACCGATTCCTGCTTCACCGGCTCGAACTCCGCAAAGGTCGAGCCGGCGAGAGTGGGGAAGCTGCCTGCCTTGAAGCCGCGCGATATGTTTGCGTAAACCAGGGTTCGGTCGTTCACGCGCCAGTCGACGCCGCCACGCCAGGCGACGTTGTTCTCGTTGAGGGTGCCTGTGAACGGGAAGCCGGGCACGTGATTGAAGTTCAGCGTGTAGTTGCCGTTCACGCCCTGCAGCGGAAACGGCTGCGTGCCGAGCTCCTCGCCGATGAGGTTGAACAGCGTGCAAACGCGGCCGTCCCCGTTGCAGGTGCCCCGCTCGACCGTATCGTTATCGGATCGGGTGAAGCGCGCGCCGCCTTTCAGGGTCACGTCCGGGAGCACGTCGTACTCGACGTTGCCGAACACGGCGTAGTTGTTGATGATGCCGGTGTTGATGGACCCGGTGGAATCGATGTTCAGGGTCGAGGCAGTCGATGACGAGTCGTCACCGAAGGCCAGCGACTGATTCTCGTTCGTATAGTCATGTTCGTAGTTGAGGCCCAACACCCACCGGAACGGATTCATCGAGCCGGCAAGCCGCACTTCCTGGTTGACGGTCGTCAGCCGTCCGAAACTCGGCCCGACGTTTGCCAGGGCCAGGCTGGTGCCGTCCTCGTCGGTGAATATGTTTTGATCGAAGTGACTGAACGAGGTGAGCGAGGTGAGCTTGAGCACGTCGTTGATCGACCAGTCGGCGCGGAAGGCGGCCTGGTAGAGCTGGCGGTCGCTGCTCGGTGCCAGGGCGCCGGGGTTCCAGTCGGCGGCGCTGATGCTGTGGTCCGGCGGGAACGGATAGGTCAGCTCGGAGGGGTGCTCGCCCGAAGGAATCTGCGGACGGATGGCGATCAACTGCGGCGCCTGGGGCTGCGAGTTGTCGTTCCAGGCGTCGAGGAGGAGCGAAAACTTCAGGTCGTCGTTCGCCTGGTAATCGAAGATGGCGCGGCCGGCGACGTAATCGATCGCGCCGTTGTGGTCGTTTGGCCGCGTGTAGCTGTATTGCCAGCCATCCGAGCGCTCTCCCGTCAGGGCGAAGCGTGCTGTCAGGTTCGGCGCCAGCGGGCCGGTGACGTAGGCGTCACCCTGCACATCGTTGTAGTTGCCGTAGCTGATGTCGGCGCCGGCGCCGAACGTGTCGCTCGGTTTCTTGGCGATGTAGTTGATGGCGCCGCCTGTCGCGTTCTCGCCGAACAGCGTGCCCTGCGGGCCTTTCAGCACCTCGATCCGCTGCAGATCGTAGGCGGAATGCAGCGTCATGGCCGGGAACTGCAACGGTACTTCGTCGATATACACGCTGACGTCCGGAAACACGCCGAGGGTCGACTCGTTGAAGCCGACGCCGCGGAGCGTGTAGATCGGCGTATCGGTACCGCTTTCGGAGAACTCGAGCCCGGGTGTCGTCGCCGCCACGTCCTGGACCGACGTGATGTGCCGGTTCGCCAGTTGGGTACTGCCGATGACGGTGACGTCCTGGCCGACCTTGTTGAGCCTCTGCTCGCGCTTGTTGGCGGTGACGACGACTTCTTCGACTCCGTTCGCGCCGGAGGCAGGCGGTGTCTGGCCCGTCTTCGCAGCCCTGGCTCTCCGCGATGCCGACGTGGCCGCTGCGGTCCCCGGGGCGGCCGGGGTCGCCGGGCCGGCAGTTTGCGTCGCCGGCGCGTCTGCTGCGCCCTGGGCGAGAGCGCCGGTGGTGGACAGCTCAGCTGCCGCAGCCAACCCTATCAATAGTCGGACACTCAGCCTTCCCATCGTTCATCTCCCCCAGCTAGCTGCCTCTGACGGGCGTTGATGGACATCGGTAGTCATACAGAACGACTCTGTCAATTGTCTTACCGTAGGACCAAAACGATTTTCCTCAAGACGGTGGCGAGGGGTGACACTTCGGCGCGTGTCAGCCGGTCAGGGCGATGTCCGCCTCGAAATGGTCGTCCCGCCAAGCCTGCAGCAATTGCATGTACGCGAACGGACCGCCGCCGTAGCTGCTCAGCCAGATCGAGTCTTCCTGGTTCCGCCCTTCGTTGTTGTAGTAGCCGGGCGTACAGTCGCGCAGGAACTCCTCATCGACGCTCGCGGCGCGCAGCAACGCGTCGCGCCAGGCCGTCTCGGCCTCCGGCTTGACGTCCATGACGCGCGTCCCGCTGTCCAGGCAGCGTTTGACCACGTGGGCGAAGTGCTCGCCCTGCTTGCGCATCATGTAGGTGATGTTCCAGGTGATCGCGGCCTGCTTCAGGCCGTTCATGATCCCCAGGTTGGGAAAGCCGTGCACGAAGATGCCGTGCAGCGACCGGCGACCGTCCTGCCAATACTGCGCCAGGGTCTGCCCGCCGGCGCCCACCAGTTCGAAGCCGCCGGTGCGGTCGGCGGGTGCGGCCACCTCGAAGCCGGAGGCGTAGATGATGCAGTCGACATCATAGGATTTGCCGTCGAAGACGATCGCGTTTTCGGTGATCCCGTCGAGGCCCTTGCCGGCAACGTTCAGCAGCTTGACGTTGCTTCGGTTGAACGTTTCGAAATACCCGTCCACGAAAAGCGGGCGCTTGCACATCCAGTTGAAATACGGCTTCAGCGCCTCCGCCGTCTCGGGGTCGTGGACCACGGCGTCAATCCTGCGGCGTATCTCGTCCATGCGCGCGTATTCGGCTGCTTGCCGCAGGCGCTTGCGCTCGTTCTCCGGCAATTCTTCGGTGCGCGCCGCCTCAGAAAGCTTCGCCCAGTTCGTGGTCCAGCCGTCGGCCACCAAATCCTCGTCCTGCGGAATGCCGAGCAGGAAACTCTCGAAGTTGGCCGCCCGCTTCTCCCACCAGCCGGATTGCTGCGCCTCCCACCATTGGGGATCGGTCGCCATGTTGCCGCGGTCGTCCACGGCGGCCGGCGTGCGCTGCACTACGTAGAGCTGCTTGCACGCCTCCCCCAGATGCGGGATCGCCTGCGCGGCGCTGGCGCCGGTGCCGATGATGGCCACGCGCTTGTCGGCAAGCCTGGTCAGACCGCCGGTGGCATCGCCGCCGGTATAGCCGAAATCCCAGCGCGAGGTGTGGAAAGAATGGCCGCGGAAACCGGCAATGCCCGGGATGCCCGGGAGCTTCGGCCGGCTGAGTATGCCGGTGGCAAGGCAGACAAAGCGCGCGCGTATGCGGTCCTGGCGATCGGTCTGCACGATCCACCGCTCCGCCGCTTCGTCCCAGCGCACATCGGTAACGCCGGTCTGCAGCAGGCTTTTCTCGTAGAGGCCGAGCGAGCGGCCGATCCGCTTGGCGTGCTCGAATATCTCGGTCGCACGCGCGTATTTCTCCGACGGCATGACGCCGTGGTCTTCGAGCAAAGGCAGGTAGATGTACGATTCGACGTCGCACCGGCAGCCAGGATAGCGGTTCCAATACCAGGTGCCGCCCAGGTCGCCGGCCTTTTCGATCAGCCGTATGTCCGCAACACCCTGTTTGACCAGGGCGCTCGCGGCGAGCAGCCCGGAAAAGCCGCCGCCGATCACCGCCACGTCCACGTCCTCGCTCACCGCCGCGCGGGTGAAGCCTGGCTCGACATAGGGATCGTGAAGATACGCGTCGAAGCCATCGGACACCGACACGTACTGCGCGCCGCCGTCTGGGCGCAGCCGCTTGTCCCGCTCGGCCAGATATTTCTGCCGCAGCGCATCGCCGGCGTCTCCGGCCTGCTTCATGTCCGCCATGTCGAACCTTTCTTTGTCAAAGCGCGGCGCCGGCTGGCGCGCAGCCGGCGAAGACCACGTTGTTGCGCACGAGCATTTCGCACTCGGCTGCGCTGTAGCCGCACTCGGCCAGCACACCGAGCGTGTGCTCGCCGAGGCGTGGCGGCGGCGTCCGGCTTGCGTTGCGCAAGCCGTCCGCGCGCAACGGCAGGGCCACATTCGGCGCCTCGTTGCCGCGTGCGTCGTGGTAGTGGAGAACCATGCCGGACTCGTCCGTGTGCGCGTGGCGCGACAGTTCGGCCAACGTATGCACCGGCGAGCAGGCGATGCCCTCGGCCGCGAGCAGCGTCAGCCAGGCGGCGCGCGGCTTCTCGCGCAATATCCCAGTGGCGAGGGCGACCGTCTCCGCGCGATTGGAGACGCGCGCAGCGCTGGTGGCGAAGAAGGGATCGTGTGCGAGCTCGGGCCGCCCGGCGAGGGCGCAAAAGCGGCGCCACATCGAATCGTTGGCGATACCCAGGATGATCGGCCCGTCCTGCGTTGCGAAAGCCTGGTAGGGACACAGCGATTCGTGGCCGGAGCCGGCCGGCACGGGGTCGCGGCCGGTCTGCCAGTAGCCCTGCAGCATGTAGCCGAGGAAGCCCATGGCGGTGTCGAACAGCGAGACCTCGATCTTGGCACCGGCACCGGTGGCGCGCCGTTGCATCAGCGCGCCCATGATGCCGATCACCGCGTAAAGCCCGGTCCCCTGGTCCACCGGCGAGAACGGGCTCCGCGCCATCGGCCCGCCCGGCTCGCCGGTGCAGGCGAGCATGCCGGTGAAGGCCTGCGCGATCAGGTCGTAGCCCTTGTCGTGGCGCATCGGCCCTTGCGTGCCGAAACCGGAAACGCTGCAGTACACGACGGAGGGATTGACCACTCGCAGCGCGTCGTAGCCGATGCCCAGGCGCTCGGCCACGCCGGGGGCGAAGCTTTCCAGGACCACGTCGCAGCGCCGTGCCAGGCGCAGGCAAACGTCCCGCCCCGCCGGCGATTTCAGGTCGACGGCGAGGCTGCGCTTGTTGCCGTTGACCGAGAGGAAGATCGTCCCTTCGCCGTCGCGGAACGGCGGCCAGGCCCTGGTGTCGTCGCCACCCCGGCAGGGTTCGACCTTGATGATGTCCGCGCCCATGTCGCCCAGGTGTTGAGTGCACAGGGGGCCCGCCAGCACCTTGCTGAAATCCAGCACCCGCACGCCGCGGAGCGGCAGAAAGCGGTCGCCTCCAAGGGAGGTTTCGGTCATGACGTGTTACCTCCTCCTAAGACTGTCCTGTGCCGCATTCTTACGGTCTGACAATTGACTTCATTGGACGATAACGTTAGGAATCCCTCGTGACAATAGACAAGCTAGAGGCCGAGAGCGGGGAAGCCGCCAGTGAAGCGATGCCGCCGCGCATGCTCGACAGGCTGGACCGCATCAAAGTCCTGAAATCCAGCGACGTTCTTGCTGGCAAGCTGCAGGAACAGATACTCAGCGGCGCTTTTCCGCCCGGCTCCTCGCTGCCTACCGAGCGCGAACTTGTGCTGGCGACAGGGCTCAGCCGCGGGTCGATACGTGAGGGATTGCGCATCCTGGAGACGCAGGGCCTGGTCAACACGCGCGCCGGCCGCTATGGCGGCGCCGTCGTCTCGCAGCCCTCCGACGCGTTGCTCGCCAACCACATCAGCGTGTTCGCGCGCGGCAGGAGCATTTCGCTGCGGTCGCTCGTCGAGGTGCGGCAGGCGCTGGCACCGATGATCGCCTACCTTGCCGCGCGGAACCGGACGGAGGAGGACCTGGCCGAACTCAAGCGCGTCTCTGCCGTGCTCGAGGCCACCGCGTCCTCCAACCTCCACATCTTCCTGGAGGAGAACGCCAACTGGCACACGGCGCTGGCTGCTTCCAGCCACAACGAGCTGCTGTTCGCACTGGCCGCGTCCATCTTTCCGCTGATGATGGAGGCATCCCGCATCGAGAACTTCGCCTCTGAGGAGGTTCGCGGCCTGGCGGTGCGCGCGCACCGCCGAATCCTGCAGGCGATCGACGACGGCGATGCCGACACGGCGCGGCGACGTGCGGAGCGCGACGTGCAAGCCTATGGCAGCCACCTCGAAGCGGCGCTGGCGAACGTGTCGGCGCAGGATCGGGGTGGCGTGCCGGACGCGGCGGAGTAGCCGTCCGATGCGCCGGACGCGTATGGAGCTCCATCAGGGCCGGCTCGTCACATGCTACGTGGACCGTCCGGCGACGGTGCAGGCCATGCTGGACCGCAGCTTTTCCAGCACCGCAGGTCGGCTGGCGGTGATCGACGGCGATGCCCGGCTCACCTACGCCAAACTCGCGCAACGGTCCGTCGCGGTGGCGGCCGCGCTTGCGCATCGTGGCGTACGTGCCGGTGATCGCGTTGCCGTCATGCTCGACAACGGGTTGGATTCGGTTGTGAGCATGACGGCAATCGCCCGGCTGGGCGCCATCCTGGTGCCGCTCGGCACGCGCCTGCGCGCCCCCGAGCTCGCCTACATACTCGGCCACGCCGAGCCTGCTTCGGTCATCCACGGCGCGGCTTTCGCAGGCGAGTTGGCGGCAGCCGGGGCGCCGCAAGGCGCCTGCTTGGACACGTCGTTGGCGGCCTGGCGTACGCTGAGCGCCGGCGCCGCTGCGCCGCCGCGGGCCGCCGCCAGCGAGGATGACGTCTTTGCCATTCTCTACACGTCGGGCACGACCGGGCGGCCCAAGGGTGCCATGCTGACCCACCTGAACGTGGTGCATTCCTGCCTGCATTGGCAGGACGTGCACCAGCTCGGCCCCGAAGACCGCACGCTGCTCTGCGTGCCGTGGTCCCATGTGACGGGGCTGTGCGGCGTGCTGCTGCCGTTCCTGCACGCCGGCGGCGCCATCGTGACGATGGCGGAGTTCAAGCGCCGCCACTTCCTCGAACTCGCGCAGGCGGAACGCATCACCCACGCCCTCCTCGTGCCAGCGATGTACGGCTTGTGCCTGCTGGAGCCGGACCTGACGGCCTTCGACCTGTCGTGCTGGCGCATCGGCGCCTTTGGCGGCGCGCCGATGCCGGGGCCAACCGTGGAGCGCTTCGCCAGGGCGTTTCCCGGGCTGCAGTTGCGCGACTGCTACGGGGCTACCGAGACCACCTCGCCCGCCACGATCACGCCGCTCGGCCCGGATGCCGGCAAGGCGGGCAGCGTCGGGCGTCCGGTACCGTGCGGCCGGCTCGCCGTCATGGACGACGACGGCCGGGAGGTGCCGCCGGGCGCGCAGGGCGAGCTGTGGATTGCCGGTCCGATGGTGGTGCCGGGCTACTGGCGCGCGCCGGCTGCGGATGCCGATGCGTTCGCCGGAGGGTACTGGAAGTCCGGCGACATAGGCAGCATCGACGCGGACGGCTACGTCCGCATCGCCGACCGCAAGAAGGACATGATCAACCGGGCTGGCTTCAAGGTGTACCCGGCCGAGGTGGAGAGCACGCTCGCCGGTCTCGCAGGCGTCGTAGAGGCCGCTGTGGTCGGGCGGCCGGACGACATGCTGGGCGAGACGGTGGCCGCCTTCCTGTGCGTCGCCGACGGCGGACCCACCGCCGAGCAGGTGCGCGCGTGGTGCGCTGGGCAGATGGCCGACTACAAGGTGCCGCAGCACATTACGGTCGGCAGCACCAAGCTGCCGCGCAACGCCAACGGCAAGATACAGAAGGCCGAGCTGCGCGCCGCACTGGCCGCATCGGCCGCGGAAGGCCGGGCATGAACGTCGGCACCATCCCGGACGACACGCCCGTGCTGGTCGGCGTCGGCACGGCGGGCCGGCGGGAAGACGATCCGAGCCGCGCGCCGGAGGCGATGGACCTGATGCTGGAGGCCGCCGCCGCCGCCGGACGCGACAGCCGCTGCGCCGGCGCGCTCGCCGGCGTGCAGTGGATCGCGGTACCGCAAGGCCGCTGGGGTTACCGCAACCCGGCCGAGGAGATTGCTGAGGCGGCCGGCGCCGCGCGCCCGACTACGGTGCTGGCCAGCGTCGGCGTGCTGCAGCAGACGCTGATCAGCGAGGCCTGCGAGCGCATCGGCCACGGCCGGATCCACAGCGCGCTCGTGGTGGGCGGCGACGCCGGTCACCGGAAGCGGCGCGCGCGGAGCGCCGGCGTTGCGGTGACGGAGCGCAACCAGGCGAGCGAGCCGAACCTGCATTTGACACCGGCAGCCGAACTCCGCCACCCGGCGGAGGTGGCGGCGGGGCTGCGCATGCCGGTCGGGCTGTACGCCATACTGGAGAGCGCCCGCCGCGCGGAGCGGGGCACCGACGTCGCCGCGCATCGGGACGAACTGGCAGAGCTTGGCGCAGCGTTCAGCGGCGTGGCCGCCGAGAACCCGCACGCCTGGCTGCGGCGCAGGATGCATCCGGCCGCCATACGCGACGCCTCGCCGGCCAACCCGATGCAGGCGTTTCCCTACACACGCGCCCACTGCTCGAACTGGAACGTCAATCAGGCCGCTGCCCTGCTCTTCTGCTCCGCCGGCCGTGCCAGGGCGCTCGGGATCGCCCGGGAGCGCTGGCTGTTTCCCCTGGCAAGCGCGGAATCGAACCACATGATTCCGGTAGCCGCTCGTGCGTCGCTGGGCAGTTGTCCGGGCGCGGCGCTCACCGGCCGCGCGGTGCTGGATGCGAGCGGACTGGGCGCGTCCGACGTCGACCTCGTGGACCTCTACAGCTGCTTCCCGATCGCCGTCACCACCTATGCCGAGGCGATCGGCTTGCCGTCCGGCGGAAACCTCACGCTAACCGGCGGAATGCCGTTCGCGGGCGGCCCTTACAACAACTACCTGTTCCAGGCGGTCTGCCGGGCCGCCGAGTTGCTTCGGGCGGGTGCCGGCCGTACCGCCCTGCTCTCCTGCGTGTCGGGCGTGCTGACCAAGCAGGCGTTCTCGCTGTGGTCCAGCGAGCCCTCGCCGCGCGGCTTCATCCGCCGCGACGTGAGCGAGGCGGTCGGGCGGCAGGCGCGGGTGCTGGACGTAGTGGACTTCTTTACCGGGCAGGCGCGGGTCGCCGGCTGCACGGTGCTGCATGGCGGCGAGGGCGCGCCGCGCGGTGTCTTCCTGCTCGATACGCCGGACGGAGAGCGGACCCTCGCCACGACGCAGGATGCGGGGCTGACCGCACGGCTGCAGGAAGAGGAGTTCGTCGGCCGCACGGTCCGGGTCGAGCGGCACGCGGTTCTAGCATGAGCGGCCACTCCGAATCCGGCTTGCACGCGCAGGACAGCCCCGCGCTCGTGCCTGGGGTGGTCGTGGCCGACGACGTCTGCGCGCTCCCGCTCGCACGGCGCCTGGCGGCGTTGCTGGACCGCGACCCCGCCCGGCTGCGCCCTGGCCAGAGCCTGCCGCGCGGCTGGCACGTCATCATGTTCAACCCGCCTACGCCGCAATCGCGCCTGCGTCACGACGGCGCCGCCGAACTGGGGGTGAAGCTTCCCGATCTCGGGCTGCCGCGGCTGTTGTTCGGCGGCAGGACCGTGACGTTCGGGGGCGACGTGCCGATCGCAGCCGCAGCGCGGCGTGAGAGCCGCAACATCGGGACCCAGGCCAAACAAGGCCGCTCCGGGCGTTTCGTCATCGTCAACATCGAGCATCGCATTTTCGTCGATGGCGCTGCCGTTCCCGCGGTAATCGAGGTCAGCAACTACGTGATGCGTGAAGCCGCCGCGCCGGACAGCCCCGCGCCGGACGCGAGCCGCGCGCCGGCTTCGGCCCCGACGCGCCTGTCCGACCTTGCACGGCAGATCGTGCCGGACGAGGCAATGCTGTTCCGCTACTCCGCCATCACCGACAATCCGCACCGGATCCATTACGACCAGGCTTACGCAAAACGCGAGGAGGGCTACCCCGGATTGCTCGTCAACGGCAGCATCCCGGCGATGTTCCTGCTGGAGATGTTCCGCGACCTCGCCGGCCGCGAGCCGGTCCGCTTCAGCAGCCGCAACCTCGGCCAGGTGGTCTGCGGCCAGACGCTCCATCTGCATGCCAGGGCCCAGGGCGGGCACTGCGCCCTGTGGGCGGAGAACGGCGCGGGCGCGATCGTGCTCGAAGCCGAGGCCGCCTGACCGGTCGACGCGAAAGGGAGTAAAATGAGCGAAAACGCCGAGGCCGTCATGCAGAAGCCGGAGGCCACGCAGGCGCCCGCTCTCTGGGACGGCGCGCTCGCCGAAGCCCGGTCACTGATCGGCGTCGACCTGCGCCGCACCGGGCAGACTTGGAACACGGAGGCGTCGCCCGATGCCGTGCGGCATTTCTGCTGGGGGCTTGGCGACGATAACAAGCTGTTCTGCGACCCCGATTACGGCACCGCGAGCGCCTGGGGAGCGCCGCTGGCACCTAGTTGTTTCCTCTACACGATCGACACCACCGTGGTAGCGCCCAAGCTGCGTGGCATCCAGTGGCTGTACGGCGGCACGGATTGGGAATGGCACAGGCCGGTCCGGCATCGCGACCGATTCACCGTGCGCGCGCGCCTGCTGGACGCTGTCGAGAAGCAGGGCGGCAACGTGCGCAGCTTCATCATCCAGACGGGCGAGGTGCTCTACACCAATCAGCATGGCGAGTTGGTGGCGCGCGCGCTGAGCAACACCGCCCGCACGCCGCGAACCAAGGCAGAGGGCGGCCTGAAATACAAGGCGCGCGACACGCACCGCTACACGCCCGACGAGCTCGCGCACATCGCGCACATGATCGACACCGAGGAGTTGCGTGGTGCGTCGCCACGCTTCTGGGAAGACGTGGAGGTTGGCGCGCCTGTGCAGCCGATGCTCAAGGGTCCGCTGAACATTACGGACATGATCTGCTGGTATTCCGGCGGCGGACACAGCTACCAGGCCCACCGCCGCGCGGCGATGCACCGCAAGCGGCATCCGGCCGATGCCTACGCCAACCCGGTGACCGGCGCGCAGGACAGCGCCGCCCGCGGCCATGCCGAGGCCAGCATGGCGCGCGAGGTCGGCATGCCGGGCAGCTATGACGTGGGTACGCAGCGTATATCCTGGCTCGGCCAGCTGATGACAAACTGGATGGGCGACGACGGATTTCTGCGCCGCCTGAACGTGTCGCTGCGGCGGCCCAACATCTTCGGCGACGTGTCCTGGTGCCGCGGCGGCGTGACCGGAAAGCGGGTGGAGGACGGTGTTCACCTCGCCGACCTGGAACTGCGCGTGGACAACCAGCTCGGCGAGACCACCGCCCGCGGCGAGGCGACGGTCGAGCTGCCGTCCCGCACCGGCGGCGGCTCGCCGCCGGTGCGGCTGGGCGGCACGCCGAACCTCCGGGAGGGGGGATTAGGAATCGGACGGGACGCCTGCGACGGGCTCAAGCAAAGCTGCCGCTGCTTCGGCGGCGGCCTCGCCATCGATACTGCTCTGGGCGGTCGTTGCTTCCCTTGTCGAGGCGGCCGAACTCAACGGGGTGGAGCCGTGCGCATGGCTGCGCAAAGTCTGTAATGGCGTCGGTCGCGCCCTGGTGCAAAGGTATAGGAGCCAGCACGTGAAATGAAGCCGCGCATCTTCGCCTCTTGGGAAAGGTAAGTCCGGGCCGCTCGTAATTGCGCTCGGCTCGCCATTCGGCCAGATGAGTACGAGAATGAGCAAGAGCCCAGACGTCAGCAACCTTCTTCCTCTTACGACGAACGTGCTCGATCCGCTTTATTGGCAACCCACCCGATTAGGCGTGGACAGCGACTGGCTGGGACACGTGCCGTTCGGGCATTGGCTTGTCAGTACGCACCGGCCTGCCAGCATTGTCGAACTCGGCACTCGTAGCGGCGTGTCGCTCGCGGCCTTCTGCGAAGCCATACTTCGGTGTAGGATCACCGCTAGCGCGTTGGCTTGCGACACACGATGCAATGGCGACGGCCCCGAGTCAGAGACCATCAAATCAGAAATCGCAGACCTAGGACAGTTCTTAGACCGGCACTACGCAGCAGTCTCGACCTTGATGCGGTGCACATCCGACAGAGCGTTGGAGCTGGTTCCCAACGAGAGTGTTGACCTTCTTCACATACACGCCACTCGCCAAGCTACAGACATCTGCGAGCTGTTTTCAAAGTGGACGCACAAACTCTCGTCTCGCGCCATCGTGCTTGTTCACCAGACGAACATGCGCGAGAACGCGTATGAGGTCTGGCGCTTCTGGACAGACGTTTCGGCACAATATCCTCACTTCGAGTTCCTACACGGAGGAGGCCTGGGTGTGTTGGTATTCGGCAAGGCTGCCGGACGTGCTATTATCGATCTCTGTAATTTGGGCGACGACGATGCTGCGAGCGTAGTGCGTCAGAGATTTTCTATTCTTGGCTATCACTGGGTCGCGCTACGAGACCTGGACCGCAATAAAAGCATCGTGGCGACGCTGCAATCAGACAACTTTGAACTCGCCTCCGCACTAGCCGAGCCGGGAGCACAGGCCGGGAATGCGAAGAACGACATCAGTCCCTCGTCTCTCCAGCTGCATGCCCCTAGTGCGCTTCAAGCTCGACTGGCCGAACTTCATGCCGACTTAGCGGCACGGGACGCTCAAATCGCAACGCTGACAATCGATGGCGATGCCTACGCCTCTCAGTCGCGTGCGCTACTGGCCGAGGTCGATCGTCTTATGTCTTGCGTCGACGTCATGCAAGGCGAAATCAACGAATTTTCACAAGAACTCACAGCCGTGGAACATCAACGTGCGGCGATCCTGAATTCAACAAGCTGGAAAGCGACTAAGCCTTTGCGATACTTTGCAGCTAAAGTCGGTCGCCTCACGAAGTGAGATCAATCATAGAACCATTCATCAAGCTCAGAGAAGAACCGCAAAACCATGCTGGTCTGAAGACTCGTTAAGCCCACCATATATTCAAACGGCATGCGAGGCGATATCGACGACGCCGCCCGATCCCCCAAGTAACTTGTATTCTCGAACAGAAGGTATTCCAGGGAGAAGGTTTCTCCGCAATGGGAAAATATTCTTTCCGAGGCGGTTCTCGGGTTAAGACAGAGATGCTCCAAACTTACGCGCAACACACGTTTGCTTCGAGCCGCCCTGCCTCTATAATTTGCATAGAGTTGCCTCAAATAGCCCAACTTCACTGCAGCATAACCCTCAAACCAAGCGTCGAAGTTTTTCTGTCCAGATCGCTTAAAATCGGAAAAGACAATCGCCCGAGGATCCTTGTACATCAGGACAAATGGGACGGGCACTTTCTTAAGGCAGCTATCCAGGTAAGCCAGGTATCGCGGTGTCTTGTCGAAAGTTCTTGTTGTTGACGCTTTAAGAGCGCGGCTAGATTTCTGCAATCGATCGTAAAAGTCAGCAAATGACTCGGCGTCACAGCAGAAGTCGAATTCTTTCGGCGTGATGTCCCACCCGTCGAGGATAGTCCGAGCGTAGGGTCTGATCTTTGGAAAGCGGCGCGGTGACGAGCCCAGCAGCACGCCAACCTCAAACCCCGCATCCACAGCGGGGCATTGCCTGAATAAGTCCGACACGAGGGTTGTTCCACTGTGCTCAACACCGCAGATCACAAAACTGATCACATCCGACCTCACGACCCGAAGGAGAGCGTTCTTGCTCACCTGCTACCACGGCGTTCTTTCCTGAGCCGCCCTCCTACTCGAAGGCCATTGCCAAATGTGAGCTGGGCCGCCGCACCGCCGCCGGCTCGGAGACCACTTGCGTGCCCCGCGGCACGGGGTGCACACGACGAGTGCGTCCGGATAGCCGATACGGCCGGCCACCCTGATCTTCACGCCGCTGCCATTCGGCTGACACGCTTTGCCGCGCAACCGATCGATCAGGCCGGCTAGCCAGTTCTTTGAACCGCCGAGTGTTCAAGCGCCACACCTGTCATCGCTACGGGCTGAAACCGAGGAACTCGTGTTCCTAGGTTGCCGCTCCTCTCGATCGAGGAACTCCGCCGTCATTATCGGCTGGCGCAGAGGTGCGTTCATGGGCCTGCCTCGACGAAGCCGTACGACGACCGAAGACTGACGACCGGCCGAGCCTTGACCCCCCGCCGCCAATCGGCCATGCAGCCCGCCGCACAAGCGGCGCCCGTCCCGGGCCGGCGCCGAGCAAACGCGTGCCACCTAGCCTGACGGGTACGAACACACCATGCGCGACAAGGGCGATTTTCTCTTCACGTCCGAATCGGTCTCCGAAGGCCATCCGGACAAGGTCGCCGACCGGATCAGCGACACCGTGCTCGACGCGTTCCTGACCGCCGACCCGCAGGCCCGCGTGGCCTGCGAGACCATGGTCACCACCAACCGAATCATCCTGGCCGGCGAGACCCGCGGCCCGGCCAGCGTCACGCCCGACCACCTGATCCACCTGGCGCGCGAAGCGGTGCGCGACATCGGCTACGACCAGGAGGGCTTTTCCTGGCGCCACGCCGAGGTGGAATGCCATCTGCATGCCCAGAGCGCCGATATCGCCGTCGGCGTGGACAGCGCCGGCAACAAGGACGAAGGCGCCGGCGACCAGGGCATCATGTTCGGCTACGCCACCAGCGAGACCGACAGCCTGATGCCGGCGCCGATTCATTACGCCCACCTGATCCTGCGAACCATCAGCGAACTTCGCCGCGCCGGCGACGCCCGCGTCGCCGGCCTGCTACCCGACGCAAAGAGCCAAGTCACCCTGCGCTAGCTGGACGGCAAGCCCGTGTCGGCCACCAGCATCGTGCTATCCACCCAGCACGAGGCCGGCTTGGAGCAGACCGACATCCACCAGGCGCTGCGGCCACTGATTACGGACGCCCTGCCGCAGGGCTGGATGTGCGCCGACGACGAACTCTACATCAACCCCACCGGCAACTTTGTGATCGGCGGCCCGGATGGCGATTGCGGGCTGACCGGCCGCAAGATCATCGTCGATACCTATGGCGGCGCCGCCCCGCACGGCGGCGGCGCGTTCAGCGGCAAGGACCCCACCAAGGTCGATCGCAGCGCCGCCTATGCCGCGCGTTACCTGGCCAAGAACGTGGTAGCCGCCGGCCTGGCCGACCGTTGCACGCTGCAGATCAGCTACGCGATCGGCGTTGCCCACCCGCTCTCGGTCTATGTCGAGCTGCACGGCACCGGCCAGGACGTGGACGAGGCCAAGCTGGAGAGCACGCTGCGTGAGCTGATGAACCTATCGCCCCGCGGCATACGCGAGCACCTGCACCTGAACGCGCCAATCTACGTGCCCACCAGCGCCTATGGACATTTCGGCCGCACGCCGGAAGCCGGCCGTTTCACCTGGGAGCAGACCGACCTGGTGGGGCAACTACGTTCCGCCTTCAACCGATAAAACCAAAGTCTTTCGGTTCTTTTCTTCAGAAGAGAACTCCTGCCTAAGATGCTGGTAAAGCCCCCGCCAGATCGACTGTACGGCCGCCAGCGCACCCATGCCCTGAGGCCACGCCAACAGCTGCTGTTGGACGCAACCTTGCCGCGTCTGGCCTATGCCGCCGGCGAGGTGCACGGCCCAGACATCACCGAATTGTGGCTGGAGGTCGGTTTCGGCGGCGGCGAGCACAGCCGGGCGCAGATCGCGGCCAACCCGCACGCCATGCTGATCGCCTGCGAGGTGTTCGAACAGGGCCTGTGCTCGATGCTGGCCGCCCTGGTCCCCGAAGGCGGTGAGGCAACCGCGCCGCTGCCGCCCAACCTGCGTATCTGGCCCGACGACGCCCGCGCCCTGCTCCGCGCCCTGCCCGAAGCCAGCCTCGACCGGCTGTTCCTGATGTTTCCCGACCCCTGGCCCAAGGCGCGCCATGCCAAACGACGCTTCGTGCACCCCGACATCGTAGGGCTGGCGGCCAGCCGCTTGCGGCCCGGTGCCGAATGGCGCGTGGCCAGCGACGATCCGACCTACCAAATGTGGGTGACCGAGATCATGTCGCCACAGGCGTTCTTCGCTGCGCCGGCCCCCGTTAGCGAACGACCGCACGGCTGGCCGGCAACGCGCTACGAGGCGAAAGCCATTCGCGCCGGCAGGACGCCGCTCTACTGGTGTTTCCGCCGCGTCTGACACCGCCCGATGCTCGAGGCGGGATTGCACGCTTTCGCAACGAGCCGTAGGTGGTGGACAACGCGGGAGCCCGTCATGAGGTCGTATTGGATTGCCGCGATCGGTGCGCTGACAGGCTGCCTGGTGATCCTCGGGGTGGTCGTGGTCGCACAGCCGCGAGTGCCGCAGGCAGCACCGGCGCCTGGAATCTCGGACACGCCCGCGCTCGCCTCAACGGCTGTTGCGCCAAGCGCGGGCACTGGCGCCGGCAGCGCCGGGGATGCGCTTTTGGCCAAGGACTCGACGGAGCCGATGTTCACCGGGTTCATGAGCAGCTTCCGCTCCTCCAGCATCGCATCCTGCAGGGCTGCAATCGCGGCCAAGCTCCAGACCTCCAACCCCGCCGCCCTGCGCAGAATGGAAGACGTCTGCCGTTGTGCCACCGATCGGGTTGCTGCAACCATCACCGTAGGCGAGGCACGCGCCGCCAGCGCCAGCGTGTTTGCCGGTGACACCTCTACCAACCCGACGATGGCAGCACTGACAGGCCGCTTTACTGATGCGGGAAAGTCCTGCATGGCCGAACAGCTCAAGCTGCCGAGTGCGGGCACACCGCCCTGATTTGGCGCCGAATAAGGGCCGCCTACGTGGCCCTATCGGAACCCAACACGCCGTCCGGCAGCATCCGCTGCAACTCCGGCCGCCGGTCTAGCCATTGGTGTTTCAGCGCACCGGTTATGTGCAACGCCACCAGCGCCAGCAGCACCCACCCAAGCACGCCGTGCGCTTGGGAAAAGACGCTGTGTATCTGTTCCTTTGTCGCGGGATTCTGGTCCTTGATGAAGCCGATCCGGAACCAAGGAATCACGCCAAACAGCTTCAGCGGATTTTGCGCGGCGCCCTTCCACGCACTGTCGTGTATCCAGCCGGTCAGCGGCATCAGGAATATCAGCCCGTACAGGCTGTAATGCGCCGCATGGGCGAGCGCCCGTTCCCACGGGCGGTAGTCCGCCGGCATCGGCGGCGGCGGGTTCGCGTAGCGCCACAGCAGGCGCATGATCGCCAGGCCCAGCACGGTCAGGCCGATAGATTTGTGCAAATTGATCATTGGCCTTTGCGAGGCCTCGGGCAGGCTGTCCACCGTCCACACGATCAGGAAATTGGCTGCGATGCCGAGCGCCACCAGCCAATGGAACAGCATGGCCAGCCGCGTGTAGCGGGCGGGGCGGGCATGTACGGGTTCACCGGCGGAGAGGGTGGTGGCGGACAGGGCAGCCTCCGGTCTATGGCCTGCAAATGGGCCGCATGGCGCATTGTTAAACCGCGACGGCGATGCGCCGGGCAGCGGGGAGACCACATTGGCATGTGACGCGGCCTGCCCCAAGCCCGCTTGCCAGGATATGCCAAACTGTCCCATCTGCTCGACCAGGCGTTCCGTGCCGCTTCGCCACGCGCGACGCCCTCGCCCACGCCGACCGCCAGCCTGGTGATCCACGGGGCCGTCCTGGTGCTGTGGGTGGTGCTGCTCACCCGCGCCTTCGGCGGCGGCGGCGTGTTCGCCTGGTCGACCGGCATCGTCTATGTCGGCTACGATACGCTGCTACTGGGCTTCGTGTTCTGGCAGACCCTGCCCTTGCTTCGCTTGCCGGCGGCAGCCCCCGATGCTGCGCGCCCCACCTTGGGCGTGATCGTGGCCAGCCGTAACGAGGCCGGCATCCTGCCCCGCACGCTGGACCGCCTGTTCGCCCAGACCGACGCGCCGGACCAGATCGTGGTGGCTGATGACGGCTCCACCGACGGCACCGCGGCGCTGCTGGCCGGCTACGGGCTTACCACGCCGCCGCTGGGCGCCTTGGGCCGACCCTCGTCCACCTACCCGACCTTGCGCTGGCTGCGTCTGCCGCATGGCGGCAAGGCCCGGGCGCTGAACCAGGCGATCACCCAGCTGCAGACCGACACGGTGCTGACGGTCGATGCCGACACGCTGCTGCACCCGGGTGCGATCGCGGCGATGCGCCAGGCCTTTGCCGCCGACCCCGATTTGGTGGCCGCCACCGGCGTGCTGACCCCACTCTGCGGGCCCGGCGCCTCCGCCACGTTCTTCGAGTGGTTCCAGACCTATGAGTACATACGCAATTTTCTCTCACGCTACGCCTGGAGCCGGCTGGACAGCCTGCTGCTGATCTCCGGCGCCTTCGCCGGCTTCCGCCGCGCGGCCGTCATCGAGGTGGGCGGGTTCGACGACGACTGCCTGGTCGAGGACTACGAGCTGATCCACCGCCTGCTGCGCTTCTCCTCCCACCATAAGCGAGGGTGGCACAGCACGGTGCTGGGCCGCGCCCAGGCCCTGACCGATGCGCCGGCTACCGCGAGCGCCTTTCTGCGGCAGCGCCGCCGCTGGTTCGGTGGTTTTCTGCAAACGCAGTTCTGGTATCGCGATATGGTCGGCAACCGCCGCTACGGCTGGCTCGGCACCGCCATGCTGCCGGTGAAGGCGGCCGATACGCTGCAGCCTGTCTATGGCCTCACGGCACTCGGCCTGCTCGCCTGGTTCCTGTGCACTGCGCAGTTCGCCGTGTTGATCCCGGCCGCCGGCGTGATGGTGGGCAAGATCGTCATCGACCTCGGCTTCCACTTGTGGTCCGTCGTGCTCTACCGCCGCTGGACCGGCGACGACCACAGCACCCGCCTCAGCCACGCCTTGCTGGCCGCCCTGGCCGAGCCGTTCACCTTCCAGGTGTTCCGTCACATCGGCGCCGCCCTCGGCTGGTTCGTGTTCCTGACCGGCCAGCGCAGCTGGGGCACCGCAAGCCGCTTCGGCGTGGTCCCGATCAGCGAACGGGTCGGTTAGGCCGCTCGCCTCGACAACGGCCCAACGCTGCACCATTTTCCGCACAACCGCGAGCAGGAGCTTTTGCACGCCTATGACAGAGACCAGCTGGTACGCCACGAACCGCACACGCCTAGACGAGGATGAGGACCCGGACGGTCCGGACGTTCCCGCGCCCATGGGCCCCGACCAGAAGGAGCCCGACGACAACAAGACCCTCGGCTCGCCGATCAACGAGCTGGAAAGCCGCCTGCTCAAGCAGCGCAAGGTGCTGATCTTCGGCGCCATCGACGACAAGGTGGCCCGCGACGTCACCGGCCGCCTGCTGGCCCTGGCCGGCGCTTCGGCCGACCCGATCGACGTCTACGTCAACTCGCCGGGCGGCCACGTGGAAAGCGGCGACACCATCCACGACATGATCCGCTTCGTCGATGCCGAAGCTCCCGTGCGCATGATCGGCACCGGCTGGGTCGCCAGCGCCGGCGCGTTGATCTTCCTCGCCGGCCGTAAAGAACGCCGCTACTGCCTGCCGCAGACCCGCTTCCTGCTCCATCAGCCGATGGGTGGCGTGCGTGGGCCGGCGGTGGACATCGCGATCGAGGCACGGGAGATCGTCAAGATGCGCGAGCGTCTCAACCGCTTGATCGCCCATGAAACGGGCCAGAGCTACGAGAAGGTGGCGAAGGACACGGACCGCAATTATTGGATGAGCGCCGAGGAGGCGATTGCTTACGGAATGTTGTCGAAGACGATCAGCAGCTTGAAGGACCTCACGTGATGGCCAAGGCCGGGGCGCAAGCTCCGGTCCGCTGCTCGTGAAAACGTATATTTGGAGGGCCTGACCGCTTACGGTCAGCCTGAACGCCCTCTAAATCCTTTGAACGTTTTGTTGGTGGACAGGTCCATCATCCGCGGGCGAGTTTCTTGTTCGTGTCGTCCAGCAACCATCAACTATTCGACCTTAGCGGACGTCCTGCGCAGCTGGTCCGACATGGGCAAAATCCGGTGCTCGACCTGCGAAATGCCGCCTGACCGTATCACAGCAGCGTTGCCCTGATCGCTTCCAGCTCTCCCAACGCATGCACCAGCGCCGCACGCAGCCGTTCCACCTCCGTTGGACGGCGCGTCTGCAAGGCGGGTACGGGCGGCATCAACAGCTGCATCTGCGGCACCTCCCGACCCTCGACCCGCTCCGCCTCGGCGGCCAGCCGCTCGGCCTCCGCCGGCGGCGGAATGTCGTCCGCCAACCGGCCCCCGCCCTCGCGCAACAACCGCTGCACGCCCTTGATCGTATAACCCTGTGTGTAGAGAAGGTCGGACACCCGGCGCAGCAGCACGATGTCGTCCGGGCGGTAGTAGCGCCGGCCGCCGCCGCGTTTCAGCGGCTTGACCTGTGGGAACTTGGTCTCCCAAAACCGCAGCACGTGCTGCGGGATGTGCAGCTCGTCGGCCACCTCGCTGATCGTGCGGAACGCGCCGGCGGCCTTGCGCAGGCGGTGGCGGCCGGACTCCTCGGCCGTCTCCTCAGGCAGGTCGGGCGCCGGGGGCGGGTCGGCCATGGCAACGCTCACTCGTCGTCGCCCTCCGGTGCCGCCAGCCCGTTTATCTGCGCCTTCAACACGTGGCTCGGCCGAAACACCAGCACGCGCCGCGGCAGGATTGGCACCTCCACGCCGGTCTTCGGGTTGCGCCCGATCCGCCGCCCCTTCTGCCGAACGGAAAACGTGCCGAATCCACTTACCTTGACCGACTCGCCGGCCTCCAGCGCCCGGGAAACCCGCTCTAGAACACTCTCAAGCAGGTCGGCAGACTCGTTCCGCGACAACCCGACCTGGGCATAGATTCGCTCGGCCAAGTGGGCGCGGGTCACGGCATTCATCGCGGCAAGCTAACGAGACCGGCCGCGCCGGTCAATGAAATGGCACAGCTTCAAGAGCTTACCACGACCCACTATGATCCAACCTCCGGTAGCAACCTTCGTGTCCGTTCGAGATCCACTTCGCGCGTACGGCGGCCGCCGAACTCCAATTCTCACAGCCTGACCAGCGCCGACCCCCAGGTCAGCCCGCCGCCCAGCGCCTCCATAAGCACCAGCTGTCCCGGCCTGATGCGCCCGTCACCGACCGCCTCGGCCAAAGCCAGCGGGATGGAGGCCGCCGACGTGTTGGCATGCCGATCGACAGTTACCACAACGCGCTCCGGCGGCAGCCCCAGCTTCTTGCCCATCGCGTCGATGATCCGCCGGTTCGCCTGGTGCGGCACCAGCCAATCCACGTCGGCATGGGTCATCCCGTTGGCGGCCAGCGCTTCGTCCACCGCCCCGGCCAGCTTGCTCACCGCATGCCGGAACACCTCCTGCCCCTTCATCACCAGATAGCCGGACCTCTCCGGCTGTCCTACCGCGCCATCCACATACAGCATCCCTCCATAGGCGCCGTTGGCGTGCAGGTGGGTGGACAGGATGCCCGCACCGTCATCGGCGCCCGCCTGCAGCAACACCGCCCCGGCGCCGTCGCCGAACAGCACGCAGGTGGTGCGGTCCTGCCAGTCCAGGATGCGGGAATAGACCTCGCTCCCGATCACCAGCGCGGTCCGCACCGTGCCGGCGCGGATAAACGCATCGGCTGCGGCCAGCGCATAGATGAAGCCGCTGCACGCCGCACTCACATCGAAGGCGAAGCCCGTGGCCAGGCCCAAAGCCGCCTGCACCCGCACCGCGCTGGCGGGAAACGCTTCGTCCGGCGTGGCCGTCGCCAGGATGACCGCATCCACCATACCCGCCTGCACGCCGGCATCGGCCAGCGCCGCCTCTGCCGCGCGGGTGGCCATGAACGCGCAAGTCTCGTGCGGACCAGCCAGATAACGCTGTCGTATCCCGGTGCGGGCCACGATCCACTCGTCGCTGGTATCAACGGTGCGGGCCAGTTCGTCGTTGGTAACCAGGCGGTCCGGCAGGTAGCCGCCGACCCCGGTCATGCGCGCGCGAGCCATCTTCTACCGCGTGGCCGCCAGCGCGGCGCCGTTCTTGGCCGCCAGCTCAGGCTGCGGCATCACCGCGCCCAGCCGGCCTAGCCCCTCGCGTATGCGGTCGTTGAAGCGGTGAACCACCATGTCGATGGCCACGTCGGTCGCATGCGCAAACCCTTCCGCATCGGTGCCGCCATGCGACTTCACCACTACGCCGTTCAGCCCCAGCATCACCGCGCCGTTGTAGCGCCGCGGGTCCAGCCAAACCCGCATTTGGTCCAGCCCAGGTTTGGCCAGCAGGTAACCCACCTTGGACGACAAGCTGCTGGAAAATATCTGCCGCAACAGGTCGGTCACCAGCTTCAACGCCCCCTCGCCCGTCTTCAGCGCCACGTTGCCGGTGAACCCGTCCGTCACCACGATGTCCGTCGTGCCGGCCGCGATGTCGTGCCCCTCCACGAAGCCATGGAACTGGGCGCCGATATGGCTGGCACGGATGATCTCGGCCGCACCGCGGACCCGGTCGTCGCCCTTCAGCTCTTCCGACCCCACGTTCAGCACGCCGATCGTGGGCGCCGTCAGCCCCAGCACGGTGCGTGCGAACATGTCGCCGAGCAGTGAGAACTCGACCAGGTTGCGCGTGTCGCAGGCCACGTTGGCGCCCAGATCGAGCATTACCACGTCGCCGCGCGCCGACGGCATGATGGCGGCCATGGCCGGCCGGTCGATGCCCGGCAAAGTCTTCAGCACGATCTTCGACAGCGCCAGCAATGCGCCTGTGTTGCCGGCCGAAACCAGCCCGTGCGCCTGGCCGCGCGCCACCGCGTCGATGGCCACGCGCATGCTGGCCTGGCGCATGCGCAAGGCCACGGTCGGCTTGCAATCGCTGCCGATCGCGTCCGGCGTGTGGCGCAGCGTGCACACGGCAGCCGCTCGCCGATATCGTGCCAGCAAGGGGGTCAACCGAACTTCGTCGCCCACCAGCAGAAATCGTGCCTCGGGATGACGCTCCGCGGCGATACCTAAACCCTGCACCACGACGTCGGGCGCGCGGTCCCCGCCCATGGCGTCCACGGCCAGGGTGAAGGCCTGCGGCACGCCGGTCTCGGCCAAGCCCCGCTCGGTCACTGGCTGCCCGGCACGGTCCCGACCGCCGTCAGACGCGAACAGCGCCCTTCAGAGCCTTGCCAGCCGTCACCACTTCGCGCCCGTCGTAATGGCCACAATGCGAGCAAATGTGGTGCGGCCGCTTCAGCTCGCCGCAATTGCTGCAATCGGCATGCGCCTCGGTGGGCAGCGCCTGGTGGCTGCGGCGCATGCCGCGGCGGCTCGGCGAGGTTTTCCGCTTCGGGACGGCCATAACGCGTAGTCTCCAGTCCAGTGACAGCGCCCCGATCGAGGCGTCACACGCAATTCTAGCAAGCCGCGCGCTCTAGCAGAGGCATGGGCCGGCGGCAAGGTGGAGGCTGGGCTTTCAAGACAAGACAGGAGCGCCGCCCCTGGTTACCGTCAAGGACACATCCTTCGAATCTCTTCAATGCCTCGGCAGCAGCCTGCCCAGGGCGGCGAACGTATCGCCGTCTTGATCCTTTGCTTCGGCCGCCAGCTCAGCCCCGGGCATGCGGGGGAATGGATCTAGCGCCAAGGCCAGTTGCTCGCTGGCTGCCTCCCCCAGGTCGAGCGTGCCACCCTCATAGGTGACTTCGTCGTCGGACTCCAGATCCACATCCGCCTGCTCCGTCCCAAGCGGGACGAAGCGTAAGCTAAATCGTTCCGTGACCTCGGTGTCGAACGCCTCCAAGGTGATTACGCAGACCTGCTGCACCCGGGCACATAGCAGGCCTTGCGCCTCGATCGCATCGGCAGGCAAGCGTTTCAGGTCGAACCGGCAGGTTAGGCTGTGGATCGCCGGCACGCCCATCCGCGCGGCCAACGCGGCGCGTTCATCGACCGTCGCCTCGACGACCGATCGCGCGCCGGCGCCAATCCGCGCGACGGAGAACGGGCGCCGCATCTCCGGCGCAGCGCGGTCGCTCACGCCTCGGTCCTGGCCAAGGCGCCTGCTCCACCCAGCGCCTCGGCCGCGTCCAGGAAATGCACCTCGCCGCGGCCGAGCGTGCCGATACCCTGATCAGCCAGGCGGTGCGCCTGTGCCAGGGCTGCCCGGGCCAGCGCCTCTGCATTGCCCGCCGGCGGCGCACCGCGCCACACGTTGCGCCCCAGGGCCGCCGCCAGCGCAGGCACGTCGTGCTCGGACAACGGCGCCTCATAGGCCATCGCCCGGCCGTGAAACGCCTCCCACATCGCGCGAATCTTTCGGCCCACCGACATCTCGCCAACGCCGATCTCGCGCAGCGAGAAATCCATGTCGGCAAACATCGCGTCGAACACAGCCTGCGCCAAGTCAGGCCCCGGCGCCGCCAACGCGCGCAGGCGATGGATCAGCAAGGCTGCGAACAGCCCTACCAGGTCGAACCGGCCGTCCAGCGTGTCGGGCACGTCCAGCCGCTCGAAATACATCGGATCGCGCGCTGCCTGCACGCTGCTGGTGTAGAGCGCGAAGCCCGCACGCTCGTGACGCCGGGGAGTGATCAGACCGAAGAGGGCCATGGCCGGGCGTACACCACTCTGTTGGGGATGCCGCACATATCGTGTTGGACGGCCACGCCTGCAATCTGCGCCGCACCCGGGTTCATTGACATGCGCGACCCCGCCGTGACACGCAGCGTGCCATGCGCCGTCTCCTAAGAATTCGCGCCGCCCTGCCGGTGCTGATGCTGTTCAACCTGGGCGGCTGCGGCGTGTTGCACATTTTCGACCCGACGCTGAAACAGCGTGGGTCGCTGGTCGAGCCGGATGCCTTGCGTGAATTGATCCCGGGCACCTCCAGCCGGGCCGATGCGGTGGCCCTGATCGGCTCGCCCACCGCGCGCGCCACCTTCGACGACAACACCTGGATCTACATAAGCCAGGTTACCAGCACCCGCATAGGCCGCACCCCGGGCGTGACACAGCAGCGTGTGACGATCCTAACATTCGACCAGAGCGGCACGCTGCGCGGCATCGCCCAGCGCTCGCGCGACGATGCAAAATCGATCGACATGGCCGCCGGCGCCACACCCTCCCCGGGCAGCGAAGCCTCGTTCCTGCAACAGCTTTTCGGCAATGTGGGTAAGTTCACCCCGGCCGGCCTGCCAGGCGGCCTCGGCTCAGGCGGCGCAACCGGCGCGCAGGCGCCCGGCAGCACGGGCAACTCGCTCCGCTAACGGCCTACCGGGCCTGCCCTCTCCGCTGCTGTTCTCGCCCGGCCCCATCGGTGCGGGGCGCTTTACTCCGTCAAAGCCATCGGCAGGCCGGGTTTGGGCAGCAGCACCCAGGGCCGCTCGCCGCGCACGGTCCGATCGGTCAACACGGCCGGATGCGCGCCCGCCAGCCAAACCGAAGCCGCGCCATCGCGTAGCGCAGCGTGTCGATCGATTACCCTGCGTCCCGGGCACACGCCGTATAGCGATGCAGACGACACGATCAGCATCGCCGAACAATCAATCCCGGCATCGGCGCGAACCAGCAACACGAGTTGCCCCGCAGCGCTGATGCGGCACGCCTGCGGATCGCAGCCGGCCCCCGCCATCGTCTGGGCCGGCATGGGCCACAAACGGCCGGGCGCTGCTGCCTCGAACGCCGTCACACCGGGGGTCATCTCGATCAGCGTGCGGTCCTGCACGTGCACGGCGATCAGCCGAGCTTCCGGCCCCACCAGCACGTCAGGCGGCCGAACCACCAGGGGTGCGGCCAGCCCCAGCGCCAACGGCAACACACAGGATAGCCGTAAGCGCCCGCGCCACAGCCCGCCCATGGCCAGGCCTGCCGCCACCAGCGCCAACCCCCAGCCTGGCATCTGCGGCACCGGTAGGCTGGCCGACGGCCAAGCCGCAACGGTGCGGGCGATGCCGTCCAGACCGCGCAGGCCCCAGCCCATCGGCACCAGCGCCAGCCGATCCAGCCCGAGCGGCATCAGCGCCAGCGCGGCCAACCCCCACGGCATCACCCACAATGCCGTCAGCGGCACCGCCAGCATGTTGGCCGGAACGTAATACAGCGTCGCCCGCCCGAAATGGTAGGCGGCAAACGGCAGCGAGGCCGTGCCGGCCAGCAGGCTGGTCAGCACCAGGCCGGCCACATACAGCGCCGGCCGCCGCCACCAGGCGCCCTGCCCCACCCGCAGCAGCGCCGGCTGGGCCAACTCGTAGCCGGCAATCAGCGTCAGCACGGCGGAAAAACTCATCTGGAAACTCACGCCCACCACGCAATCCGGCGCCAGCACCATCAGCACCAGGCCTGCCAGCGCCAGCGCGCGCAGCGAGACGGCACGCCGGCCGGTCAGCACGCCCAGCGTCACCAGGCACGCCATGGAAAAGCTGCGCAGGATCGGCACGTGCGCCCCAGTCAACGCCAGGTACAAGGCTCCGGCGGCCAGTGCCGCCACAGCCGCGATCTGCCGCGTGGGCCAGTGCAGCGCCGCCCACTCCCACGCCGCCAAGGCGAGGCGCATGGCCGCGAACACCAGGCCCATGACGATGCCGATATGCAGCCCAGCGACCGCCAGCAGGTGCGCCAGCCCCGAATCGCGGAAGGCGGCCCGATCCTCCGGCGGAATCGCGGTGCCCAGCCCGGTCAGCAGCGTGGCGGCAATGGTGCCGGGCACGCCGGGCAGCCCGTCCATCAGCCGCTGCGCCACACCGGCACGCAGCCTGGCCCACCAGCCGGCGCCGCCGCCCGACGACTCCAGCACGGCCGACGGCCCGATGGCAAAACCGTAGCCGGCCAGGCCGGCAAAGAACGCCTCACGCTGGGTGTCCCAGCCGCCGGGGTAGTCCGGCGGCGGCGGCTGGCGCAGCAGGGCGCGCACCTGCAGCATGTCGCCTGGCGACACGGCAGCCGTGTCGGTGCGGCGGAGGCGGATGCGCAGCGCACGGGCGAGCGGCGCCTCGCCGTCCAGCGAGGGTGCCGACACGGTCACGCGGCGTCCCTCCGGCAATGCCTCCAGCTGGGACACGCGGCCCGTCACCACGACGGCGTGGCGCGGCAGCACCGGCCAGCCTGGAGCGCGCGCGGTGGCCAGGCAGGCGAGCGCCCAGCCGGTGCAGGCGAACGCGGCGCAGAGGGCTGCGGCCCGCGGCACCGGCCATCGCCACAGCCCGGCCGCGAGCCCGATCGCGGCCGCCGCGCACGCCCCGGACCAGGCCGGCGAGGGCTCGGCGGTGAGGTCGAAATAAGCCAGGATGACGGCCGCCATGAACACCGGCAGGAACAGCACGAAGCGGCCGCGCTGGGCGGTCAGAAAAGCGTCGAACACGTTACGCACCCGGTCAGGCTAGCGGCGTTGGCGCCGCCGTGCCATGACTTTGCGCGGCGCCCGCCCTACACACGGCCGATGACCGTCCGCACCCGTTTCGCCCCCAGCCCGACCGGCCTGCTGCACATCGGCGGCGCACGCACCGCCCTGTTCAACTACCTGTTCGCGCGTCATCACGCTGGCCGGTTCCTGCTGCGCATCGAGGACACCGACCGCGCGCGCAGCACGCAGCAGGCCACCGACGTGATCCTGCAAGGCCTGGACTGGCTGGGCCTGAACCCGGACGAGCCGGCGCTGTACCAATCCAGCCGCGCCGCGCGCCATGCCGAGGTGGCCCTGCAGCTGCTGCAGGCCGGCCGCGCCTACCGCTGCTACACCAGCGCCGACGAGTTGCGCCTGATGCGCGAGCGCGCCGCGGCGGAAGGCCGGCCGCCCCGCTACGACGGGCGCTGGCGGGACCGGGACCCTGCCTCTGCCCCGCCGGGCGTGGCCCCGGTGATCCGGCTGCGCGCGCCGCAGGACGGCGAGACCGTGGTGGACGACCTGGTGCAGGGCACGGTGCGGGTCGCCAACCGCGAGCTGGACGACATGATCATCCTGCGCAGCGACGGCACGCCCACCTACCTGCACGCCGTGGTGGTGGACGACCACGACATGGCGATCACCCACGTGATCCGCGGCGACGACCACCTGACCAACACCTTCCGACAGGTACAGGTCTTCCATGCCATGGGGTGGGATGTGCCGGCCTATGCGCACATCCCGCTGATCCATGGCGCGGACGGGGCCAAGCTGTCGAAGCGGCACGGGGCGGTCAGCGTGCTGGAGTTCCGCACGGCCGGGTTCCTGCCCGAAGCGCTGTGCAACTACCTGCTGCGCCTGGGCTGGGGCCATGGCGACGCGGAGGTCTTGTCGCGCGACGAGGCGGTCGCCCTGTTCGACCTGGACGGCGTGGGCCGCGCCGCCAGCCGCATGGACTATGCCAAGCTGACCCACCTGAACGGCGTGTGGCTGCGCCAGGCCGACGATGCGCGCCTGACCGCCGAGGTGATGCGCCGCCTGGCCGGAGCGGATGGGGTGGCGCCGGACGCGGTGGCGCAGGCGCGCGTGCTGGCGCTGATGCCCGGGTTGAAGGAACGGGCGAAGACGCTGGTGGAGCTGGCGAACAGCGCCGCGTTCCTGGCCCGCCGGGTGCCGCTGCCGTTCGACGCGAAAGCGCGCGCGCTGCTGACGGCGGAGGCGCGCTCGCTTCTGGCGGGGCTGGCGGACCGGCTGGCGGCCACGGATTTCTCGCAGGCTGCGGTCGATGGCGCCTTGCGGGACTACGCGGCCTCGACCGGCCACACGCTGGGCCAGGTGGCCCAGCCGCTGCGCGCGGCGCTTACCGGCGGCACCACCAGCCCAGGCATCGACGCGACGCTGGCGGCACTGGGGCGGGACGAATCACTGGCGCGACTGCTGGCCGCGAC
>CAXUHU010000014.1:0-40799 GCA_964250925.1 uncultured Acetobacteraceae bacterium
ATCCATAGCCGCCGCGCCAGCCCCAGCCGCCACCATGGAAGCCATAGCCATAACCGCCCCAGCCGCCGCCGATCACACCGACCCCGACGTAGCCAGGATAGCCGTATCCATAGCCGCCGTAGTACGGCCCGCCTGCGTAATAACCGCCGTAATACGGGCCTGGATAGGCGTAACAGCCGCCCAGCACTACCGTAGCGACGAGCGCGGCCGGCAGGACCGCCCGACGCAAAATACGTCCAAACATAAATCACTCCCTCACAGCCGGTCGGACACCGCCTTTGGGCCGGCCGAATTGATGTTGCGCTAACTTAGTTATTCTAATCTTTGAATCACGTAGTTAGCCGAGGAGTCACACTATGTCACCGGCCTTGAACCAGGTCGGTTACGCGGCGTTACCGCGGCGATCCTGTTCTCGCCATGATTGTAGGGTTGAACGGGAAGCGGGCGATTTGCCGCCTGTGGTTGAGTGGAGAGTAGGATGCGTTCATCAAGACGACGGTTGCGCGTATGCGCATGGCTGGCCAGTTCCAGCCTTTGCCTGACCACGCTTGCACCTGCGCTGGCACAGCCCGCGCCTCCGCCGGGGGCCGAGCAGGCTGGCGACCAGGGCAGCGATCCACCGGCTCTGGCGGGGCGGCTCGCGGCAATCACCGGTTCGGTCTCTTTCCATAACGCAGGCGAGACGCAGTGGAATGCTGCCACGCTGAACTACCCAGTTACCAGCGGAGAGGCGTTCTGGACCGAGCCGCAGGCAGGCGCCACGCTGGAGATTGCCGATAACCGCTTGGTCATGGACGATTCGACCGAAGTCGATGTCACCACGCTCGACCAGACACAGTTGCTGGCGACCGAGGCGCAGGGTGCTGTCTTTCTGCAACTGAACAGCGTGCCGTCCGGCCAGGGCGTGAGCTTCAACACACCGCGCGGCACGGTGCAGATCACCGCTGTCGGCCGCTATGAGATCGTTGCCGGCGACACGAACGACGCAACCAGCGTCACCGTGGTCGAGGGGTCGGCCCATGTAACCGGCACCAATCTGTCTCTCGACATCGGGCCGCAGCAGACCGCCACGATCGGCGGCACTGACGTGTTACAGGGCAGCGTCGGCGCACTTCAGCAGGACGCGTTCCTGCAAGCGCAATTGGCCGTGCGGCGCAGCAGCGCAGCCTTGCCGCGGCAGGTTCGCGGGATGACTGGCGCGGCCGACTTGCAGCAATACGGCAGCTTTTCCCAAACAGCCCAATACGGCCAGGTTTGGTATCCCAGCAGCGTGCCGAGCGGCTGGGCGCCCTATCGCGATGGCCATTGGGCGTATGTTCAGCCGTGGGGCTGGACGTGGGTTGATAACGCAAGGTGGGGCTTCGCGCCGTTCCATTACGGCCGTTGGGTTCAGGTGAGCGATCGCTGGGGCTGGGTGGCTGGCGGCGGCGGAGAGGGCTATGCGGGTGATCAGGGGTATGCTGGCGACCAGGGCTACGGTCCCTATCCGGTTTACTCCCCGGCCTTGGTCAGCTTCGTCGATGTCGGCGGTGCGGCACTGGCCGGCGCGGCAATCGGCTTTGCAGCAGCCGAACTCGCGGGGGGTTACGCGCCGGGCTGGATTCCGCTCGGGCCGCGTGAGGCCTACTATCCGTGGTACCACACCCGCGGTGATTACTTTGCGCGAATAAACAGTCCGTATGGCGTTCCGCGCGACATCATCTCTCGTGGGCCGACATACATCAACAACATCAGCATCAACCGCACCAACGTGTTTATAAATCGCGGTGGCGCCACGGTCATTCCCCCTGGTGCTTTTGCCCGCGGACAGTCGGTCATGGGGGCTGGACGGCCTTTGCCCGAACGCGCCCTGGCCCAAGCGCGGCCAGTGGTGGGCCGGCTGCCGGTTCGCCCGACGGCGTTTACCCCGAACCTGCCGCCTGCTGCAGCACGCCGGTATGATGTAGCCTTGCCCCGCACGCCGGTAACGCCGGTGGCCGCGGGTCCACGTATCGCGCCTTTTGCGCCAGGCCGCCGGTCGGCGCCCGCCTTGCGTCCCGCAGCCATGCCCGGCAACGTGCATGCAACACCCGCGGCTCAAGTCCAGGGTCGGTCAGGTGGCCTGTCCGCTGCGCCAGGCGTCGGCAGGCAACCCGTCGAGCCGGCTCTGCACGGACAGGAACCACGCCCGTTGCCGGGCGCGGCGGTTCCGGCACGAGGGGCGCCCGGACCACAGATCGCTCGTCCATCGCCCGGCGGTCTGCCGGCCTTGCGCTCGCCTGGCGCCCGGCCCGATTCGGTGCCGTTCGGAGGTGCCACAACGCCGGCGCGTCCTAACCCGGCGATACCCGGCCGCGTGCCCGGCGGTGGTTCACCGCGTCCTGAAGGCGGTCAGCGTGTTGCACCCGCGACCCGCCCCGAGGCTCCGGGCGCGACACGGCCAACAGAGCCGGCCGCCATACAGCCCAGGGCAGAGACACGCCCGGAATTTCGCGGCGGGGCTAGTCGTCCCTCCTCAGTGCCGCATGTACAGGAGCCCACCCCCGCTGCTCGTGCCGAGCCCGCGCGGCCGGCTGGCCGGCCGGAGGCGCCGAGCCCCGCTCCGCGCGAAGCACCCCGTCCTGCCCCGAGAGTCGAGGCGCCCCGCCCGTCACCACGGGTGGAAGCGTCGCGTCCGCCCCCGCGCGTGGAGGCACCGCGTCCCACACCACGGGTGGAAGCTCCGCGTCCTACACCACGGGTTGAAGCTCCGCGTCCCACACCACGGGTGGAAGCTCCGCGTCCCACACCACGGGTTGAAGCTCCGCGTCCGGCACCCCGGGCAGAACCGGCGCGACCTGTGCCGGCGGAACGTCCAGCCGCAGCGCCACGTCCGGGTGCTCCGGTCCAGCGTTCGGCGCCGGCTGCAGCTCCGCATCCCGCGCCGCGTCCAGCCGCTGCTCCGGAGAGGCGCGAGCCGCCTCACTAGGACAGCATACTGTCCGGGTACATTGGCCTGCCCGCACGACGTTGGTTAACGCTAGAGTGGGACGGGAAGCGGAAGCGAACTCGTCCTGCTCTAGCAGCGCTTGGCGGACTGCCGGTTGCTGTCTAATCCCTGCCAACCAGCGTGCGGGCCGCGGCGCACACCTCTGACGGCAGGTACGGCTTGCCAATGATTATCTCTCGCGACGAGTCGACCGTTCCTATCCTGTCCGGCCGGCCGGTCATGTAGATGATCGGCATAATCGCATTCTCCGCTCGCACCGCAGCTACCAGGGCACCTCCGTCCAGGCTGCCGGAAAGCTGCATGTCGGTCATCAGCAAGCAAATCGACGGATCAGACCGTAACTGCACCAGGGCCGCCTCTCCGCTATCGGCTTCAATCACCACAAAGCCCTCGCTCTCCAGCGCTTCGGTGAGAGTCATCCGGATGAGAAAGTCATCCTCAACGACCAAAACCCTCTTGCCGCCCATCACTTGCGATCCCGGTATGCCCACGATACGGGGCTCTGTTCCGCTGCAATGCCTGTGTAAAGGGCGGCTTGACAATCCTCCTATCAAAGCGACGAAGCGCAGCACCCGGGCCACAATGCCGTAAATTGGCCGGTGGGTGAGCAGCTTGCCCTGTCGCTAAGCTGTGTAAGCGCCTATCATACCGGATATGACCGACCCGTTTCCGCTGCTCGCCGGGCGCCTGCACGAGGCCGTGCTCGTGCCGCTGCTCTACCAGCTGGACATGATGCAATGGGAAGACATCGCCTATGGCTGGCTGCTGTTCGCGCTTTACGGCGTGGCGCAGGTCGGGCTGATGCTGGCCATCTGCTGGCCGATGGAACGCCTGGCCAAGCTGGAAGACTGGCCCGACCGCCGGGCCGTTAGCGTAGACGTCTTCTACACCTTGCTGTCGCGCATCGGCGTGATGCCGCTGGTCACCTTCGTGCTGTTCTACCAGATGCAAACCTGGCTGAACGGCGTGCTAACCGATCATGGCTGGGTGCCGCCGACGCTGGAGCGGCTAGCTCCGTTCCTGATGGGGCACCAAGCCCTCAGCTTCTGTATCTACGTGCTGATACTCGACTGTGCGGATTACTGGCGGCACCGGCTCAGCCACAGCTTCGGCTGGTGGTACGCGCTGCATTCCGTGCACCATGCGCAGCGGCAGATGACCTTCTGGTCCGACGACCGCAACCACGTCTTGGACGACCTGATCGCCTTTCTCTGGTTCGTGGTGCTTGGGCTGCTCATCGGCATCCCGCCAATGCAGTTCCCCCTGGTGATCCTGCTGCTCCGCCTGTTGGAGAGCATGAGCCATGCCAATGCCCGGGTCAGCTTCGGGTGGCTCGGCGACCGGTTTCTGGTCTCTCCCCGCTTCCACCGCGCTCATCACGGCGTTCGCGCCGCCGGCCAGCGCAGCTGCAATTACGGCGCCATATTTCCGTTCTGGGACATGGTGTTCCGCTCGGCCGATTACGGCCGCGCCTATGCCGTCACCGGCGACCCCTCGGCCGAGGAGGCTATGGCGACGGGCAGCTGGGCTCAGCAGCAGGCAGCCGGCTTGCGGCGCCTGACTGGCCGCATCCGCACCGCATAGGATCAGCCGTGCCCGACACGCCAAACAACCACACCCAGGAGTATCGACGCGGCTGGACCGAGGCTTTGAGTGCCGCACAGTATTGGCACGAGGCACAGGCCAAGAAAATACTGGTCCAGGCACGGCGTAGCCGATTCCCCAAAAACCTCGAGCTTGAAGCAAGCGTTCACCAACGGGCAGCCGAACTGATACTTCTGATCAGCCCAGACGACGTGTGATCATGGCGCTCTGGCGGCATCGTCTGGGCGGGGTGTCCGTGCAGGTAGCCGGCAACACCATCCTGATCACCAGATGCGGCGCAAGCATGGATTGGGTCCGCCGAGGCGTTGCGCTACGGCAGAGAGAGACCTCGTCAAAGGGGAGCGCCGGGACAAGATCGCGGCCGCCGAGCGTCGGGCGAACGCGCAGCCAGCTCTCTTCGGTCGTTCCGGTCTGTGCCCGGGTACTGCCGGCTGCTGCATCATTCGCAGCTCAAGGCAAAGCGGTCGAGAGGATCGACGACGTTCTCGAGGCGGCAAGCCGCAAGAGTGGCGAAGCGATGGGTTAGAGCGCGGCGGCGGGCAGGAGCCATGCGGTGCGATGGCGGGTCGCGTAGCACGGCGGCTTCGTTATCGGCAGCTACGATCAATCCGACGTCGGGCGGCAACAAGGTTTGCGGAAAGTCCACGTCGACGGCGAAGTAAAACATATCGGAAAAGGCACGGTACTGCGGCCATTTGCAGTCGGTCAGGAAGTCGGTCGCTCCTGATTTGACCTCGATGCAGGCGAAATCGCCGTCCCGCCTCAGCGCCAATATGTCCGCTCGCCGGCCGTTTGGCAGCGCCACTTCGTGAAGCGGCGCCCAACCCAGTTCGCGGCACAGCCGGGCTGCCTGCCGGCGTATGGCGGTTGTGCGTTCCGGCAGGGACTGGTCCATATCCCCTCTGTAGCGCCACGCTGCTCAGCCGAAAAGAATGCCAATTTGGAGCGTAATCGCAGCAGGTGAATGCCCGCCGCGATGAGCATGCCCGCCAAGACGACGGGCCCTAATGACTGGCCAACTCCCCAAGCCGCTTGTCCAGGAAAGCTGTAACCGCGATCTCCTCAGCCGTCAGCCCGCCCGCCTTATGGTCCAGCACATCGTCTGCGCGAGCTTTGAGGCCTTCCAACAGGCTTCCGTCCAGGTAGCCGTCGAAGATGGCAGGGTGGATATAGCACTTGCGGCAGATACTGGGCGTGTTGCCGAGCATGCTTGAGACGGCCTCCACAGCGCGCAGCACGTTTTTCTTTGCTTTGGCCTCGCTGTCGAACACCTCGAACTCGCGCAGGGCCAGGGCGGCCAAATTGGTGGCCGCCCACGTGCGGAAGTCCTTTGCCGTGATCTCCTCGCCGGTGATCTCGTGCAGGTAGCCGTTCACGTCGTCCGAGCCGACAGTGTGGCTATGGCCATTCTCGTCGATGTAATGGAACAGCTCCTGGCCGGGCATGTCCTGTAATTTCTTGATGATGTTGGCCAGCTTGCGATCCTTCAGCTCGATGTGGCGCTGAATACCGTGCTTGGCGCGGAAATCGAGCTCGACCACGTTACCGTGCACGCGGGCGTGCCGCTCGCGCAGCGTGGTAAGGCCGAAACTGTTGTTCGTGCGGGCATACTCTTCGTTGCCGATACGGGCCAGTGTGCGCTCCAGAAGGCGCACCAGGGCTGCCAGCACCTTTTCCCGCGGCAGTCCGGGCTTTGCCAAATCGTGTTCCACGCGGGCGCGTATATCCGGAAGCTTGCGCCCGAAGATTAGCATCTTGCCGTATTTCGCCTCGTCGCGGATCTCGCGCCAGCGAGGGTGGTAGCGATACTGCTTGCGTCCACGCGCGTCCCGCCCGACCGCCTGCAAATGACCGTTCGGGTCGCGGCAGATCCAAACGTCGGTGTAGGCGGGCGGAATGGCCATCTTGCGTATCCGCTGAATGGTCTTTTCATCCGTCACCGGCTTGCCGTCCGGCAGGACGTAAGTCCAACCACCCTCTTCGGCTGGCGTGCGGGTGATGCCTGGCCTGGTGTCATGTACATAATGAAGGTGGGCAGCCTTCGCCGCTGCTTCGGGGTCGAGCAGGTTCGTCGCGTCGTCAATCACACTAGAGTTTCCCTTTGACCGTAAACACCGGCAGCCAGCGCCGGTTCCTGCCTCGCCACTTACAAAGGGTTGAGTGCGCGCTCGAATGCCCGCACCCAGCGCTGCCTAGGACGGGCCGCATCAGATTACGGCTACATGGTGCTGCTAAGCCCTCCTATGCGTGCTTGGTAACGACACGGACCCTCAACGACCTGGTGTGATAGCGGACGATAGGGGGGGGTTTATGCCTGCAGCCATTGACGCTTCATGACGCCGAACTTGCACAGCCTTTTACGTCGCGTATAGCCGCCATCGAGCCGCTGGAGGGCGCACACGCGAAAGGCCGGCTTGTTCCCGCGCGGCGCCAAACTTCATCGTTTTGTCATCAGAGATCGTAGGCGCGTCGGCCCGATGATGTTATCCAGCGCCGCATCGGACCGCCATAGTCTGGCCCACCCATTCCTACACCGCCTTGCCGACAGTGTGCCCGGATCGGATTGCCTCATGATCGTTTACCATCGAACGGCCTGGCTCACACGCTCCGCACTCGCCTGCGCCCTCCTTGCGCCAGTGCTGGCTGCGCCCACGCCGGCACGCGCCGATGCCGATGACAAGATTTCACGCCTACTAGACTTGCTGGTGCAGAAAAACATCGTCAGCCGTAAACAGGCGCGCGACCTGCTGCAGCAGACAGAGGCGCCAGCGCGGCCGGCGAAGCGCCCACGCGCGGTGGCCGAACCTGCCCCGCCACCCGGCAAGGAAGGCGAGATCCGCGTCACCTATGTTCCCCAGTTCGTACGCAAGCAGATTGCCGACGAGGTACGCGCGCAGGTAATGACGGAGTCCCAACAGGAGGGCTGGACGGCGCCGGACGCACTGCCTGAGTGGACGAAACGATTTAAACTATACGGCGACCTGCGTGTGCGTTACGAGCGCGACTCGTTCGATAAACACAACTATAATGAGTTCATCAATTTTGCGAACATCAACAACGGCTCGGCATTTGACTTTTCTAACTACGCCCAGGGAAGCGGCAGCTCCGCCTCTCCGCCATTTCTGAATACGACGGAGGACAGGGATCGTGAGCGGGTGCGTGCGCGCCTCGGCGTACTGGCGCAGATCGATGACGGACTCGGTGCAGACATCAGGATCAGCACAGGTGACAGTCTAGGGCCAGTCACGCCGAACCAGACCATCGGTCAGCCTGGCGATTTCTCAAAATTCAACGTCTATATCGACCGCGCAAACTTCGCCTACCAGCCGCGAGGCGATCTGGAATTTCACATCGGACGGGAGAACAACCCGTTCTTTACAACCGACCTGATTTTCTACAGCGAATTGGGCTTTGACGGCGTTTCGGCGCAATATACGCCGAAACTGTCCGACACTATGGGTCTGTTTTTCAATGGCGGCGCGTTCCCGATCCTGAATACCGCGTTCGACTTCTCGACCAACTCTATCCAGAAATACGACAGTGCCAACGCCTATCTGTTCGCAATACAGGGCGGCGCAACGTGGCAGGTCAGGCCTGACGTGACGGCCAAGCTCGGCGTGGGATTTTTCGATTTCGACGACGTTCAGGGTGCCGTCTCCGCACCTTGCACCATCCAGCCCGGTTCGCAGTTTGCATGCAGCACCGACAGCACGCGCTTTCCGTTCCAGCAATTCGGCAACACGGTCTATGCCATACGAAACATCGTCACCGCTGGACAAGGTGCGAACCCGCCGCAGCCCGAGTATTTCGGGCTAGCCTCCCGCTTCGCCGTTCTCGACGTGCATCCGCGCGTGGAGATCACGTCGTACCATCCGTTCGACATCATGCTCGAAGGCGAATACCTGAAGAATTTAGCCTTCGACCGCGCGGCCATTCTGGCACACGGGCCGGCAAATTTTGTTGGCCCGCAAAACAACTTCGGCAGCATAGGCGGCACGGCCGGCGCCGGCCCTTATCAGGGCGGCGACACGGCCTATTTGCTAAAGGCCACCATCGGCAACCTCGTCATCCATAACCGATGGGACTGGAATTTCACGGCCGCCTACAAATACCTGGAAACCGACTCTACGCTGGATTCTATCAACGACGCTGACTTCCACCTCGGCGGCACAAACGCGAAGGGCTATCTTCTGACCGGCAGCCTGGGTGTTTTCAAAGACACCTTTCTAGCACTGCGATATTTCAGCTCCGAAGTCATCTCCGGCCCGCCCGACGGCAACCAGGTGTTTCAGCTAGACCTGCAATCGTCGTTTTAAGATCAGTGTAATCGCGTCGCCGGCCGGCCGCTCAGCGCCGATGCAACGCCTTTCAGTAGCTCTCCGCAAGGATGTTGGTGTTCAGAGAACCAAGACCGGTCGCGAGGCTATAGCCCTGGCCCGCAGGATAGGCCGGAACCACCGAGGCGCCGTCTCGGGGCGACAATACGCCGATGTATTGAGACCGGTTCGCAACGTGACAGTCGGGTGTGCCAGCCGCGCAGGGCTCTGCGATGTCGCCCATCGTCACGTTATTGAAGATACAGCCTTGCGAAACATCGCGCCCTAGCGAAGCGTTGCAGCTTTTAGCCAGCACCGGGTCTTTGAACTGCAATTTTGCAAGCTGGTAGAGGCGAGGTGCGGGGTTGCCCAGCGGCGCCTGTTTGATCTGGGTTATCAGCGCCAGGATGCTGGCGAAGGCCGGTGCCGAGACCGACGTGCCGCCCACCGCCTGGTAGATTGCTCCGCTTGAATTGTAGGCACACGGGGTGCCGTTCTGCTCCGGGTCGGACATGCAGATCAGGGTGGCATGATCCCAGTATCCGTTCGCTGCAAACAGCGCGATGTCGGGCTGGTCTCGCACACCATCATATGGCACGCCGGGGACGCCGATGTTCTGCCAGCTGGGTTTGCCGAAATACAGGCTTTTGCCGCCGGTGCCCCCGACGCCGTTTTGTACCTCGGAAGGATTGGTGTTGCAGAAGGTGAGGCCATTCGGCTGGCCGAAATAGGCGGCGTTGAAGGAACTTGCGCAGGAATTGTCCCATGGAATTTCCGGTATGTAAGATAGCGCCGAGCCGTGCCCATAATAGGCACCGGTCGGAGGCCCCCAGTACTCCTTCAACTCGTTCATCGCCGCATCCGCGAAGTCGGTACCCCCCACGGAGGTCACATAGCCGCTGTCCGCGAGCCCGTTCACGCCGAGCCCGTTGGCATCGATCACGTTCCTGTCGCAACTCGCTCCGCTGTCGCCCGACGAAACGACGATCGACTTGCCTTCTGCAGCGCCCTCCTCGACGAGATTCGTCCACATGTTGAGGAAGGGAAGGCCTTCCTGCTGTTCGCAGCCCCCATAGCTGATCGTGTATATCGTAGCGTTCGTCGCCTCGGTTTCCACCAGGTTACGCAAGCTGGTCATCACGCCGAACGTCGTCTCGGTGGCGGCGCACGACGCCTCGACGACTGTTGCGTCGGGCGCATTGGCACCCGCCCATTCCACGTCGAGTGCCGCTTCCGTCTCGTCCGGTGTCCGGCCTGGTTGACCGCAATGCCCAGGATGCAAGGTGGACAGCGTCCCTGTATAGCTCCACAGGTTGAAATACTGGCGGAAACGCAACCAGTCGGCCGGCAGCATGTCGCTTTGTTCGATCGCGGCGATCGTCACTCCGGCGCCGGTGATCGGCGTCGGGAAAGCGCCAGTCTGCTCGATTAACGGCTTCACATTATAGATCGTCTGGAAGTCCGCCGGACCAACGAAGTAATACGGCGTGCCACCTCCTGGCTGCGGGACGGTCACCGAGGATTTCGGTAGAACGTTCGGGCGAGGGAACACGTTGGACAGCGTGACACCGTCGATCACGGCGGCAAGCGTCGCGGGTATCGCCGGGTCGGCGAGGTTGATGACATACGGGCGTCCGCGATAGGTCACGTTGTGCAGCGTCGTGCGAAACGCCGCCGCGATCGAACCGGCACTGCCGCCAAAGTCGACCGTCATGCCGCTGGGCGACACGGAGTTCACCGCCAAGCCCTGTGCGCGGAGCCAAGTCACGACGCTCGCAATGTCGGCAGGATCAGGCGAGAAGCGTTGCAGATCGGCGGTGGCAATCCACCGGTGATACGCAGGCGATGATGCATCCTGCTGATCGGCGACCAGCGTGTCGAGCGCGCTCTGGCGCTCGAGCGACCGTTTGAGGCCGAGCAACATATGCGAGAAGGGATGCATGGCGTCCACCGCCCCGCGATCGACAACATCCCCTGCGAGGGTAGCGTGATTGTCCGACAGCCGAACCATTCCAGGCGGGGTATCGGAAGGCGACCCGAGTGCGCTGCTGCCAAGCAGAAACCAGATCGCCGGGGCGCCAAACCAAGAGGATATCCTATACGGCTTCATATCAGCTACTCCCTCGATCGGCGGAACGATGTGATGACAGCCGTGGACTGTCAACGTGCACAACGGTCAACACGAAGCCGAAATTCTGCATAGGGCGGCGCCCGTATTCTGATGCTACAGACTCAATATACAGTCTCTTGACAGGCGCAAGCGGGATAGCATACCGGAACAGTATTGCCGGGCCATCGGCAGTTGCATGTCGCAGCGGCACCCTTTGCTGCCCGATGGAGGATTCGTCGTAATGCAGCTCAGAGACCAGCGCCGTGCGGCGAATCTGTTCGTAGCCCTGGCGGCGCTCGCCTTGCCGCGACAGGCACTCTGTGCGGACACCAAGATCGAGTTGCGCCAGATCATCGTCTCCGGCAATCAGGACGTGGAGGCGACTGCCATCAATAATCATGGCGTGGTGGTCGGTAACCTGTATGCCGGCATTACCGGCGCTGTCAGCGCGATACAGATCGTCGGCGACGCCGTATCGACGCTGGCGCCCCCCTACCCGAACGGTGAAACGCCCCACCCCAAGGCCATAGACGACATGGGCGACGTCGCCGGCTGGGCCGATAACGGTTTCGGTGATCCGGTCCTATACTTTTCGGTAAATGGTCGAACGCTAAAGAATTACGCCAGGCTTCTCGATCTCGATGGCAACGGCCATACGTTCATCGTGCAGCCAATCGGTATAGCCGACCAGCGCACTGTGTTCGGAACGGTTATCTTCGGTGGCATTGCACCAAATATTCCGTTTTATGGGACGCCGAGCCACTACTTTCGCGTACCGCTGTTCAACAGCTTCGAGCGACTCAACAGCATCAGCAAGCACGGCGTGGTCGGTGGAGTGTCGTTCGATTCGCGTGGTCAGTTCGAGGCGTTCTACGGCACAGAGGGCCACTACACGATGCTTCTGCCCCCCGGTGCCCAGCAGTCGCAAGGCGGCTACGTCAACACGTTGGGTGAGGTGGCCGGCAGCTACACGGACGGCGATGGAAAGCCGCACGGCTTCATCTACTACGGCGGCAAATATCAGCCGTTCGACATGCCAAGTCCCGCCGCCAGCATCACGGTGACCGCCATAAACGATGTTGGACGTGTTGTCGGCACCTATGCGTCGGCATCGGCAGACGGTCGGCAGCACTCCTTCCTCTACAACGGCACGACCGTCACCACGTTCGGCACCTACAGCTCCCTCGATACGGTGCTCGTCGCCCTGAACGATCACGGCGAAATGCTCGTTGATCGCCAGCTGGAGTATTCTGCCTACCCGCAGTTCCTGTCCTACCGGGCGACGTGTGACGGTTCCGGCTGCTGAGGGCACTGCCGGATGTGAGAATCCGCAACGTTTAGACTTGCCGCGGTTAAGTCTGGTTTTCCGCATGCGTCCAAGCCGGTGATCTGCCCGCAAAAGGCCTCGGCCGACAAACCCAGCCCAGGTCCGTCGTGGCCCACCCGCCCGTTGGCTTCCGCCTAGCGGCTGCTCGACAGCAAATTTTGTAAGAAGCTGCGGATGTCTGTCGGCTGGATGGTTGCGCCGCGCACGATCTGGTCGAAATGCCGGGTGAGCGCGCGTATATGGTCGGTCGACTGGAACACGAAATAGGTCTGACCAAGGTAGATGGCGGCGCGCATCGGACCGAATACGGTGAGCGGAACGGAGAATAGTCGCCTCCTGTCGAAAAGGAACAGGCGGAAGCGTGGGTAGAGTTCATCGCAAAGTGCGATGATCTGCTCCAGCTGTGCACGGCGCGCCCGTGGCGGAAGGGTGCGCCAGATATCCTCTCCGCGCGCCAACGCCTCGAAGATCTGCAGGCTGGTACAACATTCTATCTCGGTTTCGGGCCGGCGCAGGTAGTCCAGCCGCGACTGTGTGATTTCGATCTGACGACGCGGGCCCAGTGTCACGAAGTGGCCGTACTCGTGCTGGATGATCGCATCGGTCTTCAACAGGTCGGGGAACGTGGTGGGGATGTGGCGTATGCGGTAGCCGGCGGCTTCGGTCAGCCAGCCTAGCAAGCGCTCATCCACCGGGCTCGGGGCGTCGGGCTCGATCTGTAGGCTTTCGGCCACCACGCCGGCACTCGGGCGATGGCCCTGGCTGAGGCCCAGCAGCCAGTCCAGCGAGACATCCCCTATCTGGGCGATGGCGGCCACGGACTCCACCCGCGGCAGGCGGTCTGCACCCGCCGTCAGCAACTGGGAGAGAGTGCTGCGGTCGATGCCGGCGGCGCGAGCGAACTCGGTCTGACTAAGTTCCGAGCGGTCTAGCACCTGGCGCAGACGCTGCTGAAAGCGCGGCAGGATCTCCCGGCGGTCTAAGGCTTCGTGCGAGGCGGCCATGCCGAGTTCCGACCAATGCTGGTAGTAATACAACAGTTGTTGTGAAAGCACTACGATCTTGTCGTAACTAGCGCAAGTGCCGCGGTTTCCACGCGAGTGCATCAGGTATGTCGTGGCTGTTTTGTCCTAGAAACGGTGCGCCCGACGTTTTGGCCGGGTGGAGGCAGAGACATTGCGGCGTTGGAGCAAACAAGCGCTCGATTGGGCGGTGCGGCGAGAAGTGCCGACATGGATACTGGCCTGTGTTGTCTATGGCGGTTGGCTTGCGCTCACTGTCCGGTGGCACGCGTTGCAGGTTTGGATTGCGGCGCCGATGGCGGCTTGGCTGTGCGCCTGGCAGATGTCCCTGCAGCACGAACTGATGCACGGCCATCCAACGCGCAGCGAGCGGATGAACTTCTGCCTTGCCGTCCCGCCGCTGAGCCTCTGGCTTCCCTATTCGCTCTATCGCGAGGCACATCTGCGCCATCATCGCGCAGAGTATCTGACGGATCCGCTGGAGGATCCGGAGAGCACCTACATGTCGCCGGTGGCATGGGCGCAGGCCAGCCCGTTGCGGCGCTTGCTGCACTTGGTGTGCAACACGGCAATCGGCCGCGTGCTGCTTGGCCCGGGGCGGGCCGTGGCGCAGTTCTGGTTTGCGCAGGCCAAACTGGCGGCGGCCGGCCGGGCGCCGTGGCGCGCTTGGTTCGGCCACGCGGCCGGGGTGCTTCTGGTGCTGATTTGGGTTTGCCGGGTGTGCCAAATCGGCGTGCTGACATACCTGGCGTGCTTCGTTTACCCGGGCACCGCGCTCATCATGATTCGCTCGCTGGCTGAACACCGCGCCGCCGACAAGCCGCGCGACCGCACAGCGGTTGTGGAAAATGCAGGATTGCTCGGCCTGTTATTCCTCAACAACAACCTGCACGTGCTGCACCACGAGCGGCCATCGATTCCATGGTTTGCCCTACCCGCCCAATGGCGTGCGTCGCGCGCCGGCTTGCTCCTATTGTGGCACGGCCCGCTTTATCGCGGTTACCGCGACGTTGCGCGCCAGTATGCGTTGACGCCCCACCACCCGGGGCCGCACCCCACCTCGCCTACCGGCTGAGCGACAGGAGTGTAATGGGCTTGGGGCAGAGGTGATCTGACCGGTTCTTATCCCCCTCCCTCCAGCGTCGGCGCGACTCGGTTGGCCTCTGTTGCCGATGCAGGACAGCGAACGTCCTTTTCTTATCCTGGGCAACACGAATGCTTGCCCTGCGTGCGTCAGCCGTGCATGTGCGAACGTTGCACCATGGCTACCGCAAAATCAAATGAGCCTATCCCAATTAGCAATGGCGCGGCATGAAACTTTCATGCCAGCTTTGAACGCCGGAACGACAGCGGCCAGTAACCATCTGCCTACGCCTAAAATCGCAGTTGATGACGCATCCTGGCGCGATAGCCGGTTTGGCAGGAGTATCCGAGCATGACCACGAGCACCAGGACGGCTATGGTCGCGGCGACGGGGCGGCGTGGCCTGCGAAGGGCACTGCTTTGCGGCGTCGCGCTGGGCGCTGGAATGGGCGCTGCGGCACGAGCCGCCGATCCGTCTGGCGATCCGGGCACCGGAACAGGAACCGGCAAGCCGGAGGTCGTCACCGTGACGGCACAGCGCCGGACGCAAAATCTGCAGGACGTGCCGATTTCCATACAGGTGCTCAGCGGCGAGACGCTGAAAAGGACCAACGTGGAAAACCTCGATGATCTGCTCGCCCAGTTGCCCAACGTGACCGCGGGGGGTATCGGGCCGGGCCAGGAAAACATCTACATCCGTGGCCTGAGCCTGGGCACCAACGGCAGCCAGGAAAGCGGCATCATCGGGTCGTTCCCCAACGTCGCGGTCTATCTTGACGACCAATCCGCCCAGGTCCCGGGCCGCAACCTGGACGTCTATGCCGTTGACCTGCAGCAGGTGGAAGTGCTGGAGGGCCCACAGGGAACGCTATTCGGATCCGGCGCGCAGGCCGGCGGGCGGCGCTACATCACAAACAAGCCGGATCTCGAGAAATACGGCGGCAACGTCGATCTGGGCGGCGCGCTGACGGCGCATGGCGACCCGAGCGGCAACGTCGACGCCACGATCAACATACCGGTGGTGAAAGACAAACTTGCGGTACGCCTGACCGCCTATGATGACAACCGTGGCGGCTACATCAACAACGTGCCAGGCACCTTCGCACGCCAATCGACTGACATCGGCATCCATTATGCCGGCTACACCAACAATATTCCCGGGCCGGCAAACGCCACGAACTCGGTCAACAACTATAGATACGCCAAGAACGATATCAATCCCGTCCGCTACGAGGGGTTCCGTGGCGAAGCGGAGTTCAAGTTCAACGAGGACTGGAATGCCCTGCTGACCGAATCGACGCAGCGGCTGGACACGCACGGCGTCTTCTATGAGGAGCCCTACACCTCGGGCAGCAACCCCATCAAGCTGCCCGACCTGTCGGTGCAGACCTTCGAGCCGAATTACAACGAGGACCAGTTCGAGAACACCGCGCTGACCGTGAACGGCCGGGTTAGTTTTCTCAAACTGGTCTATGATGGCGCCTACCTCGTCCGCCACACGACCCAGCAGCAGGACTACACGAACTACGCACGCGGCGTGTACGGCGATTACTACCAGTGCCAGGGGGCAAACAAAGCCAAAGGCACCCCGGCAAAATGCTACTCCCCGGCTGCAACCTGGAACGATCACGAACAGGATACCCATCTCAGCCAGGAGTTCCGTGTCAGCACGCCCGACGAGTGGCGGCTGCGTGCGATCGGCGGCTTCTACTACGAAGACTTCAAAGTCAGGGAACAGACGAACTTCGACTACCTGACCGACACCAGCAATTTCGTCCCTGTAGGACCGCTTCCCGTGTCCGGCGTCAGCGACCCGAACGTGCGCTCTCCCAACACCGGGTTCTTCACCGACGCTACACGCGGCTACACGCAATATGCAATTTTCGGCTCGGGCGATTTCGACATCATCCCGAGGGTGCTGACGGCTACCTTCGGCACGCGTTGGTTCGATTTCTACGACTACGAAAAGGGCTACGTCGCCGGCAGTTTCGGCTGCACTGTCGCCGACTATTCCGGGCCGCCGCCCTGCACCGTGGGAAACGACCACAACCTGACCGCGGCGCGTTTGCGGACCCGCACGTATGGCTTCAGAAACCGGGCGAACCTGACCTACAAGATCACGCCCGACATCATGGTGTACTACACCTATTCGGAGGGCTACCGGCCGCCCGGCTTTAACCGCCAGGCGCCCACGGATCGACTGAACGGACAGACCGGCGATATTGGATACGCCTCCGACTCGCTGACGAATAACGAGATCGGCTACAAGGCGGCCTTCTTCAATCACCGCCTGATTCTGAACGGCGCCTTCTACCGCGAAGAGTGGGACAACACCCAGGCCTCGTTGTTCGCACCCGGCGTGTTCGGCAACTTGGCCTTTACCGTGAACGGTCCCAGCTACCGGGTTCTGGGGACGGAGATTCAGGCCACCGCCCGGCCGTTGGACGACCTCAGCCTCAATGCGAGCGTTGCCTTGAACGACAGCAAGCAGCTCAACGCGCCGGGCATCGCAGCCTCCAGCGGCGGCATACTGCCTGGTTCAGGCAGCGTGTTCGCGCCATCCGGTGGTACGTTGGGGCAGGCGCCAGCGTTCAAGACCGTTCTGCGCACCCGCTACCAATGGTACGAGCTTCCGTACGCGCCGTTCGTGCAGTTCGTGCTCAGTCATTCTTCGCATGAGCGCTCAAACGTCGGCGGCATCCTTCGCTCCGTTGGAAGCGACGCACAGCAAATCCTGGCGTCGAATTACGACAACGGACAATTGAGTGCGTTCTACCAGGAGCCTATCACAAAGCTCGACGTATCGGCCGGCTTCATGATGGGTAACTGGTCCGCGAACTTCTATATCGATAACATCACGAACGAGCGCGGACAGGAATTCATCACCGCAACGCAGTTTGTGGAGTCGGTCGTCGTGGACCGCCCGCTGACGGGCGGTGTCAAGCTGAACTACCGGTTTTGAGACGGCGAGTAATCCTTTTGGAAAGACGACCAGAAGCGCTTTTCAGTTACCGGGCTGCTTGAATTCCAGTGTCATGCCCACTGCGTGGGACGGCTGGAAACCTTTCCACAACGTCGCCGTCGGCAATCCCGGGCTGTATGCGCCGTAGGCGGCTGGCGGGTCGATCCACGTGCCGTCGTCCGAACCGGGTATCAGCCCGTCGATGTATGCGGCTCGGCCTGCGTCGCCCTTCACCGTGCGATCGAGGAAGGCAGTGATGAAATGCGCTTCGATCCCGATAAGGCGGGCCTTGCCCCAGACCGGGTCTTCGAACCAGTCCTGATCCCACAGGCGGGCGCGCATCTCGGTCGGCACCATGGTCAACGCGATGTTGTGGCCGGCCTCGCGGAACGTCAGCAGGTAGCGCGGCGCGTTCGTCTCGGTGTCGAACAGCGCGTGGACGGCATCATAGCCCACAACGTGGTCCTGGCTGCCCGCGATGAAGAAGGTCGGCACGCGGATCGCCGCGAGCCCGTGCGGCGCGAACATGGCCAGCGCACCAAGGCGCGAGGCGGGCGAGATGGCTACCACGGCCTTGAGATGTGAGACGAGCAGTGCGTGGGCCTTGGCCGCGCCGGCGACGTAGTCGGCCATCAGGCCGCCGGTTGCCTTTGCCAGAGCAGGATCGAGCGGCGCGCCGGCGTCGGCCACGACCCCGTAGCCACCCATGGAGTAACCAATCAGCGCAGTGCGGTCAGGATCGGCGTGCGCGAAGACTGCGTCGCCCGCGGTGGCCCGATGCTGCGCCTCCGCCGCAATGGCGGCCACGTCCAGCGGCCGGTGCGCAAACGCGAACATCACGCTCGGGGTGTCGAAGTTCGGCGGGTCGCGAAAGGCAGGGGCCGCCACGACGTAGCCCTTGGTGGCCAAGTTCTCGGCCAACCAGGCCAGGACTTCGGGCGTGTTGTCATAGCCATGAGCGAGAATGACCAGCGGAAAGCGACCAGGTGATGCTGGCGCGCCGGCAACGGCGATGCCCGGTATGGTAAAGGCGGCGGGGCGCCCATCCGGACCCACAAGGGCGGAATAATAGGTGACGGCGGGACCGAGGCCTGCTGGCGCGGGATACCAGATGCTGACCGTGAGCTTGCGGCCGGCCTGGCCCATCTCCTGCGTGGCAAGGCCCGCGCTGTAGGGGCCCAGTGCAGCCAAGGCCGGCGCGTCGATACCCGGGCGGGCGGGCGGCTGCTGTGCCGCCGCGGGAAGACAGGCGAGCAGGGTCGCACCCGCCGCCGAGACGAGGTTTGGCAGACGAAACATCCCGGCGTCCCTCGATAGGCTGCTGGCCTGTTTGATGCCGAACGCCGGCGCGTGGCAAGTGGCCGGCAACTCGACTTCGTTGGCCGGGATGACTAGCCTTGCCTTCGTGAGGCGCCGCATTGAGAACGATCCGCATGACGGCGGCTGAGGCCACGGTTTCGGCCTCACCGGTCGAGGCTGAGGTTCTGCGTATCCGGGCGATGATACAGGCAGCGCAATACCAGAACGCGCTGAAGGCGGCGCAGGACTTGCTGGTGCAGGTACCGGACAATCGCGACGTGCTCTACATGGTCGCCGTATGCCAACGGCTTCTGCAGCAGGTGGGCTTGGCGCTCGCGACGCTGGACCGGCTGCAGGCGGCGCATCCCGGCTACAGCCGTCTGTTTCAAGAGCGTGGGCATTGCCACGTCGCCGCCCGCAATCCCGGGGCGGCTCTTGCTGCCTATCTGCACGCCGTCACTATCAACGCCGCTCTGCCAGCGAGCTGGCGGGCGCTCAGCATCCTGTTCCGGGCAGCTGGACGGCTGCAGGAGGCCCAGGACGCGGCCAGCCACGTGACCAAGCTGAACACGCTCGAGGTCCCCGTGGTGACGGCATCGAGCATGTTCGCCGACGGCGAAACTCATGCCGCCGAGCGCGTGATTCGCGAGTTCTTGAAGGACAAGCCGCAGGACGTCGAAGCCATGCGGCTGCTGGCGCGAATAGCTATCGAGCTCGACGTGCTGGACGACGCGGAGTTCCTGCTCGAAAGCGTGTTGGCCTTCGCGCCCGAATACCATCGTGCGCGATACGACTACGTGCGGGCGTTGCTGAAGCGGCACCGCAACGTCAAGGCGCTGGATGAGTCCAGGATCCTGCTGCAGGCGGAGCCAGGCAACCGCGACTATCGGGCCGTGTATGCAACGTCCTGCCTCGCCCTGGCGGATTATAACGAGGCGATACGGGTCTATCGCGCGCTTTCCAGGGAGGCTCCGGAGGCGGCCGACCTGCATCTGTCCATCGGGCATGCGCTGAAGACGTTGGGGCAGCAGAGGGAGGCGATCGAAGCCTATTGGTCCGCGGCAAAGGTCAATCCCGATTTCGGCGATGCGTATTGGAGCCTGGCGAACCTCAAGACGTACAGCTTCGCCGAAGACGACATCGCGCAGATGCGGGAGCGGGAAGCCGATGCCGGCCTCGCCGTGGCCGACCGGTATCACCTGTGTTTCGCGATCGGCAAGGCGCTGGAAGATCGCAGGGCGTTCGCCCAATCATTCATCTACTACGCGCGGGGGAACGCGCTGAAGAGAGCCGAGCTTAACTACCGGCCGGAGACGATCGAGCGCAACGCGCAGCTTCAGGCGGCGCTGTTCACGCACGAGTTTGTCGCAAGCCGGCAGGGACTGGGGTGTGAACGCCGCGATCCCATCTTCATCGTCGGGCTGCCGCGGGCGGGTTCGACCTTGCTGGAGCAGATACTGGCCTCACATTCGCAGGTGGAAGGCACGATGGAGCTGGCCGACATCACGCGGCTGGTGGTGCGGTTGCAGGGGCGAAACACCGACGAGGGCGCGCCAGTCTATCCGGGCATCCTGGGCACCTTGCCGGATGCAACGTGGCGCAGCTTCGGCGAGGCTTATCTGAAGGACACACAGGTTTATCGCAACGCACGGCCGTTCTTCATCGACAAGAACCCCAACAACTTCCGTCACCTCGGGTTGATTCATCTTATGTTGCCGAACGCCCGGATCATCGACGCACGGCGGGCGGCGATGGCGTGCTGCTTCAGCAATTACAAGCAGCTTTTCGCCGCCGGCCAGGAATTCACCTACAGCCTGGAGGACATCGCCCGCTACTACCGCAGCTATGTGGCGCTGATGGCGCATTGGGACGCTGTTTTGCCGGGCAGGATCCTGCGCGTTCAGCACGAGGATGTAGTGGCCGATCTTAAGGGCAACATCCGGCGCATACTGGAGTTTTGCGAGTTGCCGTTCGAGCCGGGCTGCGTGGAGTTTCACCGCAACACGCGTAGCGTGCGCACCGCGAGTTCCGAGCAGGTGAGACGGCCGATTTACGTTGACGGGCTGGAGCAGTGGCGTAATTTCGAGCCTTGGCTGGGGGAGTTAAAAGGCCTTCTTTCCTGAAGAAAGGAAGCAAGGACTTTTGGCCCTGTCGAATACTGGCTGGATCGGGAATCGACAGGAACAGGAATTTCCTCAGTCTCGAGACAGGATCGCTTGCTTCGGCAACTCCGCGCGAGGGATGTGGCACCTGACCGGATGCAGCGCCCCCGGGTCAAACGGCGGCGCCACGGTCTCGCACACGGCGCCCAGCTTGCTTGGACAGTTCTTTTGGAAGATGCAGCCCGCCGGCGCGTCGCCCGGGCCGGGTATCTCACCCTTCAGCCGTATCCGGTCCGAAGCGGCGGCGGCCGAGACGAGGGCCGCGGTGTAGGGATGGTGCGGCCCAGCCAGCACATCCTCCGCCGGTCCAATCTCAAGCATATGGCCCAGATACATCACCGCGATACGGTCGGCGAGGTAGCGGACCACGTCCAGGTCGTGGCTGATGAACAGGTAGGCCACGTGCTCGCGGCGTTGCAGGTCGGCGAGAAGGTTGAGAATGGCGGCCTGCACGGAGACGTCGAGCGCCGAGGTGGGCTCGTCGCAGATGACCACGCGCGGGCGCCCGGCAAAGGCGCGGGCGATGGCGACACGCTGCTTCAGGCCGCCGGACAGTGCCCGGGGGCGCATGGCGAGGTGGGCGGCGCCGAGGCGCACGCCGGCGGCAAGGCTCTGCAGGGCGGCCTCCTTCGCACGGCCGGAAAGACCAGCCAGCCGTGCGAGCGGGCGGCCGAGAATGGTGCGAACACGGTGGGCGCGATTCAGCGCGGAATCGGGGTTCTGGAAAATGATCTGAAGCGCCTGGCGTTCCTCGGTGTTGCGTGACGCCAGGCTGGAACCCAGGTGCAGGCCGTCCAGCGCTGTGACGCCCCCGGGATCGGGCGCGGTAAGGCCTAGAAGCAGCCGCGCGAGCGTGGTCTTTCCGCTGCCGGATTCGCCCACCACGCCCAGGGTCTGACCGGCGTCGATGCGGAAACTGACGTCGCTGAGTACGCGCACCGGTCCGGAGGCGCCCGGATACGTCTTGCTGAGAGTGATTCCCTCCAGTGCCGGCACATCTCGGCCGTTCGGCCGGGCGGTGGCCGGCGGTGCGGCCATCTCGGCGGCGAGCGGGAAGGGCGGCGCGAAATGGCAGCACGCCATGTGGCCGTCCACCGCCGTTTGCGGCGGCCGGATGGCGCGGCAGATGTCCTCGGCACGATCGCACCGCGGGGCGAACACGCAGGCGGGGGCGGGCGCGCCAGGCGCGGGCAGTTGGCCGGCGATGGTTTGCAGCGCCCCGTCCTGCTTGCGGCGCCCGGCGCTGGGCAAGCAGGCAACGAGCCGCGCCGTATAGGGGTGGCGCGGCTCACGCAGGACGGCAGCAGCAAGGCCTTTCTCCACCAGGCGGCCGGCGTAGAGCACGCCGATGCGGTCGCACATACGCGCCACCATCGGTAGATTATGGCTGATCAGCAGGATGGCCGTCCCACGCTCGCGACGCAGTTCCTGGACCAGATCCAGGATTTCAGCCTCCACCGTCGCGTCCAGCCCGGTGGTGGGTTCGTCCAGAACAAGCAGCGCCGGGTTCTTCACCAGCGCCATCGCAATCACCACGCGTTGCTGCATGCCGCCGGATAGTTGGTGCGGATAGGCGGCCATGACGCGTGCCGGCGCCGGGATCTGCACGCGGGCCAGCAGGGCGTCTGCCTGGGCTTGCGTGGCCGCCCCGCCGAGCACGGCGAAGGCTTCCCGCACCTGCGTGCCGATGGTGAGCGTGGGGTTCAGCGCGCGGCTGGGGTCCTGATAGACCATCGACACGCGCGTGGCCCACAACCGGCGCAGGCGGGCCGCCGAGAGGGCCATCACATCCTGGCCGTCAATCGCTACGCCGCCCTGGGTAATGCGGCCCGTGCGCGGCAAGGCACGCAGGGCAGCAAACGCGGCGGTCGACTTGCCGCAGCCTGATTCCCCAACCAGGCCCACGCACTCGCCGGCCGCCACGGTGAACGAAACGCCGTGCAGGATGGGAACGCGGCCGTAGGCGACGGAGACGTTCGAGAAACGCAGCGCCGCCTGCGTCACTGCAGCGCCTCCTGCACGCCTTCGGCCAGCAGGTTGACGCCCACCACGAGCGACGCCGTGGCAAGCGCCGCAAAGCCCACCGTCCAGCCGTAGCCGCCGACGATGAGACCGTAATTCTCCGCGATGGTAAGCCCCCAGTCCGGCGAGGGCGGCTGGATGCCGAAGCCCAGAAAGCTCAGCGACGCCACGGTAAAGATGGCGTAACCAAGCCGCACCGTCACTTCGACCAAAATCGGCGGCAGGATGTTGGGCAGGATCTCGGCAAACATGATGTGCACCGCCGGCTCGTCGCGCAGCTGCGCGGCGGGCACGTAATCCAGCTTGCACTCGGCCAGCACCGCGCTGCGTACCGTGCGCGCGATGATCGGCGTGAACACCAGCCCGATCACCGCGGTAACGTTGATTTGCGACGGCCCCAGCGCCACCAGCACCACCAGGGCGACCACGATCAGGGGCAGCGCCAGGATCACCTCGATCAGCCGGCTGAGAAGCGCATCCACCCAGCCGCCGGCGTAGCCCGTGATCAGGCCCAGGCTGGTGCCGCAAACCGTGGCCAGCAGGGTGGCCAACGGCGCCACGGACAGGATGGGGCGTGCCCCCGCGACGATGCGGGAAAAGATGTCGCGCCCGATCTGGTCCGTGCCGAACCAGTGCGCGGCCGAGGGCGGCGCCAGCGCGTTCATCAGGTCGTCGGCGTAAGGGTTCTGCGGCTCCAGCCACGGGCCGAGCAGGGCGCAACCGGCCCAGAATGCCACGATGGCCAGGCCCGCGAGGAAGCCCGGGCGCAGCAGGCGCCTCAACGCGCCGCCGCCTGGCCGCGCGGGTCCAGCGTGGCGATCAGCATGTCGGCCAGCACGGCGGCGGCGATGTAGGCGGCGCCGACGGTCAGGATGCCGGCTTCCAGCATCGGGTAGTCCTTGCCGCGGGCGGCGGTCAGGATCAGGCTGCCGATGCCCTGATAGCGGAACAGCGTTTCAACAACGACCAGGCCGCCGAGCAGGTAGCTCGTCTGGCTGGCGATGACGGTGATGGTGGGCAGCAGCGCGTTGCGCAGCACGTGACGCACGATCACCTGGCGAGGGGCCAGGCCTTTTAGCCGGGCGGTGCGGGTGTAGTCGGCATCGAGCGCCTCGACCATGCCGGCCCTGGCGATGCGCGAGATATAGCCGAATAGGATCAGCACCAGCGGCAGCGCCGGCAGGATCAGGTGACGCAACTGCTCCGGCCACGCCGTGCCTGGCCGGGTGTTGGCGGAGATCGGCAGCCAGCGCAGCCACACGCCGAATACCAGGATCAGCAGGATGCCGGAAACGAATTCTGGCACCACCGTCAGCGACAGGCCGCCCAGCGTGATCGCCTTGTCCTGCCACCCGCCGCGGCACAGTGCGGCCACGATGCCAGCGCCAATGGAGAGCGGGATGACGATGACGCAAGTCATCGCGGCCAAGGCGAGCGACTTGCCGAGCGCGTGCCGGATGAACGGCGCCACCGGGCTGCGATAGGCGTAGGACTGGCCGGCGCTGCCGTGCAACAGGCCGCCGACCCAGCGCGCATACATCAGCAGCGGCGGCTGGTCCGTGCCGAGCTGGTGGTTGAGCGCAGCGACGGCGCGCGAATCCGCCAGCGGCCCCAGGATGGAACGGCCTACGTCGCCCGGCAGAAGCTGGCCTGCAGCGAAGACGACCATGCTGAGGAGGGTCAGGGTAAGGGCACTTAGGGCGGCGCGGCGGGCGGCGGCCTTCATCGAGGGAGCGCCTCTTTCTTGAACGAAAGAAGCAAAGAACCTGTGTTCTGACGACTGTGCCAGGCGCCCGGCTGGTCTTTACCCAAGCGCTGCATCCTGCAGGAATATCTGTGTCAGGCCGCTCACTTGGACGCCGGTTACGGTAGGGCCTGTGGCGCAGAGATAGTCGTAGAAATAGGCGATGACGACCGGCGTCTCGTCGAGCAGCAGCCGCTGTATCTTGCCGGCGGTCTCGCGCTGCGCGGACAGGTCGGTGGCGGCGATGTAGGACGCGACCAGGCGGTCATAACCCGCGTTGCGGAAATGCGCCGCGTTCCAGGCGCCGTTGCTGACGAAGGGTGCCGCGAGCGTCACGTTCGGCACGCCGCGATGGCCGTAATCGGTGATGCCCATGGGACTGTCCAGCCAGTCCGAGCGCCCGAACTGCGCAGCGCCGTAATACGCGCCGGGATCTTCGATACGAAGCTCGACCGTGATGCCGATCTCGGCGCAGGCGTTCTGCACGAGCACGGCATAATCGGGAATCTCCTGCACGCGCTCGGTGCAGAGCGTTGTCCGGAAGCCTTCGGCGTGGCCGGCCGCCTGCATCAGCGCGCGGGCCTGGGCGAGGTTCTTGGTGCGTTGCGGGACGGTCGGATCCGTGGACGGATAGATCGGTGCGAACGGCGAGTCGTTGCCGAGCCGGGAGCGGCCCTGGAACAGGCCGTGCACGATGCCCGGCCTGTCGAGCGTGAGCGCGATCGCCTGCCGGACTCGGCGATCGGCTGTGGGGCCCTCGTCGCAGCGCAGGTGCAGCTGGCGGTGCGTGGCGGCGGGTATGTCGATGATCCGCACGTCGGGGTCGCGCAGAAGGCCTTGCGCACCCTGCACGGAAATCTGCACGATGGCATCCACCTGGTCGTCCTCGAGCGCCAGGATCTGCGGCTGCTGGTCGGCGAAGAAGGAGAACTCCGTGCGGGCGGGTAGTGCCTTGCGGCCCCAGTAGCTTTCGTTGCGCACGAAGCTGGCGCCGACTTTCGGCGTGTATCGGTCCAGGCGGAACGGGCCGGTGCCGTTGAAGGTCGTCTCGAAATCACCGCCGTAATTCGCCGGCAGGACGATGGCATTATAGTTGTCCGACGAAACGTAGAACGGAAAATTGCCGTTGGGTGCGTCGAGATCGAAACGCACGGTAAGGTCGTCGATCCGTTTCGTGCCGCCGGGCGAGAGAGCGCCGCGCAAGACGGAGAGTGCGTTCGAGCCGAGCTTGGGGTCCGACAGGCGGTCCATGGTGGCGACCACGTCGGCGGCGCTGAAGGTCTGGCCGTCATGATACTTCACGCCTGCACGCAGCGTGAACGTCCAGGCGGAACAATCGGCGTTCGGCTTCCAAGCGGTGGCCAAAGCCGGGCGCAGGATCAGGTCCGATCCGGCCATCAGCAGGAACTCCCCGGTCTGCTGCAGCATGGCAAGGCCGCCGATTTCGGAGACCGTCATCGGCTCGACGGCGCCGGCCGGCACGTTGGAAGCAACGCGTATGGTGGCGCCCGCCCGGCCGATGGCACCGGCCCGGTGCGGCAAGGCTGCGAGCATGCCGATCCGTGCGGCATGGTGGAGAAACTGCCGCCGGCTGAGCCGCCCGGCGCGGTATTCCTCGGCAACATGGCGTTCCAGCGGGGTCAGTCGGCGTTCCTGCGCTATGGTACCTAGTGCAAGACCATCCCCCGCCTGACCGTGCGTGTCGAGCCTTCACAAGGCCGAGCCCCGAACAGCAAGAGTTTTTGCTTCCTTTGCAAGAAAGAAGCCTTCCTTTCCTTGGAACTTCGGATGCCAGTCATCGAATCCAACACGATCAATCAAATCCCACCGGACGAACGGCACGGCAAACCAGGCGACCTGTTCGCCATCTGGTTCGGTGCGAACATCATGATGTTGACGATCGCGACCGGCGCCCTGGCGCCCACGATCTACCACCTGAGGCTGCTACAATCCTTCGCGGCGATCGTGTTGGGCAACCTCGTCGGCGGCGTCTTCATGGCGCTGCATGCGGCGCAGGGGCCGGAACTCGGTGTGCCGCAGATGGTGCAGACGCGCGGGCAGTTCGGCACGCGCGGGGCGGTTGGCGTGATCGCGCTGGTGGTGCTGATGTATGTGGGCTTCGTGGCGGCCAATTTCGTGCTCGGCGGCCAGTCTCTGCATCTGCTGGCCGGCGGGCTGGGCACCCACGTCTATGCTGTGGCGATCTGTGCAATCAGCCTGGTTGCCGCCATCTACGGCCATGATGCGATCCATCTCTACTCGAAATGGCTTGCCTGGATTGCGGGTGCGGCGCTGCTGCTGTGTTTCGCATGGCTGAGCCTCGTGCATGGCCTGCCGGCCGCGTTGTTCGTGCGCGGTGCGTTCACCATCAACGGGTTTCTCGGCGCAACGTCGGTGGGCGCGCTCTGGCAGATCGCCTATGCGCCCTATGTGGCCGATTACTCGCGCTACCTGCCGCCCGGCACCGGCGCGCGGCAGGCGTTCTGGGCGAGCTACGCCGGCTGCGTGCTCGGGTCGATCCTGCCGATGCTGCTTGGCGCGCTGCTCGTCGTTGTCGGCGGCACGGCCGACATCATCGGCGCGTTTGCCGCCGCACTCGGTCCGGTGGCGCTGTTGGTGGTTCCGGTGTTCTCGTTCGGGATCGCCGCAGGCAGCGCGATGAACATCTACTGCGGCGTGCTCTCCAGCATAACCGTCGTGCAAACGTTCGCGCCGCGCTGGCGGGCTCGAACGATGGACCGGGTAGCGGCGTCGTGCATCCTGGCCGGATCGTCGCTGCTTCTGGCCGTGGCTGCGGCAGCGAACTTCATGGAGAACTACACCAACTTCATCCTGCTGCTACTCTACGTGCTGGTGCCGTGGACGGCGATCAACCTCGTCGATTTCTATCTCATCAAGCACGGCGCGTATGACGTGACGGCGTTTTTCCTTCCAGATGGCGGGCGCTACGGCCGGTATAACGCGCCGGCTCTGCTGTGCTACGGGTTGGGGATCGTGGTGCAGATCCCGTTCGTCTCCAACCCGCTCTACACCGGGGCGGTGGCGCGACTGCTGGATGGGGCAGATGTGTCCTGGATCGTAGGCCTGGTCGTGGTGGGGCCGCTCTACTGGCTGGTCGGGCGCAGCGCGTCCTCGCAGGCATGAAGCAGGTCTGCACCCAAGGAGCGGTTGACGGCGATCTCATAGGCCTCGGCGTCGGTCCGGCTGAGGCGTACGTCCAGATGGCCGGCCCGGGTGAGTGCAAGGTCGCCGATCCGGAAGACGACGGGGGAGAGGTCGATCGGGACGACGCGGGCAAGGCATTCGCGCACGCCACCGCCGGACAGGTGCCAAGTGGCCCACATGTCGCTCTGGTCGGTGACGGCGGCCAGACCGTCCAGGGACCTGGCGAGGCGGGCGACCAGGTTCGCGTCCGGCGCGCCGAACGCGAGGAACCGCCTGGGCGCGAGGCAGGCGATGGCGAGGGCGCCGGCCTGGACGAGGCGCGGCGTGGTTGGGATCTCGGTGCCGAGTTCGGCTTGCAAGACGGCGAGCACACGATCCCGGTCGCGAAAGCTGCCGATGGCGGCAATGGCGCGCAGCGGGGCCTGGGTGATGTCAGGCATGCAGCGCGCGGCTCTCGGGATCGTGGAAGGTAGGTGCCACGACTTCCACGTCTGATTCGGCGCCCTGCAGCGGGTTGACGGCGCGCAGGCGTTCGCCTTGGCGGCGCAGGCCGCCGTTCAGCAGGGCAAGGGCGATCCAGTGGCCGAGCGTGGCCGAAAAGGCGGCCGAGGTTATGTGGCCGTGGTCGTTGGCGGCAATGGCTGGCGCGCCGGCTGGAATAAGGTGCGCGCCGGCCTGCAGGACGGCGCCTGGCGTGCACGGGCGCAACCCAACCAGGGCAGCACGGTCCGGGTCCTGCAAGGCGGGGCGCTGTGCCATTACGCGGCCCACGAAATCCTTCCTCTTGGCAAGCGCGCGGCGCAGGCCGAGGTCGGCGGCGGTGGTCTGGCCGTTGATCTCCGCACCCGTCAGGTGGCCCTTTTCCAGCCGCAGCACGTTGAGCGCCTCCAGACCATAAGGTTGGGCACCGGCTTCCAGCAGGGCGCTCGCCAGTAACGGGGCCTGGGACGCGGGAACCGCGAGTTCGTAGGCCAACTCACCGGAGAATGAGATTCGGAACAGCCGCGCGGGGATGCTGCCGGCAAGCAGCACATGCGTGGTGGCCATGAACGGGATGGCGGCATCGCCGAGGTCGGCTGCCGCGTGTGCAATTTTGGCGAGGACCTGTCGGGCATGCGGGCCGGCCAGGGCGAATTGTGCCCATTGATCGGTGACAGGCTCGATGCAGAGATCGAGATCGGGTTTGAGGATGTGCCGGCAGAAATCCAAGTGGCGGAGCACGGGGGCGGCGTTGGCGGTGCTGGTTGTCAGCAGGAAATGCGTGGGCGACAGGCGGGCGACGGTGCCATCGTCGAACACGAAGCCGTCTTCGCGCAGCATCACGCCGTAGCGGACGCGGCCTGGGGCGAGGGTGGAGACCGTGTTGGCGTAGATGAAGTCGAGAAACGCGGCGGCATCGGGCCCTTGCACGTCGATCTTGCCAAGCGTGCTGACGTCGCAGAAGCCAGCCGCGTGGCGCACGGTGCGGACTTCGCGGTCGGTGGCGTCCTGCAGCGACTCGCCCGGTTGGGGGAAGTGGGTGGCGCGAAGCCATTCGCCGGCATCGATGAACCGGGCGCCATGCCGTTCGGCCCAGCCATGGGCGGGGGTGCGCCGTGTGGGCCGGTAATGCGGGCCGCGATGTGTGCCGGCCAGCGTGCCGATCGCGACCGGCGTGTAGGGCGGCCGAAACACCGTGGTGCCGGTCTGCGGGACGGTGCGGTCGGTGAGAGCCGCGAGGATAGCTAGGCCGGTGACGTTGGAGGTCTTGCCCTGGTCGGTGGCCATGCCGAGGGTGGTGTAGCGCTTGAGGTGTTCGACGGCGGTGAAGCCCTCGCGAGCCGCCAGGGTGACGTCGGCCTCAGTGACGTCATTCTGAAAATCGACAAAGGCTTTGCCGCGCGTGCCGGCGATCTTCCAAAGCGGGGTGATGCAGTCGCTCTCGGGCCCGGTCTCGGCCTGCGTGCCGAGCGCTTCGGCAAGCAGGAACTGGCCGGCTGCGGCACCGGCTGCGTGCAGGCCGGGGGGCATCGGGCCGGGAACGAAGCTTGCGATCTTCTCGGACCAGACGGGCTTGCCGCCCTGCTGGGAGGCGAGGTGCACGCCAGGGTTCCAGCCGCCGGACATGGCAAGCAGGTCGCAATCGAGCGCGGCGCCGTGGGCTTGGCCGCCCAGCAGAACGCGTGCGAGGTGCGTGCCGCCAGCAGCCTGATGGATGGTGGCGTTGGCGAAGACCGTCGCGCCCAGCGAAGCGGCCAGGTCGCGGACGGGCTCGGGGAGGTGCGGCCTCGAATCGACGTATCCGGCGATCTCGATGCCGGCGCCGGCAAGGTCGGTAAGCGTGCCTGCGGCGTCGTCGTTGTTGGCGAACACCACCGCGCGCGTGCCGGGTCTTACGGCGAAGCGGTTGATGTAGCTGCGCACGGCGCCGGCGAGCATCACGCCCGGCGTGTCGTTGCCGCCGAACACCAGTGGACGTTCGATAGCGCCGGTGGCGAGCACCGCCCGCGGCGCCAAGACGCGCCAGAGGCGTTGTCGTGGGAGATCGCCGGCCACGGCCAGATGATCGGCCACGCGCTCGATGGCGGCATAGGTGCCGCCATCGTAGATGCCGACGACGGTGGTGCGCGTGAGGACGCGCACGTTGTCCGCGGCACGCAGTTCGGCCGCGGTTTCCGCGAGCCACGCGCTGGCGGGTTTGCCGGCGATGGTGCGACGGTCCGACAGCAGGCGGCCGCCGAGAGCGAAATCCTGTTCGGCGAGGATGACGCGCGTGCCGGTGCGCGATGCGTGCAAGGCAGCCGAGAGACCCGCGGGGCCGGCGCCGATGACGAGAAGGTCGGCAAACTCAGTTTGCTTGTCGTAGGAATCCGGATCGGGCAAGCCGGCAGCGCGACCCAGCCCGGCGGCGCGGCGGATCAGCGGTTCGTACACGCGCTCCCAAAACGCGGCGGGCCACATGAACGTCTTGTAGTAAAAACCGGCGGCGAAGATTGCTCCGAGCGCGCCGGTGGCCGACATCAGGTCGAAACCCAGGCTGGGGAAACGGTTCTGGCTGCGCGACGCCATACCGTCGAACAGTTCGGCCACCGTGGCGCGCGTGTTCGGTTCACGCGCCGCACCCTCGCGCAGCTCGACCAGCGCGTTGGGCTCTTCCGGGCCGGCCGATAGGATGCCGCGCGGGCGATGGTACTTGAACGAGCGGCCGACGAGGCGCACGCCGTTGGCGAGCAGTGCCGAGGCGAGCGTGTCACCCGCGTAGCCGGTGAGTTTCGCGCCGTCGAAGGAAAATCGGACCGGGCGGGTGCGATCGATCAGGCCGCCGGCGGCGGCACGGAAAGGCTGCATCAGGCGGCTCGCACGGCGAGGATGGCGTGGGTGCGTGTGTCGCGCTCCACTCTCAAAACCTGCCGGCACGCGGCCGCGTGATACCAGAACTCGCTATGTGGCCCGGCGACGTTGTCGCGCATGTAGACGTAATCGACCCAGGCCGATGGCTCGGCGTTGCTGCCCGGTCGGGTGAGGGTGGCATCGCCCTGATAGGAAAACTCGGCGATGCTGCGGTCGCCGCAGAAGGGGCAGGTCAGGCGCATAAGGAAGACGAGCAGTCCTTTTTTGAAAAAGAGGACCAAAAAACTTTCCGTGGAGTCCGCAACAGCGGAAACAAACGTTTCTTGCTTCTTTTTTTCAAAAAAGAAGTTCTTGCTTCCTCCACCGTCAATGCAACGCCATGTTCGTCCCGCCGCCAGTCTCATCCAGCAGCCGCCCCGTCGCAAACCGATCCAATCGATAGGCCGTAGCCACCTCATGCGGCTCGTCGCGCGCCATCAGGTGCGCCAGGCACAAACCGGCCGCCGGCGTAGCCTTGAAGCCGCCGATGCACCAGCCGGCATTCAGATAGAGACCCTCTACCGGCGTGCGGTCGATGATTGGGCTGCCGTCCATCGTCATGTCCATGATGCCGCCCCAGCTCCGCAGCATGCGCAGCCGGCCGAGTGCCGGCATCAGCGCCATCGCCTCCTCGCAGGTCTCCTCCACACAGGGCAGGTTGCCGCGTTGCGCGTAAGAGTTGTAGCCGTCGACGCTGGCGCCGAACACCAGGCCGCCCTTGTCGGACTGGCTGATGTAGAAATGGCCGGCGCCGAAGGTGATCACCGAATGCAGCAGCGGCTTGATGCCCTCGCTGACAAAGGCGGTCAGCACGTGGCTTTCGATCGGCAGCCGCATCCCGGCCATGGCGGCCACGCGCGAGGAGTTGCCGGCAACGGAGAGGCCGATCTTCTTCGCGGCGATGAAGCCGCGCGAGGTTTCGGCGCCGAGCACGCGGCCAGCCTCGATACGCAGGCCAGTCAGTTCGCAATTCTGCAGGATGTCGACGCCAAGCTTGTCGGCCGCGCGCGCATAGCCCCAGGCCACCGCGTCGTGCCGCACGGTGCCGCCGCGCCGCTGCAGCAGGCCGCCCATGATGGGAAACCGCGCGGTATCGAAATCGAGGAAAGGATGGCGGGCGCGAATCGCATCGCGGGAGAGCAGTTCGGCGTGCACGCCGTGCAGGCGCATGGCGTTGCCGCGGCGGATGGCAGCGTCGCGCTGGCCGTCCGAATGGAACAGGTTCAGCACGCCACGCTGGCTGACCATGGCGTTGTAGTTGATGTCCTGCTCCAAACCTTCCCACAGTTTCAATGAGGTTTCATAGAACGGGATATTGCCGGGAAGCAGGTAGTTGGAGCGCACGATGGTGGTGTTGCGGCCGACATTGCCCGATCCCACCAGAGACTTCTCGATCACCGCGATGTTGTGCAAACCGTGGCGGCTGGCCAGGTAGTAGGCGCAGGCCAGGCCATGCCCGCCGCCGCCGACGACCAGCGCGTCGTATTCGGCGCGCGGCTCGGGGGTGCGCCATTGCGGCTTCCAGCCGGTCTGGCCGCGTGCCGCCTGCGCCAGCACGGCGGCAATGGAGAACTTCATGCTGCGAGCAGGGCGGCCGGCGCCCGCCAGCCGCGCGCGGCGCGCCAGTCGGCCGGCAGGTCGGCGAACCGGTCCAGGCCGAGCTTGGAGAGGTCGGCGAAGCTGCAATCGCCGGTGGTCACCAACTCGGCGACGGCGCGGCCGCTGGCCGGCGACAGACCGAATCCGACGCTGGACATGGTGGCCACCGTGACGTTGTCCGGCGCGCTCAGCCGTGCCAGCACCGGGCGGCCGTCCGGGGTGTTTTCGACGATACCGGCCCAGCTTCGCAGCACGCGTGCATGGGCGGCGCGGGGAAACAACGTGGCGAGCCGGCCGGCGAGGCTGCGCAGCACGGGCGTGGCCGGGCGCGCCGGCTGGGCGAAGGCGTCGTCGTCCAGCCACTCATGCGGGCCGCCGCCATAGGCCAGGTTGCCGCGCAGGGTCTGGCGGCCGTACAGGCCATTGCCGTCCACGCCGCCGACCGTCTGCACGGGCAGCGCCTCGGTCACGATCATCTCCGCGCGTGCCAAGGCCAGCGGCAGATGATGGCCGAGCAGGGCGAGCAGGGCGGCGGTGTGCGGGCCGGCAGCAATCACCACCGCGTCGCAGCCGAAACGTCGGTTGCCCGCGTGCACTTCGGTCACCTGGCCTCCTCTGGTGGTGAAGCCGTCAACGCTGGTGTGCTGGCGGATGAAGCCGCCGTGATCCTGTAGCGCCCAGGCATAGGCCTGCACCGTGCGTTGCGGGTTGGCGTGGCCGCCAAAGTGAAAATACTGCGCGCTGATTGCATTCTCGCCCGCCAGCGGCACAAGCTCCCGCAACTGCCGGGTATCGAGCTCTTCGGAGCGGTAGCCCATGCCCGTGGTGACCGCGGCCATGTGGCGGTAACGCGCTTCCTCGCCGGCGTTCAGGTTGACGATGATGCGTTCGCGTTGGTACTCGGTGGGGTAGCCCAGCAGCTCGTCCATCAGCGGCCACAGGCGTTGTTCCTCATGGAACAACGGGCTCTGGTAGTGCGTGGCCCCGCCGCCGTTGCGGCCCGAGGCTTCCCAGCCGACGATGAAGCGCTCGAACACGCTGACGCAGTGGCCGGCGCGGGCCAGCCACCAGGCGGCGCTTAGGCCGGTGACGCCGCCGCCGACGACCGCCACCCGTGCCGCGGTCATGCGTGCATGTTCCCGCCGCTGCCCGCAGCGAGGAACGCGACCTCCGCTTCGGTGCCGATGATGTCGTAGGGCACCCACTGGGCACGTATGCCGAACCACACGTCCCATCGGGTGCGCATGTCCGTCGTCTCGGCAGCGTCGGCCAGCACGGCCAGCGGCAACGGGCGGACAGGCGCGCGATAGCTGGCCAGCGGGATCGCGCCGGGTGCCTGGTTCGAGACGATCGCGAGCGTTAGGGCGATTTGCTCGCGGCAGCGCCGGCCCTGGCAGTGGCCCATCCCGGCACGGGTCAGGCGCTTGACTTGGTCCGGGTTGAACGGGCCATCCTGCAGCAGTGTGGCCGAGTCGCGGGCTGCCTGGCGCTCCGATGCGCAGCCGAGGTAGCGGGGCGGCTGGATGCCGAGGAACTCGGCGCGGGTAACCTCCTCGCAGAGGCAAATGGGCGTGGCGCTGTCGCCCGAGTCCAGCAACGCGCGCATCCAGGTAAGGCGATAGGAGGTCGTGTTGTCGGGACCGGCGGCGGCTGAAGCAGCGGGCGGCGCATCGTGGTCTTGCAGCCATGCGGCGGCAGCTTGCGCCGTGCCGAGCGCGTGGGCCTCCGTGCACAAGCCGGCGCAGTCGCCGGTGCAGAAGATGCCGGGAAGCGAGGTCGCACCGGTTTCGGAGGTGAGCGGCACGTGGCCGCCGAGATCGCCGCGATAGGCCAACCGGCAGCCGAGCACACCGGCCAGCTCGATCGACGGCACCGCGCCGATGGCAAGGCAGATCGTGTCGCAATCCAGGCGCGCCGGTGCGGCCCCTTTGCGCTGCACGATGGCGGCGGCGACACCCATGGCACCCGGCTCGGCGCGCAGGATGACGGTGTCGGTCAGGATCGGCACGCCGCGCGCGGCAAGCGCCGCCGTGTCGGCCTGCGTGTCGGGGAGCACTTCGACCAGCGCCGCCACCTCCAAGCCGCGGTGCAGGGCGGTCTGCGCAGTGGCCACCGCAAGGTCGCCGGAGCCGAGGATCACGAGGCGTTTGCCGTTGAAGGCGTCGTAACGGGCGAGCAGGCTGTGCAGGCCCTGCGCACCCATCACGCCGGGCAGGTCGATGCCCGGAAAGCCGAGCACCAGGTCGCGCGCGCCGGTGGCCAGGATCAGAGCGTCGAAGCCGCACATCCAGGAGCGCTTGCCGTCGGTCAGGCCCACCACGCGTTGGGGCAGCGCCTGCAGGGCCGGGCCGTTGGCGAACGCACCCCAGGCGGTGATTCCCAGGCGCACATCGACACCGGCATCGAAGGCGGCGTCCAGCGCCGGCGAGGCGGCAACCAGCCGCTCGACCATGCGCGCTTCCGCCTGCACCGCAGCATTCATGTGCTGGCCGTAGAACAGCGGCACGTCGATGCCCATCAGCGAGAGCGGCACCGGGTTCTCGTCGATCAGCACCACGCGGGCGCCCAGGCGCGCGGCCTCGGTCGCGGCAGCCAGGCCGGCTTGGCCGGCACCGATCACCAGCAGCTCCGCGTGCTCCTCGGGGTCAGCGAACTTGCCGTCGATCGCCCATATATCGGTTGGCGCGGGGGAATTGGGCGGCAGGGGAGAAAGAAACGCATCCATCAGGCAAACTCCAGCGCCCGGCGGAGATCGTCAATCAGGTCGTCCACGTGTTCCACACCTACGGAGAGACGCAGCGCGTTCTCGTCGATGCCCACCTCCCGCCGGCGGTGGGCGGGCACGTTGAAATGGGTGGTGGTGGCCGGGTGGCAGATCAGCGTTTCCGTGCCGCCCAGGCTGACCGCCATGTGTATCACGTGCAGGCGGTCCAGCATGCGGAAAGCCGCCGCTTCGCCGCCGTTTATCTTGAAGGTGAAGGTGGAGCCGGCGCCGTGGCACTGGCGGGTGAACGCGGCGTGGGCGCGGCTGCCCGGCTGCTGGAAGCCGATGTAGTTCACCTCCGCAACGGCCGGATGGTTCTGCAGGAATTGCGCGATGGCGCGTGCGTTCTGGCCGGCCCGCTCGGTGCGCAAATGCATCGTCTCCAGCGAGCGCAGCACCATCCAGCTCGTATGCGCGTCGAGCTGGCTGCCGAGCAGGGTTCGAAGCTGCTTGAGCGTATGGATCGGACCGGTGCCGCCGCTGACACCGCCGGCCAGAAGATCGCTGTGCCCGCCCGCATATTTTGTGAGCGACGTCATGCACAGGTCGGCGCCGTGGGCGAGCGGGTTCTGCTGGAACGGGCCAAGGAAGGTGTTGTCCACCACCACCAGCGGGCGGTGAGCCTGGCGCGTGCCGATCGCGTCGGCGACGGACGCGATCAGCGCGATGTCGGCGATACCGCTGGTGGGATTGGCCGGGGTTTCCACCATCACGAGGCCGACGCGCCCGTGTGCCATGGCCTGTTGGGCGGCGGCGCATATGGCATCGGCGTCGAGCGAATCGGCGATGTCGAAGGGTGTGATGCCAAACCGAACGAGATGCGCATACAGCAAGCCGTCCGTGCCGCCATAGATGGGCTTGGTGTGCAGCACGCTGTCGCCCGGCTGCAGGAAGGCCTGGGTTATGGCGTTGATGGCGGCCATGCCGCAATTGAAGACAGCAGCGTCCTCGGCGCCGTCCAGCACGGCAAGCCGAGCCTGCAGCATGGTCGCGTTCGGGTGGTCCAGACGTGCGTAGATGTAGTCGGGAGCGGCGGGCTTCCCATCAGCCGGGACGCCGACGAAGTAGGCGGCATGCACGTCTTTCGCGTGCTGGGCATTGCGGTACGAAAAGGTGGACGTCAGGAACAGCGGTGGCTTGACCGAGCCGTGATGATCGGCCGCTTCGTAGCCGGCGGCCACCGTCAGCGTGTTGCGATGAAGCGTGGTCTGGCCCGCCATTTCAGGCCATGTGCTCGAGCGCGCCTACGGCTTCGCGCTCGTACCAGTCGACGAATCGCATCACCAGCGACTCGGCTTCCTCGCAATACGGGCCGGGCACGTAGCCGGCGGAGTTCACGCCGCGCTGATTATTCTCCACCAGCTCGATATCTTGGAGGTTGGTGGTCAGCCACAGCGAGACCAGGTTCTCGACGTGGTAGTCCACGCCCTCCACCGCGTCACGATGCACGAACCACTTGGCCGTCACGATCGTCTCCTGCGGGCCGCTCGGCTCGGCGGTGAACATGAACACATGGTCGGCGACGGCGTGGCAGAAGGCATTGGGTTCGCTGGCCCAGCGTACCGAGCCGACGTCGCCGGCCTCGTGTTCCACCATCAGTCGGCGCACGGCATGCTTGCCGTCCATCGTGATGGAGACCACGCCTTCGTTCAGCGGAAAGCGGATTGCCTGCCACCAATCGCCCATCGTGGGGCCGATCGGCAGGCCGGCCTGCGCCATGCGGGCGTTGAAGCGATCGGTGTAGCCAGCCTCGTCGGACTCGAAATGCGCGCGCACCTCGGCGGGGAACGTCAGCGCCAGGTCAGGATGGCGCGCGGTGCAGTGATAGCATTCGCGCGCGTTCTCCATCACCAGCTTCCAGTTGCCCTTTTCGACGAACACCTGCTCGTGAGCCAGTTTTGCATGCGCGAGATCATGCGGGGCGAGCAGCGGTGCCAAACCGTCGGCGAAGGCATCGAACGGCGGCGGGTCATCGGCGAGGCAGGCATAAAGGCAGCCGGCGACGCTGCGGACGTGGATCGGCAGCAGAGGATGCGCCAGCGGATCGAAATCCGTCTGCATGCGGCGGGCCCGCATCAGCTTGCCGGTGAGGTCGTACGTCCATTGGTGGTATGGGCAGACAAGGACCTGCCGCTGGCTGCGCCCGGGTGGGCAGACCATGGCGCCACGGTGTCGGCAGGAATTGTGAAATGCGCGTATTTCTCCGGCGCGGTCGCGCAGCACCACGATGGGCGAGGTGCCAATGCTGAGCGCCATGGCAGCACCGGGCTGGGGCAGTTCGCACTCGAGCCCCACAAGGATCCACTGGCGCAAGAAGATGGCCTTCATGTCGAAGGCGAAGGCCTCCGCGTCCGTGTAGAGCGCCTGCGGAAGGGCATGGCCTGGACGGCGTGACTGCAGCACCTGACGTATGCGGCTGAAATCGTGCATGGTCGACATATGCCACCGGGGTGCGTGGCGGGATAATGCCTTATCTGGATTGGGCTATTCAGCGACTGGCCGCGATACAAGCGCGCAGGGGCGCACTCCACGAAGCGGCCGCTTTCTTCCCCCGGTTGCCTATTCTATGATCCTCCGATGGTCACGTTCGACAGGCGCTGGTTACCCCTGAACGCGTTGCGCGCTTTCGATGCAGTCGGCCGCCACCTCAGCTTCACCGCTGCCGCGCATGCCCTCAATGTATCGCAGAGCGCGGTCAGCCGGCACGTGATCGGCCTTGAAGCCCTGCTCGGCCTGCCCCTGCTCGAGCGCCGGCCGCAATCCCTGGTGCTCACCAAGGCCGGCGGCGCATTGCTGCCGATCGTTCGCGGGTCATTCGACCGGATCGAGCAGGCGCTGAACGACGTGGTGCGGGACGGCGGCGGCGTGCGGACGCTGCGGCTGCAACTGCCACCCTCCTTCGCGCAGAAACTGGCCCTGCCCATCCTGCGGGGTTTCCGGCGGGAGTTCCCCGACATCTTCGTCGATTTTTCCAGTGTCGGGTGGACCGGCGCGCCGCGGACGGAGACGGACGCTGCGGTGATCTATGACCGGCGCCGGACCGGAGTCGCCGTGTCCGACCTGCTCTGGATGTCGCGCGTGACGCCCGGTTGCAGCCCGAGCCTGGCCGCAGAGCATTCCGGCAAGACCCTGGCCCAGTTCGTGGCCGACAATGAGCTGCTGCACGTGAAGCTGGAAGGCGAGCCGCCGGGGCTGATCTGGGAGGCGTTCTCCCGGCACTTCGAACTCGGCGTGCAGACTAGCCGCGGGCTTGCGTTCGATACGGCTGCGCTGGCGGCGCAATATGCGGCCGGCGGGGAGGGCGTAGCCTTGCTGGACGTTGATCTGTTCGCCAATGACATCGCGGCTGGCGTGCTGGCGACGCCGTTCGCCGAGACGCTAGAGGATGGCTACGGCTATTTCCTCAGCCTGGCGGCGGAGGATTTGTCGGACCCGGTAATTTCCGTATTTCGCGCATGGATGATCAGGAACTTCGCGCGTGGCGAAGCGGCGTAGTAGCAAACGGATCGGCTGCGGCCGGTCAAGACCGCCGCTCGTTCCTTCAGAAGGGCGGCCCGCCGCCTGCTCACGTTCCATATGGTCGCGTTGAGCATCGCTGCCCTTCCCATGTACGATCTGCCGGAACTGCAGGCGGCGAACGACGCGCTGTGGTCGGCGCTTGCAACGCGCCTCTGGGCCCGAGGAATCGACGCGCCGGCCGCGCTGTCGCGCACCGCCGCGCCGGACGCGATCTGGGCGGATCCGGCGCTGTTGCTTGGCCAAACGTGCGGCTACCCCCTGGTAACCTCCTTGCGGGGCAGGGTCACCCTGGTAGCCACGCCGTGCTACTGCGCGCCTGGCTGCGAGGCCGGCCGGTATCGGAGCGCGGTGATCGTGCGGGCCGCAGATCCCGCCCGGGCGCTGCCCGATTTGCGCGGCCGCCGGTGCGCAATGAACAGCCCATGCTCCAACAGCGGCATGAACGTGCTGCGGGCCGCGATCGCACCCTTTGCCCAAGGCGGCCCGCGCTTTTTCGACGAGATCGTGACGACCGGCGCGCATGTTGCAAGCATAACGGCGGTGGCCGACGGGCGCGCGGATGTGACCGCATGCGATTGCGTGACATGGGCGCATCTGCGGCGTTTTCGTCCTGTAGTGACGGAGGGTTTGCGCGTGCTTGCATGGACGAGCGCCACGCCAGGGCTGCCACTGATCAGCGCTGGGGCTACCGACCTGGCAACGCTGCACGCTTTGACAGGGGCGCTTGCGGATGTAGCAAAGCAGCCGCCCATGGCGGAGATCCGGCAGGAACTGCTTCTGGACGGGTTTATCGGCTATCCGGTCGCCGCCTATGATAGTCTGCTCGATCTGGAACGCCAGGCCTGCGCGGCCGGCTACCCGCAACTGAGATGAAGGCAGCGCTCTGGAATTGTTCGCCTTCGCGTCAGTTGCGTGAAGTCGCAACCTGGCATCGGGTCAAAACCCGAACGTTTGCTCCAGCTGCCCGCCGTCGTCAGCATCGTGTCCCATGCCGGTTCCGTCGCGCAACGGGCAGGTTTCCGGCCGTCGGCGTGCCGCGACGATCAAGGCCGGATCGTGATCTCTGGTGGGTGCGCCGCTCGTCGGTCATCAAGGCACCCGCGGCCAGTCCGAACGCCATCGCAGCATAAGCGGCCGCCATGGAGCGCTTGGACAGAACGAACTCCCAGCCGGGCGTGAACCGCTTTGGCGTCGGCCCGTAATCGACCGCCGCCGCAATGGCCGACATCGTCACGGCGTCGGCAACGAGATGCGACGCCGTGCGAGGAGGGCGCGCTCCGATCCAAGTCTCGAAGATCGCCGCCCAGAAGAGGGTTGCCGCGTGGTGCGTCGCGTAGCCGACCGCGGTGTGAACGGTGTCGAATCCTTGGACTCCGGCAGACTGTTCCCCGTTCAGCCAATGGCTCGTTGCATTGACGGGTTGCAGCGCGCCCTTGCCCTCGGACAGCGCGAGCAGCGCGAGGGCGACCGTGGACGTGGCGCTGGCTACCGTTCCGGTGATCAATGCGCGTCGCAAGATCGTGGCCCATGCGGTCATCGTGGGCTCCTCCGTGCGAGGGCCATCGACGCCCCGCGAGGCCCGTTCCCGTGTCGGCGACGGTTCGGGCCGATCCGCGTTTGACCGAGCAGCCGCGGTGCGGAATGATGCGCCTCGACGGCACGATGCCCCGTCACGGCTCCGACGACGATGCGAGTTCGGCCTTGTAGGTCGCCAGGTAATTCTTGAAGCGGTCGTACGAGGACTCGTCGAGTATCCCGTTGAT
>CAXUHU010000014.1:40899-48405 GCA_964250925.1 uncultured Acetobacteraceae bacterium
TAGCGTTGCCGGAATTGTAGATCGCCTCGATCCTTATCTCCACATCGGCGCCGGGCCGGCTGGCGAGGCTCCGGACCGTGTTCTCGAACTTCTTATAGGCGCTCAGGTTCAGGCTCTTCAGCCCGTCCAGGCTCACGCCGTTGCCGGGCACGACGTTGACACGCACGGTGGGCGCGTTGAAGCCGTCGCCGATCAGGTGGAAGCCGATGTCGCCGTCCTGGCGGCCCGGGGTGTTCTTCCCGATGTCCTGTTGCAGCTTGGGGTCGTTCCGGCCGAAGGCCTGCACCTCCACCCTGCCCTGGGCACGGACGGTGCGGCCCGCAGCTTCGGTCTCCCAGTCGTAGCTGCCCCACCGGTAGGTGCTGTTCGGCTCGGCGGCGTTCGCGGCTTTCGCGAACTCCTCGAACGTCCCGAACGTGCGGACGATAGGCGGCGCGGCAGGAACGGGCGAAGGCGGCTGACTGGCGGGTTCCCGTAACGGCTCCGGCGCCTTTGCTGCCGAAGCATCGCTGACACCCGATGCTGCCGCCTCCTTCGATCCCTGACCAGCCACCTCGCGGGCCATACCGGCGGCGGGCGTCTCGCCGCTTACGGCCGCGGCGCGCGCTGTCCCGGCCGTCGTCGCGGCCTCCTCGACGCGGGTGGCCGCCCTGGCGATCTCGCCCGTACTTGCAACTACGCTGCTGCCCTCGCCCAGGCGGCCCGCCATGTTGGCCGCCTCGCCGAGCTTGCCCGCAACCGCACCCGGCACGACGACCGATGCCACAGCTGCGGCAACGTGCCCTGTGGCGCGGCCTAGGTATTCCGGCAATTCGCCCTGCGCGGAAGCCTCCTTGGCGCCCTTTACCCAACCGGCGCCGGCGTCGTAAACGGCGCCTGCGACCTTTGCCTCGGTGCCGACCGGGTCTTCGGCCACGCGGACCGCGTTGCTCGCCAGCGCCGACGCGGCCTGCTCGCGCGCGGCCGGGTCCACCTCCAGCTTGTAGGCCTCGCCCGCCAAGTGACCCGCGCCGGACACCATGGAGCCGAGTTCGGACAGTGCGCCCTTGGTCGCGCCGTATTCGAATTGCACGCCCGCGCGCAGCCCGCCATGCACCGCGTCGGCGCCGGACTTGAAAGCATTGGCCGCGCCCTCGCCCACGTGCCGGCGAACAGCCTCCGTACCGGTCGCGACCGCCTGGTCGGCTACCCCGTCCACCGCCGTGCCGACCTGGCGGACCATCCGGTCCGTCGCCTTCGCGGCGCTGTCGACGTGGTCGCCCGCCCAATTCCAGGCGTCGCCGACGGCGCCGGCCACCGACTCGCGGGCGGACTCGGCCGCGTCCAGCCCGTGCCGGATCCCGTCCGGCAATGCCTCATGGGCACTGGCGGCCAGGCCGTCCACGGCACGCATGGCCCGCCCGGCCCAGCTGCTCGCGGCCAGGGCATGCTGCTCGGTCGTGGCCGTGTGGGCCGCCTGTGCGCTGCGCACCCCGGTCCAGGCGCGTTCCAGCGTGGACGGCTCTTGTGCGGCCGGGGCTGCCGGTGTCGGCGCGGGCTGCGCGGCGGTCCGGGCCGCCCCGGTCTGGGTGTCCGCCTGGCCCGCTTGGACGCTGCCGTGCGGCTTGCCCCACAAATCCATCCACGCGTCCGTCGCCGCGGTGCGAACGTCGCGCATCGTCAGCCCGCTACGGCGAGGGGCGGGCCAGGCGGCGTTGCAGCATCGGGGATGCCGCCGCTCACGCTGCAGTCCCCACGACCTTGGACAGCGCAGCCAGCGCCGTGTCTATCGTGCGGCGGACCGCCATCGGATGGAACGGGTTGCTGTCCAGCCCCGCGATCATCGGCTCGCCATCCACGAACGCCCGGTAACGGCCGATTATCGCCTCGGCCTGCTTAATCAGCGGCGCATGCGCCTCGGGCGCGCCGTTCGCTGCGACCTCGCCGAGCTTGATGGCCAGGCTATCGTCCAACTGCCTCATGATGGGTTCGACCCGGTCCAGGATGGCCCGCACCCGCGGGTCGCCGTCGCCGTACGCCGCCGCCATCCCCTTCATCGCCGTGTCGATGTCGGCCTGCAGCTTGGTCCGCACCGCGGTCCACGCGGCCTGACCTTTCGCAAACACCGGACTGCCCGTTGGATGGCGGGCGGCGCCCGGCGGTGTCCCGATCTGGGCCGATGGCTGGCCGGCGTCGGCCTTTGGCGTTCCGGTCGCGCCATCCGATAGGCCGCGGGACGCGGGATCGGGAGGCAGCAGCCGCTCCAACGTGTCGGCCGCCTGCCCTGCGGTGGCTGCGTCGCCGGATGCCAGTGCCTGCCGCGCCTGGCCCGCCACCGCCCTGATAGCGTCGGTTCCGGACGGATCGGCCGCAAGCGCCGCGGTGGCGCGGCGGGCCAGGGACGCCAGGCGGCTCCGCACCATTCCGGGGTACGATCCGGCCAGGTCGGCAGCTCCGGCGTCCGCCGCGGGTGCGCCGGAGGCACCCTGTCCGACCGGCCCCTCGGTGGCCGGCCGCATGGTGGCACTCGTGCGGTCATCGGGTGGCGTACCGATCTGCCTGGCCGGCGCCGCAGGCGCGGCGGCCTCGGCGGTGCGGTCCGGTGCCGGTATGCCCGGCTCTGTCGCTGCGGGACCGCCGTGCGGGTGAGCCTCGGCCTCGTCGTCCCCGTCCTCGCCCTCATCGGACTCGCTCTCGAGTCCCTCGTCCACGGTAACGTCGCAATGCTGGAACCCCACCGGGCGCAGCCGCTCCAGCAGCTTGATGCGCAGCGCATCCGGCGCGTGCTTGTTGACCGTGAAATGCACCGTCGAGCTGTCGCTCGCCCCGTCCACCGTCGCCCGCCCGAACCGCAGTGTCGCCCGGTCCACGTCGGTGCCGGCCCCCTTGGCCTGGCGCAGCAACTCGGCCATCAGCTTGCGCGGCTTCTTGCGCCTGTGCAGCAGCATCAAGCCTTGCTTGTCCCGGGTCAGGCCGATGGCGCAGCCCACCGCCTGCCGCTTCGACAGGACCAGCAGCGGCTTCAGTTCCGCCGCCGGCATGATCTCGGTCGGAGCCCCGCCTTTTGCCATCGTGCCCGGTCCGCGTTCTGATCCGTGCATCCTTCAAGGAACGGCGGCCCGGAGGCAAGCATGGCCCTGCGGTCGTTATCGCCTACGATCTCGAGATCGACACGTCCCGTGGTCACCGCGGCCGAGTGCGCTGCCCGCATCTGCGCGGCGTTCGGTCCCGATTTTCGAGATGCCCGGCCTAGACCGGCACCAGCGGCCTGACGTCATCGCGCCGGGGAGGACATGGCGGTCTCGACCGCGTCGAGCTCTGCCGATATCCAGGCCTGATAGGACGAGCCGTCGGGCTCCGTTTCCGAGGCGCCCAGGACGGGCACGCCCGCCGCTTGAGCAATGGTCTTCATGCGGTCCGCAACGGCATTGGCCGCCTGGCTGTTGACCACCAGCAGCCGTACACGATGAGCCCGGAGGTCTGCCTCCAAAGCGGCCACGTCCGATGCGCTCGCTTCGGTCTCGTTCATGACCGCGAGCTGGAATCGCTGGTTACGGGACACCATGCCGAGTGCCGAGATCATATAGCCGAATACCGGCTCGGTCGCCGTCACCTGCGCGCCCTGCCAAATCTCGCGCAGGGCCGCAATCCTGGCCCTTATGGGCGCCATTGAAGCCATGAAGCCCGCCAGGCGCCGCGCGTAAGCCGCCGCATGCGCCGGGTCGGCGGCGGTATAGGCGGCCGACACCGCGCGCGCGAGCGCCGGCATGGTGGCGGGGTCGTACCAGACATGCGGGTTGTCGCCGGCATGGTGATCGAGGAGCGATGCGACCACGATCACATGGCGCGCGGGAACCCGGACCGCCGCGATCAGGCGATCTACCCAGGGATCGTAGTCGAGGCCGTTCTCGATCACGAGCCCAGCTGCGGAGACGGCGCGCGCGACCGAGGGGCTCAGTTCAAAGAGGTGCGGATCCTGGTCGGGATTGATGACGATGCTGGTGACCGAAACGTCGTCTCCGCCGACCTGGCGGGCTACGTCGCCGTAGAAACCCTCGGCCGCCACCACGCGAAGCGGCGGCGCTGCCTGGGCATCGCAGCCGGCGAGAACGAAAGTCGCGAGGCCAACGAGGCACAAACGCCTCATCGGGCAACACCCGACGCCGGCCGGTAGCTGTCTATAAATGCTATAACATTGCAAACGTCCGCAGGGCCTGTTCTGTCATCTGGACTGGAAAATGGTGGAAGCGGGTTCGCCCGCGTCGGCTTGTTACCATCGACATGGTGCCGAAAGGCGGTCGTGGGCGACGAGACGTGCCCTATTCAGTGCATCAGCTTGGACGTCAGGTACGTCATTTCCAGCGCCTGCTCCATCGCCGCCTCGCGCAGGTTGGCGCTGGCGACGTGTCCACCTTCCAGCGCCTCGTAATACAGGAACGGATGACCTTGCGCCTCCATCAGGGCGGCAAACTTGCGCGCGTGCACCGGGCCCACCCGGTCATCCGACGTGGTGGTGAAGATGTAGGGCGTCGGGTAACGACCATTCGGCTTCAGGTTGGCATACGGCGATATGCTCGCCAGGAAGGCGCGCTCGTCCGGGTTGGCGACGCTCCCGTACTCGCCGACCCAGCTCGCGCCGGCCGCGATCTGCTCGAAGCGCATCATGTCGAGCAGGGGCACGCCGATGATGACGGCATCCCACAGGTTCGGATGCTGCTCGAACTCCACGCCCATCAGCAGGCCGCCATTGGAGCGGCCGCGTATGCCCAGGTGGGCGGGGCTGGTGAAGTGGCGCGCCTCCATGTCGCGCGCGACCGCTGCGAAGTCGTCGTAGATGCGTTGGCGATGGGTCTTCAGCCCGGCTTCGTGCCAGGCGGGGCCGAACTCGCCGCCGCCGCGTATGTTGGCCAGCGCGTAGCTGCCGCCGTGCTCCAACCAGAGCTTGCCGACCGTGCCGCTATAGGACGGCGTCTCGCTTACGTCGAAGCCGCCATAGCCGGTCATCAGCGTGGGGTTGCTGCCGTCAGCCTTCGCCGATTTTGGATGCACCAGAAAATAGGGGACCTTGGTCCCGTCCGAGGAGGTCGCCTCCAACTGTTCGGCCACGTCGCGCGCGGCGTCGAACTGCGCCGGCAGCGACTTCACCAGCACGGGCGCGGTGCCCGGAGAGGCCGCATCCAACCGATAGAGCGAATCCGGCACTAGAAAGCTGGCGACCTGGAGGTAGGCGTGGTCGTCCACGTCGCTGGCGGTCACCAGCTTGACCGCCGCGTCGTCCGGCAGCGCCAGCGCATGGGCCGCCCAGCCGCCACCCTTTGCCGCCGTCAACGCGAGCGCACGGCCGCGCACCTCGTCGAGCATGGTGACAACGATACAGTTGGCGGTGACGCTCGCCTCCTCGATGGCCTGCCGCGCGGTGGGTGCCAGGATCAGGCGCGGCATACCCTGCGGCGCCGCCAGGTCGAGAGACACCAGGCTGCCTGCCGGCAGTGCGCCCATCGGCTGGTTCAGCTTGACGATCAGCTCTCCGCGCACCAGCCCCTCAAGCTCCGCCTTCTCGGGCAAGTTCAGCGTCGTCGTGCCGCTCGGGGTGACGAGGCGGAACTCGGATCGGAAGAAATCCAGCGCGCGCTGCAGGATGATAGCGCGGTGGCCTTGTGCATCGACGAAGGCTGCGATCTGCACGCTGACATCGGCCGTCGCGCCGCGGAACACCTCCTGCGCCTGCGAGAGTGCCTGGCCGCGATGCAGGCGCTTGATGACGAACGGATAGCCCGATGTCGTCATGCTGCCACGACCCCAATCGGTGCCGAGCAGGATGGTGTCCGCATCCTCCCAATCCGCAACCTGCTTGGCGTGCGGCAGGACGAAGCCGTCAGGCACGAAGCTGGCCGTCGGCAGGTCGAATTCGCGCATGGTCACCGCATCCTCGCCGCCCTCCGACAGGGCGACCAGGCAACGCGTGCTCTTCGGGCGCTCGCAGGTGGCACCCTCCCAAACCCAGGTCTGGTGCTCGTCGCGCGACAGCGCGTCGAGGTCGATCGCTACCTTCCAATCCGGCGATGGCCGGGCGTAGTCGTCCGGTGCCGCGTGCCGCCAGAGCCCCTGGGTGTGGGCGCTGTCCTGCCAGAGGTTGTACACCTCGCGACCGATCAACTCCGGCTTCGGAATCCGGTCGTGGGCCTGCGCGATCGCCAATGCCTGCTCGAAGAACGATCGGTAATTCGGGTCCGATTGCAGCGGCTTAAGCGACCGTGCGTTTTCGGCACGCACCCAGTCGAGCGCGCGCGCGCCGTGCACCTCCTCCAGCCAGAGATATGGGTCCGCTGTCTGGGCGGCCGCGCCGCCCAGGAGCAGCGCCAGCACGGCGAGCGCATGGCGCATCATGTCAGTTGACCTCGGCACAGGCCATGCACAGGCCTTCGACCTCGACGACCGTGCCGGATGGGCGGAACCCCTTCGCGCGCGCGGCGCGGTCCAGCGCCTGGGAGACCGAGCAATCCTCGATCTCGGTGACCTGGCCACACTCCGTGCAGATCAGGAATTGTACGGCATGGTCGTGATGGCCGGCCTCGCAGGGCATGAACGCGTTGAGGCTCTCGACCTTGTGTATCAGCTTGTTGTCCAGCAGGAAATCCAGCGCCCTGTAGATAGTCGGCGGCGCCGCGCCGCGCCGCGTCTCCTTCAGGCGGTCCAGCAGCTGATAGGCGGTGAGTGGACGCTCGGCTTGCAGCACCAGCCCGAGCACGGTGCGGCGCAGTTCCGTCAGCTGCGTGTTCGAACGGCCGCAAGCCTCCGATGCCGCGTCCAGCTTCTTGTCGATCTTCCGCGTCAGTCCGGCCATGGCGTCCTCCCTCCACACCATATCGGATGCGTTTAAACAGCATGCCACCCCTCACCTATGGACGGGCATGAGGCTATGTTATAACAAACAGCGATGGCAACCCCGGTGGACGTGGCCGACACCCGATTGCAGGGCTCCAGCACCGTGCCCAGGTCGGGCGACGACCTACCACGATCGTGCGGCGGCGCGAAGACGGCCCGTCTGGCAGCAGTGACCCTCGCCCGCGGCCGGCGTACCGTGCTGAGGGACGTGAGCTTCGCATTGGAGCCGGGCGAGTTCGTGGGCATGCTGGGCCCGAACGGCGCCGGCAAGACCACGCTGATGCGTGCCATGCTCGGCCTGGCTCCGATCGCCCGGGGGGAGCTGGTGGTCCTGGGCGCCAGGCCGGTCCGCGGCAACCCCGCTATCGGCTACATGCCGCAGTCCCGCACCGCCATGGGCGCCATCCGCCTCAGCGGCCGGGAGTTCGTGGCCGGCGTCGTGCGCGGGCACCGTCTGGGGCTCCCATTTCTTGATCGGGACGGACGGCGCGAGGTTGACTGGGCGCTCGACATCGTCGGCGCGCGCCTGCTGGCCGACCGGCCGCTCTCCCAACTGTCCGGCGGCGAACGGCAGCGCCTGCTGCTGGCCCAGGCGCTGATCGGCCATCCGCGCCTGCTGCTGCTGGACGAGCCGCTGATGAG
>CAXUHU010000015.1:0-48079 GCA_964250925.1 uncultured Acetobacteraceae bacterium
CGTCTGCCGCCAGCTTCCCGAACTTGTCCAGGACGTCCAAAGCCTTGCCGGCCGTGTCCAGGCCCTTGTTCACCGGATCGAGCGACGGTGCACCGCCCCCAACCGTGCCGGACTCCGGCTTGTAGGCTGCAAGCTCCACGCCGCCACCGCCGGCATCGGCCATCGCCGGCGCGCTGCCCTTGCCGGCTACCAGGGTCGTCTTCTCCATCGACGCGACGTTGCGTTGATCCTCGGCCAGCTTGCCGGCCCCGCCCACAGCCGTCGCCCCAGACTCCGCCGCATCGCCGCCCTGCCCGGCCTTGAGCGGCGGATAGGCCGAAGGATCGACGCCGAACGTGTCGAACACCCACTGGTCGTATTTGTCGCGCGGTGCCGCGGCCTGGTCCATCGTCATCCCCAGTCGTTGCAACCATGACATGCGGCTATGCGCCCTTCAAGGCAGCACCATCGCGGGCCAGCCCGCCGGCCGGGGGGTTTGCATCCGAGCTTTCCAGCGCCTTATCTCGCGTCGAAGCGAGCGGGAGCAGGCCCATGGATCAGATGATGCCGCCCACCAGGCCATCCGGCTTCCGGCAGCCCGCGCCGGCCGCACGCAACCGCTTCCGCGCCGACCGCGCGCTGCGCCTGTCGCTCGAACGCCACCTCCCGCCCGACGTCTTCGCCCAGGCCGCCCCGGCGCTGGACCGGCTGGCCGAGCGCGCCACCGGCGAACTTCCCGCCTTGGCCGAGCAGGCCGAGCGCGCCCCGCCACGCCACGTCCTCTACGACGCCTGGGGCAACCGCATCGACCGCATCGAGACCGACCCCGCCTTCGACGCCCTGGTCCGCATCGGCCAGGAGGAAGGGCTGGTCGCCACCCCCTACGACGGCGGCTACGGCGCGCACGGCCGGGTGGTGCAGGCCGGCCTGGCCAACCTGTTCGACCCTGTGAGCGCGGTCGCCACCTGCCCGCTGGTGATGACCGACGGCGCGGCCTGGCTGCTGCGCCAGCACGATTCTGCGCTTTGGGCCCAGTACGGGGCGAGGCTGACCGCGCGCCGGGGCGGCATCACCAGCGGCCAGTGGATGACCGAGACCGAGGGCGGCTCCGACGTCGGCCAGACCGGCACCCGCGCCGCGGCGCTCGGCAACGGAACCTTCGCGCTGCACGGCACAAAGTGGTTCACCTCGGCTACATCCGCCGACATCGCGATGGTGCTGGCCCGGCCGGACGGCGAGGTTGCGGGCAGCGCCGGGCTGTCGCTGTTCCTGCTGGAGTTGCGCCGACCCGATGGCAGCTGGAACGGCATCGCCGTGCGCCGGCTGAAGGAGAAGATGGGCACCCGCGCCCTGCCCACCGCCGAGCTGGACCTGGACGGAGCCATAGCGGTGCCGGTAGGCGGGCTGGGGCGCGGCGTGGCCAAGGTCGCATCCCTGCTCAACATCGCCCGCGTCTGGGCCGCCTACGCAGGGCCGGCGGGCGTGGGACACCTGCTAGGGTTGGCACGCGACTACGCGCACAAGAGGCGCGTGTTCGGGGCACCCCTCGCAGAGCAGCCGATGCACCGCGCGTGGCTGGCCAAGATCGCCGCGGAATACGAGGCGATGCTAGCGCTATGCTTCGAGACGGCATCCGCGCTGGGCCGTGCCGAGCATGGCGGCAACGCCGGCATGGCGCGCCTGCTGGCGCCGCTGACCAAGCTGGCCTGCGCCCGCCAGGGGATCTGGGGCACCAGCGAGTTGGTGGAAAGTTTCGGCGGCGCCGGCTACGTGGAGGACACCGGCATACCGCGCATCTTCCGCAACGCCCATGTGCACGCGATTTGGGAGGGCACCACCTCGGTGCTGGCGCACGACGTGCTGCGCGCCCTGCGGTCGCGGGACCTGGCGCTGGAATGGTTGGACGATGTCGGCGCGCGGCTGGCTCGTCTGACCCACCCGGAACTCTCGCCAGTCGCGCCGCGCATCGCGGCCGCGTTGGAGTCGCTGCGCCCGCTGGTGCTGGACCCGGACGAGCGTGACGGCAGGCGCATGGCCACCGGCATGGCGCGGGTGACCCAGGCAGCCCTGCTGGCCGAGTCGGCGGAGTGGCGCATCGTGCATAAGGACGACCGCTCTGCCCTGGTGGCCGCCGAACTGGTGACGCGCGAGCCGCTGGTCGGCGCGGTCACGATGGATATGGATCTGTCGTCGCTGGCTTACGGGTTGGGGACTGGCTGAGGAAGCAAGCACTTCTTTTTTGAAGAAAAGGAGCAAAAAGTCTTTGTCCGGCTGTCGCGGACTCAGCTGTATGCAAGTTTTTTGGTCCTTTCCTAAAAAGACTGTTTCCCACGAGAAGTCGAGCAAATGAAAGTTGCGTTGTTTATCACGTGCTTCAACGACATGCTGTTCCCACAGACCGGCCAGGCAACCGTGACCGTGCTGGAGCGCCTGGGCCACGAGGTTGCGTTCGACCCGCGCCAGACCTGCTGCGGCCAGATGCACAGCAACTCCGGCTATCCGCGCGAAGCACTGACGCTGGTGCGGCGCTTCGTCGACGTGTTCCGCGATGCCGAACGGGTCGTGATCCCCTCCACCTCCTGCACCACCACCATCCGCGCGCAATATCCGCGGTTGGCCGCCGACGATGCCGGGCTGCTGCGCGAAGTGGAGGCGCTGGTCCCGCGCGTGTTCGAGCTTACCGAGTTTCTGACTCGGGAATTACAGATGGACGACATCGGCGCCTATTATCCGCATCGCGTCACCTATCACGCCTCCTGCAATTCGCTGCGAGGCCTGAAATTGGGCAACGCGCCCACCGCATTGCTGCGCGCCGTGCGTGGCCTGGAGCTCGTGGAATTGCCCGCGATTGAGGAATGCTGCGGCTTCGGCGGCACCTTCGCTGTCAAGAATGGCGAGGTTTCCACCGCCATGCTGTCGGACAAGATGCGCGCCGTGCTCAGCACCGGCGCCGAAGTGGTCACCGCCGGCGACAATTCCTGCCTGATGCACATCGCCGGCGGATTGTCGCGCCTGCGCACCGGCGTGCGCGCGATGCACATCGCCGAGATACTCGCCTGCACATGACCGACACGTCCTTTCCCACCCTCGCCCACGCCGAGCTGCGCAACACGCAGCTTCGCAGAAACATACGCAAGGCCACCACCACCATACGCGCCCGCACTGCCCGCGTGGCCGCGGAGCTGCCCGACTGGGAGGCGCTGCGCAGCGCCGGCCAGGCGATCAAGGCGGCAACGCTGCATGATCTGGACACGCATCTTCTGCAGCTCGAGGAACGTGTGACGGCCGCCGGCGGAACGGTGCACTGGGCGCGCGACGCCCTGGAGGCGCGCGAGATCATCATCAATATCGCTCGCCGCCACCAGGCCAAGCGCGTGATCAAGATCAAGTCGATGACCACCGACGAGATCGACCTGAACCCGGCGATGCAGGCCGCCGGCATCGAGCCGATCGAGACCGACCTGGCCGACATGATCGTGCAGCTGGCAGGCGACACGCCCAGCCACATCCTGGTGCCCGCCATCCACCGCAACCGCGCCGAAATCCAAGCCTTGTTCGAGAAACACTTCGACCAGGGCACGCTGAACGACAAGCCGACCGACCTCACCGCCGCCGCACGCCGCTACCTGCGCGAGAAATTCCTCGACACGCCGGTCGCCATCTCAGGCGCCAACTTCGCCATCGCAGAGACGGGCACTGTCGGCGTTGTGGAGAGCGAGGGCAACGGGCGCATGTGCCTGACGCTGCCGCGCGTGCTGATCTCGCTGATGGGCATCGAAAAGGTGCTGCCGCGCTTCGCCGACCTGGACGTGTTCCTGCAATTGCTGCCGCGCGCCTCCACCGGCGAGCGGATGAACCCCTACACGTCGTTGTGGACCGGCGTGCGCCCGCTCTCGCAGGCGGGCAGCGACGGCCCGCAGGAGTTCCACCTCGTTCTGCTGGACAACGGACGAACGAGAATTCTTGCCGATGCGGCCTCGCGCGAAACCCTGCACTGCATACGCTGCTCGCGCTGCCTCAACGTCTGTCCGGTGTACGAGCGCACCGGCGGCCACGCCTACAACTCCATGTACCAGGGCCCGATCGGCGCCATTCTCACGCCGCAACTTAAAGGATTCGACGCGGCCGGTTCCCTGCCCTTCGCTTCCACGCTGTGCGGCGCCTGCCTCGAGGTGTGCCCGGTCAAGATCGACATACCGCGCATCCTGGTGCATCTGCGTGCCGGCGCCACGGATGCGCGCCGTACGGCGCACGCGCTGGATGCGGAAACATTGGCCATGCAGGCGGTGCTGTGGCTGTTCGGTGGCCAGGCCCGCATGCGCCTCGCACAGCGGATGGGCCGGCTTGCGCAGCGCCTGGTGGCGCATGACGGCCTGATCAGCCGCATGCCCGGCCCGCTCGCCGCCTGGACCGATGCCCGCGATTTTCCCGCCTTGCCGGCGCAACGTTTTCGCGATTGGTGGAGCGAACGCCGTTGAGCGCGCGCGACGAGATCACAGCCCGCATCCGCGCGGCCAAGGGCACCGCCGCACCGCCCGCACACACGCCCGGCTATCGCCATCGCTGGGATGCCGATCGCGGCGAACTTACGGCCCGCTTCATTCAGCGCCTGTCGGACTACCACGTGACGGTGCTGCGCGCTCGGTCCGACGTTGACGTGCGCGAAGTGGCGGCGGCCACGCTCGACCAGCGCGGCATCGTCTCGCTGGTCATCCCGCACGACCTGCCGATGTCGTGGCGGTCGGCACATCCGGCACCTCGGGAAGATCTCGGCCTGGGTTACGAGGATCTGGAGGCGGCCCAGGGTGCGATGACGGGCAGCCTGCTCGGCATTGCCGAAACCGGCACGGTGGTGCTCGACGCCGGTCCAGGCCAGGGCCGCCGCGCGCTGACGCTGTTGCCCGACTATCACCTCTGCATCGTGCGCGAGAGCAGCCTGGTCGGCATCATGCCGGAAGCGCTTGCCATTCTACACCCGCGGGTGGTCCACGGCGCGCCGGTCACGTTTTTCAGCGGCCCCTCGGCCACCGCCGACATCGAGCTGGACCGCGTCGAAGGCGTGCACGGTCCCCGCACGCTGGACGTGATACTCGTCGCATGACAGGCGCCATGCCGACATTGCACTTCGACTCGCGCGGCCTGATCCCCGCCATCGCCCAGCAGCACGACACGGGCGAAGTGTTGATGCTGGCGTGGATGAACCGGCAATCCATCGAGGAAACTCTGGCCACCGGGCGCGCCTGCTACTGGAGCCGGTCGCGCCAGACACTGTGGCGCAAGGGCGAAAGCTCCGGCCAGGTTCAACGCCTGGTGGAACTGCGGTTCGATTGCGACGCCGACGCCATCCTCCTGCTGGTCGATCAGGAGGGGGTTGCCTGCCATACCGGCCGCCGCTCGTGCTTCTACACGGCGTGGCGCGACGGCGCGGCGGTGGAGATCGCGTCGCCGCTCGCCGACCCCGCCGCGCTTTATGGCTGAACGACCCGTAAGAGGGGCGCCCATCGTCTGGCTGCTGGCAGGCGAGGCGAGCGGCGACGTGCTCGGCGCGCGGTTGATGCTGGCGCTGCAAACGCTTCGGCCAGGGCTCGCCTTCGCCGGTATCGGCGGCCCGCGCATGGAGGCGGCGGGCCTGGCCAGCCTGTTCCCGATGCGCGAATTGTCGGTGATGGGGCTGGCGGAAATCCTGCCGCGGCTGCGCGCGCTGAACCGCAGGCTCGGCCAAGCCGTAGCCGACATCGATCGGCTCCGCCCCGACATGGTCGTCACCATCGACAGCCCCGGCTTTGCGCTGCGCCTGCTCGAACATATCAAGCCACTCGGCTTGAAGCGTGCCCACTACGTTGGCCCGCAAGTGTGGGCCTGGCGGGAACACCGGGTTGTCGCGTATCCCGGCCTGTGGGACCGGCTGCTCTGCCTGCTACCCTTCGAAGTGGAATTCTTCGCACGCCATGGCCTGCCTGCCACCTTCGTGGGCCACCCCGTGCTGCAATCGGGTGCCGACCAGGGCCGTGCCGAACGGTTCCGCGCCCGCTACGGGATCGCACCCGACATCCCGGTCGTCGTCCTGATGCCCGGCAGCCGCCGCACCGAGGCGCCGCGCCTGATGCCGGTGTTCGGCCGCGCCATCGGCGTGCTCGCCCATACCCACCCGAACGTCGTTCCCGTCATCCCCGTCGCGCATGCGGTTGCAAGCACCGTGGGCAATCACGCCGCCGGCTGGCCGATACGGCCGCTGATCATCACCGATCTAGAAGACAAGCACGATGCCTACGCGGCAGCAGGCGCTGCCCTAACCAAGTCGGGCACCTCCACTCTGGAGCTGGCCCTGGCAGGCGTGCCGATGGCGGTCACCTACCGGGTGAACCCGATCACCGCCGCCATCGCGCGCCGCCTGATCCGCGTGCCGCATGTGGCCATGGTGAACCTGCTCGCCGGCCGCGCAGTGGTGCCCGAGCTGCTGCAGCAGGACTGCACGCCGGAAAGGCTTGCGGCCACCCTGCACACGCTGCTGACCGACCAGGCGGCGGTCGGCGCCCAGCGCGACGCCTTCGCCGGCATCATGCGTTCCTTGCGGGCACCCCATGGCACGCCGTCAGAGGCGGCCGCCCGCGCCGTGCTCGACCTCCTGGATCAGCCCTGAAGCCTCGGCTACCGACCGGGACTGGGCCATGCTGCCGGCCACCGCCAACGCCGCCTCCAGCGCGCGCCGCCCGGCCGCCGCATCCACTACCACCGGTGCGCCGTCCAGGCAGGAGGCGATGAACGCGTCGTGCTCGGCCTCCAGCACGTCGTGCTCGTCCCAGCTCGCCTCGTCGATCCTGAAACCGTCGGTGCCAGGCAACGGGATGCCGTGCTCGCGCCCGATCATGCTCAGCCGCCGCGCCACGAAATCGGCCGACAGGTAGCCCTCCTGGCCGAACAGCCGCATCCGCCGCTCGGTCTTCAGCGAAATGCGGCTGGCGGTTATCGTGGCAACACAGCCGTTCTCGAACCGCACACGGGCGTTGGCGATGTCTTCGAACTGGCTGGAAACGGCCGCCCCCAGCGCGTCCACGCTGGCGATCGGGCTGTCGACCAGGCTCAGCACCAGATCGAGGTCGTGGATCATCAGATCCAGGATCACCGACACGTCCGTGCCGCGCGGCTTGAACGGCGCGATCCGGGTCGCCTCGATATACAGCGGCCGGGCGATGCGGGCGGCAATGGCTGCGTGTTCCGGCGAGTAGCGCAGCAGGTGGCCCACCTGCAGCACGCAATTTCGCACGCGCGCCAGCGCCGCCAGCCGGTCCGCCTGCTCCAGCGTGGCGGCGATCGGCTTTTCCACCAAAACGTGTCGGCCCTGCTCCAGCGCCAACGCCGCGATGTCGTAATGCGCCTCGGCCGGGGCTGCCACGATTACAGCCTCGGCGGTGGCCAGCAGGTCGGCCAACCCCATCGCCGGCACCCCGCCCAGCTCGCGCCCCACCAGGGCTGCCCGGGCAGCGTCCAGGTCGGTCAGGCCAACCAGGGCCGCCCGCCGGCTCTGGGCGATCTTTTGAGCGTGGTATCGCCCAAAATGGCCGGCGCCGATGACGCCGATGCGTAGGATGTCTGGCATAAGCGGACCATAAGCCCACCCATGCCGGATGGGCGAGCCGGGGCGGCAGGCAGAGGGCGGGCGTGCAGTCGATGGTGGTGGAAGAACTGCACGTGTTTCCAGTCAAGGGGTTCGCAGGTACCCGTCCGGCTTCGGCCCTCGTCGAGCCGTGGGGGCTGCAGCACGACCGACGCTGGATGGTGGTGGACGGGACTGGCCGCTTCCTCACCCAGCGTGTGCTGCCCCGCATGGCACTGGTCCGCGCCGAAGCCGATGCGCGCGGCGTGCGGCTGGCCTGTCCCGGCGCCGGCGCGATCGACGTGGCGGCGGGCGGCCCGGACGCCCCGATCCGCAGCACCACCGTCTGGCGCAGCACCCTGCTAGCGGCCGATGCAGGCGACAGCGCCGCCGACTGGCTCACCCAGGTGCTCGGCCAGCCCTGCCGCCTGGTGCACATGCACGACACGGCCGCCCGCCCGATCAACCCCGCCTATGCGTCCCCGCGCGAGACGGTCAGCTTCGCCGACGGCTACCCGGTGCTGCTGACCTCGTTGGGCTCGCTGGACGATCTGAACGGCCGGCTGGCCCGTCCGGTGCCGATCGGTCGGTTCCGCGCCAACATCGTGGTCGGCGGCGCCCCGTCCTGGGCCGAGGATTGCTGGCGCCTGCTGCGCATCGGCGGCGCCACCTTCCGCGTAGTCAAGCCGTGCGACCGCTGCACCGTGACCACCATCGACCAGCAGACCGGCCTGCGGCCCGACCGCACTGAGCCGCTGCGTACGCTCGGCCGGTTCCGCCATGACGAGCACGGCATCATGTTCGGCCAAAACCTGATCCCCGCCACGCTGGGGCGCATCGCCGTGGGCGACGCCGTCGAGGTGCTGGAGACGGGGGCGCCCAACGTCATCCCGATCCTGGAGCATTGACCAGCCGAAGTGCCGCCCGATTCCTCGACAAGGGCGGCCCGGACTACCAGATGACGGCCCATGGAGGTGACCATGACCCATTATGCCAAGACCAAAGAAGCCGTTTCAGCATTGTCGCCGGAGCAGTACCGCGTCACCCAGCAGAGCGGCACGGAGCGCGCCGGCACCGGCCAATACCTGGCAAACAAGGCGCCGGGAATCTACGTGGACGTCGTCTCGGGCGAGCCGCTGTTCGCCTCGGCGGACAAATACGAGTCGGGTTGCGGCTGGCCAAGCTTCACCAAGCCGATTGAGCCGGCCCACGTCAACGAGATACGCGACGCCTCGCATGGCATGATCCGCACCGAGGTACGGTCAGTCCACGGCGACAGCCACCTGGGCCACGTCTTCCCCGACGGACCGCCTGATCGCGGCGGCCTGCGCTATTGCATCAACTCCGCCTCGCTGCGGTTCATCCATCGCGACGCGATGCAGGACCAAGGCTACGGCGCATACCTCGATCAGGTGAAGGAACTCGTATGAGCGAACAACGCGCCGTCTTGGCAGGCGGCTGTTTCTGGGGCGTGCAGGATTTGGTGCGCCGCCAGCCCGGTGTGATCGCCACCCGCGTGGGCTACACCGGCGGCGAGGTGGCCAACGCGACCTATCGCAACCACGGCAACCACGCCGAGGCCATCGAGATCATCTTCGATCCCGAAAAGACGAGCTACCGCACGCTGCTGGAGTTCTTTTTCCAGATTCACGATCCGACGACGCCCAACCGCCAGGGCAACGACCGGGGCGCCAGCTACCGCTCGGCCATCTTCACCACCAGCGACGAGCAGCGGCAGGTGGCGCTGGACACCATCGCCGATGTTGATGCGTCAGGACTGTGGCCCGGCCGCGTGGTGACCGAAGTGGTGCCCGCCCGCGCGTTCTGGGAAGCCGAGCCGGAGCACCAGGACTACCTGGAGCGTATCCCGCACGGCTACACCTGCCACTTCGTCCGGCCCGGCTGGAAACTGCCGCACCGGGCGGAGGCGGTGAAAGCCTAGCGACGGCCAAGGCGGGCCGCCAATCCCGCCGGCCGCGCGATTGTAGGCAGATCGGTATCGGCTTGCGTCCATCTTCGGGGTAGCCTTACTTGAACACGCCTCGTGCCGTCTTCCTCATCGCTGCCCTTGGTGCTAGGCCTGTGAAGGCAGGCGTTGCAGACAGCACCTCAGGCGGGCGTTAGAGCCGGCATTGCCTGACAAGCCGCCAGCCTGCATATCCGGCGGCGACGAACCAGGAGCCGGATTGCCTGCCATGAGGCCGCCAAAACCGTGATGTATTTCAGCCGCTCCAAGACCCTGGGCATTTTCGGCGTCTGCCTGCTCGGCGTGCTTCTGTGCCTGCCCAACCTGATGCCCGCCCCGGCCGCCTGGCTACCCTGGCGCAGCGTGCATCTGGGGCTTGACCTTCGGGGCGGCTCGTACCTGCTGATGCAGGTCGATATGGACGCCGTCCAGCATGAACGGCTGGACGCGCTGGCCGACGGCGCTCGCTCCCAGCTGCTGGCCGCCCATGTCGGCTACCAGAACCTGGCCGCCGAGGCCGGCGACCAGCGCGTGTTCCTGCACCTGCGCGACCCCGCGCAGCACGACAACGCGATGGCCGCCCTGCGCCAGATTCCGGCAGCCGTGCCTGGCGAGTTCGCCGTCTCCGACCTCGCGGGCAGCAACATCGCCATCACGCTACAGCCCGCCGCCCTGGTGCAGACGGCGACCCACGCGGTGGAACAGTCGATCGAGATTGTACGCCGACGCATTGACGAGACTGGCGTGGTCGATCCGCAGATCACCCGCCAGGGCAGCGACCGCATCGTGGTGCAGTTGCCGGGGATCGAGGACCCCAACCGTGTGAAGGAACTTCTCGGCAAGACGGCCAAGATGACGTTCCACCTGCTCGACGAGACCGCGATCCCCGGCGCGCCGCCCAACCCCGGCTCCGAGCTGCTAGCGATGCAGGCCAACCCTGCCGAAAAGCTCGCCATACGCAAGCGCATCGAGGTGGACGGCGCCAACCTGACGGACGCCCGCGCCGGGACCGACCAGCAGGATGGCGGCTGGGTGGTGAACTTCACCTTCGACAGCCTCGGCGCGCGGCGTTTCGCCGAAACCTCTCGCAACAACATCGGCAAGCGCTTTGCCATCGTGCTCGACAACCAGATACTCTCCGCACCCGTCATCCGCACGGCGATTACCGGCGGCCGCGGCCAGATCAGCGGCGGCTTCGATGCGGCCAGCGCCTCCCAATTGGCCATCCTGCTGCGTGCCGGCGCCCTTCCCGCACCGCTGACGGTGGTGGAGGAGCGCACGGTGGGGCCGGAACTCGGGGCGGACAGCATACGCGCCGGCGCCTACTCGCTGGTTGCCGGCTTCCTGCTGGTGGTCGGCTTCATGGGCACCTTCTACGGCCTGTTCGGCTGGTTCGCGAACCTCGCTTTGCTGATGAACCTGGTGCTGCTGGTGGCCATTCTGTCGCTGTTTGAGGCGACGTTGACCCTGCCCGGCATGGCGGGACTGCTGCTTACGCTGGGCATGGCGGTGGATGCCAACATCCTGATCAACGAGCGCATCCGGGAGGAGGCGCACAACGGGCGCACGCCGCTGAACGCGATGGAGACCGGGTTCCGACGGGCGTTCAGCACGATCCTGGACAGCAACGTCACCGCGTTCCTGGCCCACGTCATGCTGTTCGTTTTCGGCACCGGCGCGGTCAAAGGCTTCGCGCTGACCATCACCGTCGGCATCCTCACCACGCTGTTCACCGCCACCGTGCTGGCGAGGCTGATGATGGTGCAGTGGTATGCCGCACGCCGTCCGCAGCTGTTACCAGTTTAAGGCGCGCAGCGAATGGACTTGACCCATCTGACACACCTGGCCGGGCATGCACGCGGTCAGGCGGTGGAGGCACAGGTCAGACGAGGCTGCGTGGTAATCACGGCAGTTACCCGCTCGCACAACCGCGTGGATGGCCGGGAGAAGCTCGGCCAGAATGCACTACCAGCAGCGACGCGCTAACCAGGCCCGCATAGAGATGTTCAACCGTCCGATCTTCCGCTTCGTCCCCGACGGGACCCGCTTTGCCTTCATGCGCGCCCGCTTCTACGGCCTAGCGGGCTCGTTCATCCTGTCGGCCATCTCCGTCGGCCTGCTCTACACCCCCGGGCTGCGGCTTGGCCTCGACTTCGCCGGCGGCATCACGATCGAGGCGCGTACCCCGGGGCCCGCCGATTTCAACCGGTTGCGCAACGCGTTCGTGGCCGCGCACCTGCCCACCGCCGGGCTGCAGCGCTTCGGCGCCGACGACGACGTGCTGATCCGGCTCGGTACACAGGCGACGCCCGCCGCCAACCAGGTGCTGCAGCATCAGGTCGAACAGGTGCTCCGGCAGGCACAGCCCGGCACGCGCGTGCTGCGCAACGACGTGGTCGGCGCCTCGGTCAGCGCCGAGCTGCTGCACAACGGCATCCTTGCCTTGGTCATCAGCCTGGGCATGATCTTCGCCTACATCTGGTTTCGCTTCGAGTGGCAGTTCGCCGTCGGCGCTGTGGTCACTCTGCTGTTGGACGTGACCAAGACGATGGGCTTCCTCGCTTTGAGCCGCATCGAGTTCGACAGCGTGATGGTAGCCGCCATCCTGACGATCATCGGCTACTCCACCAACGACAAGGTGGTGGTCTATGACCGGGTGCGGGAAAACCTGCGCAAGTACAAGACCATGCCGCTGCGTCAACTGATCGACCTGTCGATCAACGAGACGCTCAACCGCACGCTCGGCACGTCCAGCACGGTGTTCCTGGCCAGCGTGCCATTGGCCCTGTTTGGCGGCCCAAGCCTGTCTGGGTTTGCGCTGGCCATGCTGTTCGGCATTGCCATCGGCACCGTCAGCTCAATCATGATCGCGGCACCCATCCTGCTGCTGCTCGGCGAAAACAGGTTGCGGCGCGAGGTGACCGCACCACCGAGCAAAGCGGCGACCGTACGATGACACCCTCGTGATTTGTCATACCTGCAATTATACAACTATCTAATTTTTTGTTTGCAGGCGTTATACAAATGATCCACAACCGTGGTAACACGGGTGTGAGGAGTTGAATTTGCCGCCTGCGGTCCCCGGCCTCCTCCGCCTGCTGCTGGTTGGCTCCGACGAGCGCGCGCAGCAAGCTGCCGAGACGGCTTCCGGCCGGCTGGGCGCGGTTCTGGACGTTGTGGCCGACGTTCATACCGCTATGGCCCACCTTCTCCAGCATGGCAGCATCTACGCCTGTGTGCTAGCGGTGGCCCCGCTTGCTATGCAGTCGGCCGATGCCTTGGCCGGAATGCTGGACGAGGTGACGCAGCATCCCATACCGTTGCTGCTGCTTGGTTGCGAGAGCGCCGGCGGGTCCACCACCGTGGAATGCGTGGCCGATGTGACTCCCGAGGCGATCGTGGCCGTCCTGTCCCAGCCGGCGCGCATGCCAGTAGGAGCGCCCCCGCTCACCGCGTCCGAGCTGGTGTCGGCCCTGCACGGCGGCGGCTTGCGCATGCGCTTCCAACCCATCATCGATGCCACCGACCTTACGCCGATCGGGGTGGAGGCGCTGGCCCGAGTGCACACACGGCAGCGCGGCATCTTGCATCCCAAGGATTTCATCCCCGCCACCCTGGCCTGCGGACGCGAGCGGGTTTTGACCGGCATCGCCGCAGCCCGCACCTTTCTCGAATTACGCAACCAGGTCTGCGGTGCGCATTTGTTCGTCAGCATCAACCTGCCAGTCGCCTCGGTGCTCCACCCCGGATCGTTGACACGCGCCGTCGAGCTTTGCGCAGTGGCGCGCGTCAAGCCGTCGCAGGTGATGGTGGAGCTGCTCGAATCCCGCACGCTTCCCGACATCGACGCGCTGCGCGACGCCTTGGAAGCCTGGCAGCAAGCCGGCTTCCGCACCGCCATCGACGACGCGGGGCCGGAACTGCCGCACTGGCGCGAGTTGCTTGACCTGCCGTTCAACGTGGTCAAGCTGGACGGCAACCTGGCAGCCGACCCGGCCTCCGGCGAATTGCTGACCGCGATCGTGACAGAGGCGAAGAAGCGCGACCGGTTTGTCATAGCCGAGGGGATCGAGAACCAGTCCAGTCTGGAGCGGGTGCGCGCGTTAGGGGTCGATGCGGTGCAAGGATTCCTGTTCGCCCGTCCGCTGCCTGCCCTGGCCGTGCCTCTTTGGCTAAGACAGCACGCCACCCGCTACCACGACACAACGATCGCTGCGTAACGGTGTACAGCCGTCGGCGTAACGGCCGGCAACCGCCTCGAAAAACGCTTGGTCAGCCGCGCTGAAGCGGTCGTGTTCGGGACTGTCGATGTCGAGCACACCCGCGAGCCGGCCATCGATGGCGAACGGCACTACGATCTCGGACAGCGACGCACCGTCGCACGCGATGTGGCCAGGAAAGGCGTGCACGTCCGGCACCACGATCGTCTGCCGACGCTGGGCGGCGATGCCGCACACGCCGGTGCCGAGCGGGATGCGCGTGCAGGCGGGCAGACCTTGGAAAGGCCCAACGACCAGCATGTCCCCACGCAGGTAATAGAAGCCGGCCCAGTTTAGCCGACGGACGCGGGCGAAAATCAGGGCGGCGGTGTTGGCCGCACGGGCCACCGGGTCAGCCTCCCCCTCCAGCAAGCCAGCGAGTTCAGCCAGTATGTCGGCGTGCTCTGTCATCGGCTATCCTTCGTCGTTGGCCGCCCATACCACACCGCAGCCCACACGCCGGAACATCGGCCGCATCGGGGCGTTGGCGGGCCACACCTTCAGGAGATACCGATATGGCAGATACCGAACACGCTCCCGCCCAGGCCCACCGCATGCATAAGACCCGCAACACCCTATCTTCGAACGCCAAGACGGTGTCCATCGACCTGCTGAACGCGCGTCTGGCCGACGGCATCGACTTGGCATTGGCCACCAAACAGGCCCATTGGAATCTGAAAGGCCCGCAATTCATCGGCATACATCTGATGCTGGACGGGTTCCGAACGGAACAGGACGAGTGGAACGACACGATGGCCGAGCGCGCCGTCCAGCTCGGCGGCACCGCGCTGGGCACCACCCAAACGGTGGGCCGGATGACACACTTGGCGCCCTATCCGACCGACACATACGCGGTTGCCGACCACTTGGCTGCCCTGATCGACCGCTTCGGCGCCTACGCCAACGCGTTGCACGACAGCATCGACCAGGCCGACGAGGCGGGGGACGCAGACGCCGCCGACATATTCACCGAAGTCTCTCGCGGGATCGACAAGCAGCTATGGTTTTTGGAGGCACACGTGCAGGAACCGACCGGGCAGATGCGCGACGGGGACGGGCGGTAGCCAAGATTCCCATCGGCTGACCAGCACAATGTCGGCGGCCGCGGCGCGGTGGCCGACATTGGCCGAGAAAGCCGGGCCTAGTTTCTTGACATGTACATTGGACGTTACGGCAACACCTGCTCGCCGCGCCCAGTGGCTTTCGATTCACTCACGCGTCTATGGCTCGCTCAAAACTCGGGATGACATGTGCCAGCAAGGTGAAGATCACTGCGACCAAGATGGACGGCGGCATAGCGAGCTTGTGGAACTAGGACAGGTCATGTAACAAAACCCTGATCCCGCCCGGGCCGGCTGCGCCGGACCGGGCGGGATCAGGCATTGGCGTCGTGACCATCCGGGGCAACAGGTTGGATGCGGATTTAAGCTTACGACGGCCTCAAACAGGAGCGGTCAGGCACCAAGAAACGGTTCGGGCGCTGACTGCCGTCAGAGGTGTTGCGGCTTGGTGGATCGTTGCGTTCCATTTTCGCGAGGCGTTGCCTGCGGGAACGCCGATTGCGGTGTTACAGGTGGTCAGCAGGGGATACCTGGCTGTTGACTTGTTCTTCATACTGTCCGGCTACGTAATATCGTTCAACTACCTCGCCTGGTTTACGCAAGGTCGCTTTCGGCCAGCTATCTACGCACGTTTCCTTGCTTTGCGGCTTTCGCGTATCTACCCGGTGCATGGGTTGATGCTGCTGTTGTTCCTGCTCAACCCCTTGGCGATTATGCTTCTCTCCAGTCATCGAGACCCGGGGAACCTTCATTGGACCTATTACGGGGCGAGTTTTCTCCTCATACAGAATTGGGGACTTACGCCCGGCTTATATTGGAACATTCCGGCTTGGTCGATCAGTGCGGAGTGGCTGGCCTACCTCGCATTTCCGGTCCTTGCCGCCCTCACCGTCGTGCTCACGGGAACGACGCTCAAATGCCTGGCCTATGTCGGTCTGATCCTGTCGGTGCTTGCGTTGGCCGCTCTTGCGATCAGCCCTGCCGGTCTGGGCTATGGAGGGCAGGCGTTTTGGTCTCTCCGTTGCCTTCTGGAGTTCACGATTGGCATTGGAGTGGGCCGTGCTAGCCAATCCACACCACGGTCACGCTCGGCCACGCGCTTCGCACTCTGTGTCGCCTTCGTTTGTAGCGGGATATACGCATTCACGCGCATTGCAGACTATTGCATCGTGCCGCTGGCGTTTACGGCTGTCGTGTATGCGTTTATCGACGAACGCGGCTGGCTGCCGGCGATCCTACGATCACGGGCTCTGCAATGGCTGGGCGCGGTGTCGTATTCGACCTACATGCTGCACTATTTCGTCAAGATTTGGGTTAAGTTCGTCATGGTTCGCCCCGGTGTTCCGTCCGCTCTGGCCTTTCTAGCCTATCTTTTGGCCGTCTTGGCCGGGTCCGCAGTGCTCTATCACACGATCGAACGCCCAGGACAACGGATGGCACGGCGACAGTTGGCGAGCGTGTCGGCGGCCGCGGGTTAGCCATGATAGACGACTTCTCGATAGTGCTAAGCACCCTGCTTTGCGTTTTTGTTATTGTCCGGGCGGTCCGCCTCGACCGCACACGTCCTTGGCACGTCAAACTCGATCGGAAACCGGATCGGACCTCACGCTCGGTTCGTGTTCTATCCCCCGACGCACCCTGGGAGACGTCGATGACGACGATTCGACCCGACCTGGATCACTGAATGCTCCGAAGCGCTTACGTCACCCTTATCTACCTGACCTTCATCATCATGGGGGTAGCAGCCCCTTTCGTCTTCAGCCTCGGTTACGTCTGGGTCGATACGTTTGATCCCCAGGCGGTAGCGACCGAGTTCCTCAACACACTCCCTGTATCCATGATCGTTGCCATCGCGGCTATCGTCAGCTTCCTTCTTATGGATCGCCGAAAGGGCAGACCGACGATCACGAGCGTCATCCTTGCCGCCTTCGCCGTTTGGGTGACGCTGTCGACGGCCTTCTGGGCTGAGGTGCCCGCCAGCGCCTGGGTGAAGTGGGATTACGCTTTCAAGACGATCTGCTTTGCCGCGTTTGTACCATTCGTGTTTCGTTCGCGGGTGCAGATTGAAGCCTTCCTTCAGATCTACCTGTTCTCGATCATGCTGCACTTTCTACCGGTCGGCATAAAGACGTTATACAGCGGCGGCGGTTATGGAAGAGCATTGGGCGTGCTTGGCGCCAACAGCCTGCTTTCCGAGGGCAGCACCCTGGCCGGCGTCTCTCTCATGCTGGTGCCTATCATCCTGTACCTTCGCAGGAACACGATCATACTGCCGAGAGGGCGTATCACGAGCCTTCTCTATCTCGGGTTGGTCGTGGCCGCAGTTGCTGCCGCGGTCGGGACTTATGAACGCACCGCGTTGGTCGGCATGGGTGTTGCCGGCATAGGCCTTTGGATTTTCGCGCGCAGGAAGATCCTTTACGGGACGGTGGGCTTGGCGGCGGTACTCTGCGCGTATCTTTTCACGTCGGGCGCTTGGAACGATCGTATCTCGACGGTAAAGGACTTCAACTCTGAAGGTTCGGCGCTCGGCCGTATCCTTGTCTGGCAATGGACGCTCGATTACGTCAGCACTCACCCGCTGGGCGGCGGCTTCAACGTTTACCTGATCGACCGGATCGAACTACCGGGCGGCCCCGACGGGGCTCCCGTGGTGGTAAACGGCAAGGCCTTTCACAGCATCTATTTCGAGGTTCTAGGCGAGCAGGGTTGGGTGGGGCTGGGCCTGTTCGGACTTTTAATTGCAACGTCGCTGCTGGAGCTTCGTACAGTAGCGCGCCTGACCAAGGGAACTGACGACATGGCCTGGGCACGGGACCTGGCGTTCAGCCTTCAGGTCTCCCTGATGACTATACTAGCCTGTGGATCTTTCGTCGGCATAGCTTTCCAGCCCATGATCTACTACCTGTTCACGATGTCGGCCTGCTTGAGACAGCACGTGAGGGTGTCGGAGCGCCTCGCCGTTCCGCCGGTTTATGTCACGGGTAGTCCATGGCCGGTCCTCGGTTGAAATCGTTGCCAAAACACTGTTTGTAGGCTGCGACGCAGACCCGGGCAACTTGGGCCTTGGTCAAGCACCACAGCAGAGGTCCGAACACCTAGGGGAGGCGGCGCTGCCCGCCGCTCCCGCTACAGGCTTTGGCAGACAACGTTGGCAAGCGCATGACCGTCGCGCTCTCGTTCCGGTATTCCTGTTGCAGGACCGCCCAAGCCTGCAGTGGGTTGCCACGGCCACTCGATACATTATCGAGGTCTTTTTCTGAAGAAAAGAGGCAAGAGATTTTGTATTTGCGGTCGCCGGACCAATGCTTGCACAAGCAATGAAGGGCTTTTTTTCACAAGGGAACGGGACTTAGCGCCTTCTGGTCGGGCCGGCCCGCACGTGCATGCTGGCGCAGAGCTAGCGTCATGAACGGGCGCATTGCTAGGCTGGCGACCGGCTTGCCGCCGCCGGCCAGCCAAGCGGCTATCATGTCATCGGCATAGGCGGGCAGGGCCGCATAGCCATGCTCGTAGATGATCGACGAAATCGCCGCGTTCTCCAGCCGGCCGCGCATCTGGCGCACCGTGCGGCGGAACTGGCGAGCGATGTCGGCCGGCTCGAAGGGAGAGAGCAGCGGTATTTCGTAGGTGGCCTCCGCCGCACCGCGTATGCGGTGGTTGTCCCACGCCGTCCCGGGGTCAAGCGCGTGGCACGCCATCGATCCCAACAGCCCGTCGCCGCGGTATAGCCCCACGGGCAGCCGCACCCCATGTTGCGTCAGCCGGTCGAGAAACGCGGGGCGAAACGCGTGCAGCTGACCATGAAGTTGGCCGCCGTGACGCAACGTGTGGGCTGTCGCCGCTTTCATGGTGCGTCCGTTGCCGGCGACACCGGTGGCAGCCAGCGCATGGGGCGTATCGGCCAGGGCGTCTCGCAATGCCACGAGCGAGCGGGGGCCGACAACCACGTATCCATCAAGGAACACGTGTAATCGCGCCGACTGGCGCAGCTCGTAGAAGCTGCGGTTGATCGCGTTGGCCTTGTCGCCATACGGAATGATGAACACGCGCGCCGTCAGGTTGTGGGCGTGGGCGGCAGCCTGTGCCAATCGGGCACTGGCGTCCGTGCTGCCGTTCACAATAATGGTCAGCCCAGTGCGAAGCGAGCGCGCAGCGTTTGCGATGCTGGCGATGCAGGCGCCGATTCGAGCCGCCTCGTTCTGGCAAAACACCGCGATGCTGACATCAAGCTCCATGCTGGCACTCTGGCATGCTATGCGTACGCTCGTGTACCGGCATTGCACTGTTCACCCATTTTATGCGGGTATGCAGCCTTGTCCGACCGGCTAGGCTAGGCAAATACGCGCCGGCCTTGAGGTGTTACGTGCTTCTGCAAGGGCTGGAGCTCATAGGAGCTAATCCGAGACGCTTGCGCCTTCGCCGCCTCTCTAGGCCACGGGCTGACGGAGGCCGCGCGACTGAAGCGGCCTGATGAACCCGCTCCACCCGTATGCGAACTGCTTGGCGGCGTTCGATCCCTTGGCTGCCTATCTATTTGGGACGGTCTGCCAGTAGGGTTGACCCGCGAGCCACGCCGCCCGGACGCTGTTTGTCATAGAGTGGCGTTGCCCGCTGCAAGCCCGGCACGGCGAGCTTGACGGCCGGCACGGCGCGTGGACAGCCAATTGGCGCCCGGAGACGCCTACTCGGGGGAAACCCGCTCGAGGCTCTCGGCGCTACCGAGCCGATGTCGACTTCGTGAAGCAAAGCAGGCATGTTCGACGCATTTTCGACAGAATCTTTCGCTTACTCTGTTTGGTAACCATGCCGAGTGGGCCGAGACGACATCGTGCATCGTTTTGTTTCACAGCCCCGTGGCGTGGCCGTTGCACGATACCGCGCTAATGATCAGTTTGTTGCTACACGACAAGGATAAAACACCCATGCGACCGTTACGCCTCGCTTCCTCTGTGGCCCCCTTGGCATTGGCGCTCCTCGCAGCCCCGATGACAGCGGTGCCGTTCGTTCCTGCACAGGCCCAGTTCGGCGTGGGTGTCGCGATAACCATCGCCCCGCCGGCGTTGCCGATCTATGTGCAGCCGCCGCTACCCGCGCCGGGTTACCTTTGGACCCCAGGCTTCTGGAATTACGGCGAGGCTGGCTATTATTGGGTACCGGGCACCTGGGCCCAGCCGCCCTCCGTCGGTCTGTTGTGGACGCCCGGCTACTGGGGTTTCAACAACGGCATCTATGCGTTCAATCGCGGCTACTGGGGACCGCACGTGGGCTTCTATGGCGGGATCAACTACGGCTTCGGCTATGGCGGCATCGGGTTTCTGGGCGGTGAGTGGCGGGGTGGCGGCTTTTTCTACAACAGCGCGGTCAACAATTTCGGCGGCGTGCATGTAACGAATGTGTTCAACCGCACAGTCGTCAACAACACCACGATCAACCGCACCAGCTTCAACGGCCCCAACGGCGTGAACGCCCGTCCCACTCCGGAGGAGGCGGCTTTCGCCCGCGAACAGCATGTCAACCCGACGCGGGAACAGGAGCAGCATGATCGGACGGCGGCACAGAACCCGGCGTTGCGTGCTTCGGTCAATCATGGATCGCCAGCGGTCGCCGCGACCTCCAGACCAGGAGAGTTCCACGGCGCGGGGGTGGTGCCGGCCCGGGCCGAAGGGCCCGCTGCTGTCCATCCAGCCGAAGCGGTCCATACGGGGGAGGTTGCGCGCCCCGCCGCCAGCACAAATCACACGGCCACTGCACATTCGGCGAGTGGGTTCCACAACACGACCCATACAGGATACCGCTCGCCAGGTGCTGGCCAGCATGTGAGCGGTATGGGTCGGCCGATGGCACGTCCGATGGGATTGGGCGCCGGACCGCATGTCGCTCGCCCTGCCGCGCCAGCCCCGCATCCGGCCGCAGCGCCGCACGGTGGTGGGGGACGGCCAGGACCAAGACGCGGCTGAGTCTCAGAAGGGATGCTCGGCGTGAAAGCCGGGCATCCTGCAAGGCGCTTAATCTGGTGCAGCCTCTCTATCCTGAACGGGCCGTAAGAGTCGTCTTTGTTTGAGCCTGGCTGACACGACCCTCGTAAAAAGCGATAATTGGCCCGCGCTTGTGGCGTCCCAACCAAAGGCTTCGGCGTAGCGTCTCGTCAACGTTCGATCAGTGGGTTCGGCCTCCCAGGCCCGTATGGCCGCCGCTAGACCAGCGGGCGAGTTCTCCTTCGCGATAAACCCGGCCTCACGGGATTGTATCACCTCGGGGTTGCCGGGGATGGGGCTAGCCACGGCGGGCGTGCCACAAGCCATCGACTCGAGCAACACGTTTGCCCAGCCCTCACGGGAGGAGGCGAGCACGGACAGATCGGCAGCGCTATACAACGTCGCCAGCTCCGCGTGGGGTAGTTGGCCGAGCAGCCTGACCCGCGCGGCCACGCCGAGGTCGCTGGCTAGTCGCTCAAGCCTTGCCCGCTCGCGGCCCTCGCCCGCGATCACTAACTGCCAGCCTGGTAACTGGACCAGCGCCTCGATCGTGCGATGATGACCTTTGCGGTCGATCAGACTACCGACAGAGACGAGCACGCGCCCTTGCAAGCCGAGGGCTTGACGCGATTGCGCCTGGTCTTGCGGCTGGAACATGCTCAGATCCACCCCGTTGCGCAGCGTGGTCATTTTTGTGTCCGGCACACCCAGCGCGCCTAGCGCATCACGCAAGCCATTGCTAACCGTTATGATCGCGTCGGCCTCATTGGCCGCACGCTGGATCAAACGGCGTGGAAACGCAAAGTTCGGAAATTGCGTGACGTCGGACCCGCGCGCGGTAATTACGACAGGAAGGCCGAAGCGGCGGCCCAGCCATACGGCGGCTACCCCGTCCGGGTAGAAATAGTGCGCATCGATGGCATCAAAACGACAGCCGTCAGCCAAGAGCCGGCCGAGAGCTCGAGCACTTGCTACATACAGTAGCCAGGGGGAGAGCCGCATGCCGACAGCGGGAACGGGTGTCCAGCGTGGATGAAAGACGCGAAGGCCCAGCCGTTCTTCTTGGTTTGCGGTGCTGCGGCTTCGCCAAGCTATAGGCGCGAGGACCGTTGCGGTCACCTGTTTAGTCTCCACCAGGTGGCGGAGCCGGTTTTCCACAAAAATGCCGTGGTTGGGCCGTGCTGCATTGGGAAATAGCGTTGTGAAGGTGAGCAGGCGCAAAGAAGTCACTCTGACGAACGGCGTCGAGTCGTGATCATCCGCGAGATCATGATAGCTTCAGGTAGCCGAAGCTATGTATGCTCGGGCTCTTTGATTTGGCGAGCATGTCAAAGGCGGCTGAGTTCAACCTGATATGATCATTATCTAAAGTGCAACGGGTGTCTCTGGCCTAGTTGAGAGTGACCAACAGGCGCTGCGCGTCCGCTTTCTCGGCGAAATCCGACTTCGCATTTGTCGCCTTCTGCACTTGTATGCGGGCCTCCTGCTTTCGTCCGACGGCGTTCAACGTCCAGCCGAAATGGTATGCGGCCGCTGCGTCCGTGCTGGCCGCCTGGGCCAGCAATGGCAGAGCGTGGGCCGTATCACCTTGCCGCGCGAGTATCCAGCCAAGCGTGTCGGCTACTTCGGGGGCTGGGGATTGGAAGTAGGCACGTTCAGCCAACACCTTGGCTTGTGCCATGTCGCCAAGCTGCTCCTTGATCCAAGCCAAATTGTTAAGCGTCGCCGTGTCCGCCCCGTTATCGGCTAGTACGGTGCGAAGCCGTTGATCCGCTTCCGCGTAGCGATGCGCCGAGATGAGCAGCGAGCCGAGCAGAGACTGGGCGGTCGCGTCCTGCGGATGGCTCGCAGTCCAGGCGTCGAGCAGTGAGATCGCCTGATCCGCGCGCCCGCTGGCTGAAAGGGCTGCGGCAGCCCTCACGCCCAGGGGTCCGCTCGGCGCAGCACGATAGGCGGCCAGGTAGGCGACTGCAGCCTGCTGCATGTCGCCGGCTGCGCGCCACGCATCTCCGGCCAGAGATGCAGCAGCCGGCAAGTTCTGTGTTTCGGTGCGCAAGGCGGCCGCTGTTGCGAGCGCCTGATTGATGCCGCCCTCGCGCAAACTCGTTCCCACTAGCGCTTCCAGCAGGGGTGCGCTGCCAGGTGTCTGCAGCAGACCCTCGCGAAGCACTGCGCGGGCATCATCATAGCGTTTACCGCGGCCTAGCAGAGCCGCCAGATCGATGCGCACCCGCATGTTGGCCGGATCGCGGCGAAGCGTTCCTCGGTACGCCCGTTCGGCCTGATCCGGCTGTCCGTCATCGGCGAGTATGCTGGCGCGCAGCAAGTCTAGCCTCGGGTTGATCCCCGCACTGGCACGGTCGAGGAGTGCCACGGCCCGGCTGGGCTGATGAGCGCGTGCATACGTGCTTGCAAGCGCTGCGACGATGTTGACGTTATCGGGCGCAGCGGTATGTGCGGCCTCCGCAACAGCTATTGCGCGATCAAGTTGTCCGCCGTCGATCAGCCTTGGCAGCAGCAGGTCAAGAGCGGCGGCATCGTCCGGATGGCCCTGCAGCCAGCCCTCCAGCAGCGCTTCGGCACCACCTTGGTCGTTGCGCAGCGCCAAGGTGCGAACCAGGTTGAGTGTAGCAGGCCGGCTATCGGGAATGCGGCGGAGCACATCGCGAAGTTCCGTTTCCGCCCCATCGAAATCCAACGCCGCCAGTTTCACTTGCGCGGTCAGCACTCCTGCTTCCTCCCCGTCGCCTAGCGCGTGGCGCAGCCGCTCCACGTCTTGACGGGCCGCGTCGATGTCGCCACGGGCCAGCGCAGCTTGGACAATTGCCTCTCCAGCCAATCGCTGTTTCGGAGCGATGTCGAGCGAGCGTTTGAAATCGGCTTCGGCCGCCGCCGTGTTCCCAAGGTTCAACTGGGCTGCCGCTAGCCGGTTCAGGATGGCAGTATCTGCCGGGGCAAGCTTTGTGGCTTCGGTGAAGCTTCTCGTTGCGGCTCGCATGTCGCCCGACATGGCTTGCGCGCGGCCGATGAGATCGAGGGTATCGGCATCGTGTTGTATGGCCAAGGTGCCCTGCTGGAGCAGGGCCAGGGACGCAGCAGGGTGGTGGCGCGCCAAATCGATAAACGCGAGCAGTTTCAGCCCCGCCACGTCGTCCGGCGACTTTGACAAAAATGTCGTCGCTGCCTCTTCCGCCTGAGCCGACTGTCCCAACCCGAGCTTGGCGACGGCCACGAAGTATAAGCCACGGGGCAACCGGTCCACCACGGTGGTGATCGCGGCAAGCGCCGCATCTGCAGAAGCGTAATCACCAGCCTGTATAGCCAGCATGGCAGCCAGGTAGTTTGCTCCTACGTTGCGCGGCGCGCCACGCAGGACCTGCTCGATCGAGGTGCGGGCCGCCTTGGGCTTGTTGAGGGCGGCCAGCGATCGCGCCTCCATCATACGAGCATCCAGACGTCCCGGAGTACTAGCCAACACGGCTTGCGCGCGGGCAAGCGCCGTCGTGGCGTCGTGGCGTCGCATGGCGATTTCGCCCTCGAGAAGCAAGGCATCGACTTGGCCCGGCTCGTGGGCCAGCACCCGTGTGCTACGTGCGGCCGCCCCGTCCAGGTCATCGCGGCTCAACGCGATCCGTGCGGCCGTCAGCAGCACGTCACGTGAGGAGGGTTCCAACGCTTCGGCTTGACTGGCGCTGCCAGCAGCCGCGGTTGCATCGCCTAGAGCGAGCTGGGCGGCTGCCCGAATTATCAATATGGCGGCCCGCTCGTGAGCTGCCCCGCGCACCGGGTCGAACTCCTTCAGAATAGCGTCGAAACGCCGCTGCTGCAGGTAGGCCTGACCTAATGGCAGGATGATGGCATCATACGGGTAGCCTCTCTGCTGAGCGCGCTTCAGCTCCAGTTCGGCTGCCTGAGGGTTTCCAAGGGAAAGGTCGACGCGGCCAAGCAGGTAAGCCGCCTCAGCGCTGTTGGGGTGCTGGCGGAGAGCCTGACGAAGGTAGAGTTCGGCGCCCCTCATGTCTTGCCGAGCCATACGTCGCTTGGCACCGGCAATCGGATCGGCATGGTGAAGAACCAACCACACACCGGCCGCTGACAGCAGCGCCAGCAAAGGCAGAGAAAGGATGGCCAATTTACGCATGCGCTGCCCAGGCTACCTTAGAATTCTTAAACCACCGTTACCGGATACTAAACCGCACTCCAGCATTGCGCTGGCCTGACCAGACTACCGTTAACCATCGACGCGCTACCACCGGAAGTGGTGAAAGCTCATAAAAAACTTTGCTGTCAAGCTTTTATCGTTTTATACACGCGATGCCGGGATAATGCCGGTTCGTGCGGTGCGTTCTCATCAGGGGAATGGTCCGGCACAACAACGCAAGGCGTCTAGCTTCGTGGCAGAGCGCAGCTTTGAACTGGCTAAGGCCAAAGGCTGCAGGTTTACTACGACTTCTGTCGGTAGAGGCCTGTTCGGGCGCCTGTGTGTTTCGGCCCTCATATTGTTATCGTCCTGCACGGAAGCCGCAAGGCCCGCCATTACGGCAAGCGATGCGACCGAGACGGAAACCGGGCAGTATGTAATCGGGCCGGGCGACGTGCTGTCCATATTTGTTTACGAAGCGCCCTCTTTGTCTGTTAACGAGTTGCCGGTTCGCCCGGACGGCCGGATCTCGGTCCCGTTGGTTCCCGACGTGCTGGCGGCTGGAAAGACTCCATCTGACCTCGGGACGATCATCTCGGGCAAATTGAAGAAGTACGTTAATGACCCGAACGTAACTGTCATGGTTCGTTCGTTTCAAGGCCCGGCAGATCGCCAGGTGCGCGTGATCGGCGAGGCGACCGATCCCCAGGCGATCCCGTTTCGCGAAAACATGAGCTTGCTTGATGTCATGATAGCAACGAAAGGGCTGACTAAATTTGCCGCAGGGAACCGCGCCGTAATCGTGCGCCGGACAGGCAGAACCGAACAACGTATTCACGTACACTTGTCGGACCTGATAAAGGATGGCGATATCAGGCAAAACATTATGATGCGCCCGGGAGACACGCTTATCATTCCGCAAAGTTTCTTTTAGAGTTCCAGGCATCTTGGTTGAACCCGGGTGCATGTAAGGGTAGGCATGGAATCGCTGCAGGATTTGCTTAGCCGTTACGGTACGCTTGCCTGGCGGCGGCGCTGGTGGGGTGTCGCCGCGGCTTGGCTGCTGTGCTTTTCCGGTTGGATAGGCGTGGCGTCGATGCCAAGTCAATACGAGGCCAGCGCGCGCGTCTATATTGATGCCGATGCCGTGCTCACGCCGCTGTTGCGGGGCATCGCCGCGGACAGTTCGATGGCGGATCAGATAGACCTGTTGCAGCACATGCTGCTATCCAGGCCGAACCTCGAAAAAATCATTGCAAAGACAGACCTCCAGCTGGACGCCAGGACTCCGGCCGATCTTGAACGATTGGTCCTTCGCCTCGGCACGGCTATCAAGGTAAATGCGCAGACCCGCAACATTTTTTCGATCGCATTCCGCAGCCCTGATCGCCAGCTTGCCTACGACGTGGTGCAGGCGGTGCTGGCGAGCTACATAGAAAATCGTGCCGGTGACAATCGAGACGATATGGAGAAGGCCTCGCAGTTCCTGGACGAGCAGATCGCAAGCTACGAGCGGCAGCTTCGCGATGCGGAAGCCAAGCGCGCTGAATTCCGGGCCCAGTACGTGGATCTTTTGCCCGGTGATGGCGGGGTCAACCGGCTGGAGCAAGCGCGCGCCCAGGTAACGACGCTGACCGGCCAGTTGGCAGATGCAAAATCGCGTCGAGTATTGCTGGCGCGCGAACTTGGCACGACGCAGGCTCTTGTGGTCACGGAGACGGCAGGTACTGGCGGTTACGACACCCACGCGGCCTTGCGTGCGGCAGAGGCTAAGCTGCGTGAGCTGCAACAGATCTTCACCGATGCTTATCCAGAGGTTATCTCCGAAAAACGCGTGGTGGACAATCTCCGCAAGACCGAAGGCGTGCCTGCAACGTCCACCGGCGGTAAGTCTGCGCCTAACCCGGTCTACGAGCAGCTAAAGTTGCGGCTTGTTGAGACGGACGCGTTGATCGACAGCCTCCAGCGTCAGATCGGCGACGCATCGCGGGAGCGGGACCGCTTGAACTTGATCGCTCATGGCGCTCCTAACTTGGAAGCTCGTTACATCAATCTAAATCGTGACTACGATGTGTTGCGCAAGAATTATGACGAACTCCTTGCTCGACGAGAGGGGATGCGCATCGCCACTGCGGCCCAAGTGCGTGCAAGCAACGTTAAGATGGTTATCATCGATCCGCCACAGGTGCCGCACAGCCCGGTTGCGCCGGCTCGGGCGCTGCTCTCCATTGGTGTACTGTTGGTTGGGCTGGCGGCCGGGGTGGGCGTTGTAGGGGCTACCATAACACTTGATCAGTCATTCCATAGTGTTATCGACCTGCGTGCGATGGGAAGGCCGGTCATTGGAGCCATCTCACTTGCCGCCCTACCCATGTCTGTCATGGCACGCTTGCGTCATGCCACCGTGTTTGGTTCGGCCATCGGCTTGCTGGTGGTGGCGCTGGGCGGCGTATTACTCCACTATACGCAGCGGCTCTGATGGACTCGTACATTCCCCACCACGTGGACGTGCCGATGAACGTTCCGGCTCCGCGTAGCTCGGCAGAGATGGCGCGTGCTGGTCTAATCATCGAGACGGACGGGCGCACCAGGCTTGGCGACGAGTTCCGCATAGCGGCGAGCCGCCTTCATACGGTTGTCAAAGCATCGATCGCTGCCGGCGAACGATGCGGCAACTTGGTGTTGGTAACCAGCACCAAGCCGGCTGAGGGAAAAAGCTTTGCCGCCTTGAACATAGCTGCCGCCCTGGCACGCACCGGGTCGCGCTCGGTCCTTTTAGTCGATGCGGATGACAAGGCGCGCTGCCTGAGCGAATTGCTTGGATTGGCAAACGCACCAGGCTTGCTCGACCTCGCCGCGGACGACATCTTGCAACCCGAGCGCATCATGGTCGCGACAACGGTCCCCGAATTGCACATCATGCCGCTAGGCAATCGGTCGGCAGGGCTGGCGGAGAGCAAGCGTAACCAGCCCTTGCCGGATGCTGCGGAACGGTTGTCGCAACGCTTTGCCAGTTCAACGGTTGTGATTGATACCGGGCCGTTGCTTGCAACAAGCGATCCAAGTGTGCTCGCGCCCACCGTTTCGCAGATTCTAATGGTGGTCGAGGCTGGGCAGACGCAGCGCACCGAGTTAGAGGCGGCGCTCGAGATGATAAAGGCTTGCCCAAAGGTTGTGTTGTTGCTCAATAAACAGGCAGGCCGCAACCGTTCTTCCTTCGGCGCCTATAGCTACACTGGGGATTACTACGCTAAGCCGAACCTTCCGCCACCCAAGCATCCCTGACCAGCCACATGGTAAGCCGAGTGCGCGCGCAGGGTTTGGCTGGATCGATGCTCATCGTGTTGCTCGCTCGACCCGCCTGGGCTCAAATTGATATGGATGCCGACACACCAGCACCGCCTCTTCCTAGCCCTGCCGATACCGTCCTACCACGTACAGGTGTCGACGCGGGTCTTTCGGACCTGCGCGAACACCTTCTGAGCGCTTACGGTGATGCTGAACCGTTCCGAGCGCCACCTGCTCCAAGCCTGCAGATCACTGGGCAACTCGGACTATCTGAGGAATTCACCACAAATGCCGGCTTGCTGGAAGGCGGAGGTCGCAATCGGGGATCGGACTTCATCACGGCCTTCCAACCCGGCATTACAATAATCGATAGCTCGCAGCGCCTTCAGGTTAACCTGAACTATCAACCGATCGGCCAGATCTACGCTCGAAACATAGACTTTTCGCAGTTTCAGCAGCAATTCAATGGCGACATCCTGGCGACGGCGCTGGCAGGGTGGTTGTATGTGGATGTGCGTGGTTCTGTCAGCCAGCAAGCCGTCTTTGGCGGGCTAGGCCCGGCCAGCACAGTCACTCTCTCACCCGACAACCGTCAATCGTTCAGCAGTGTGTCCATCTCGCCCTATGTCACGCGGAGCCTAGGGGGCGCGGGCACTCTGCAGGCGGGCGTAGCCTACATATACAGCTCATCCAACTCTCCGACTCAAACCGGCCAGGCCAGCAGCGTGCTGGATGGTTTGGGCGCTTATGGAAGCTCCTACCTGGCCACCAAACGGGCTTTCGCAAGCTTCACAACCGGCGAGAACCTTGGCCGGCTACGCAATGCGATCGGCACCGACGACAATTTCTACGATGGCGCCGGTGCGCTGGCGGGGGGCCGGCGCGTCCTGGTGACCGATGACGTCAGCTACGCGCTGACGCGACTTCTTACTTTGCTGGGCGAGGTGGGTTATGAGGATCTCGCCTATCCAAACAGCGGATATTTCTATTCTGGTCCCGTAGGCTCCAGCGGTGTCCGACTCACTCCCAACCGGGGCAGCAGCCTGACCCTGGAGTATCGCTACGTGGACGGCTACGGTTCGCTGTACGTGCAAGGCTCGGTGCAGGCTAGTCCTCGCATCCGCGTGTTCGGCGGCTATTCGTCTGGTGTGTCCACGTTCCAACAGGACGCACAAAACACTTTGCTGGATGGGGCTGAAGGAGCAACCGGGGTTGCCGCGTCCGCCCTTCTAGCAGCGCCGTTGTTGAGCGGCAGCAACGCGTTCGGTGCGAACCAGGATCTCAATCTTATCCATCGCCTCGACGCGACAGCGACCTATCTCGGTGACTACGACACAGCCGCCCTGTCGGTGCAGCGCGAGACGACTGAGCCGGTCGGGCGGGAGGTCGGCGGCTTTGCCCCAGTTAGGACGAGCGGCGTGTTCGTGAACGTAAGCGAGAACCATCAGTTGACACCAGTTCTAAGCTTCACCGCATTTGCGCAGTATGGTCGGAACCGGACGGGTCTCAACGAAGCGGTGGCGGGCGGCAACTCGGGCGACACGGTCAGCGTGTCGGCAGGGTTCAACCGTACGTTCAGTCAAACGCTGACAGCCTATATAACGGTCGGCGGCACGTTTGTGGTCGGCGGCTCCGCTTTTGCCGCATCCGGATATCAAGGGTTGAACAGCAACAACGCCACGGTCATCGTGGGCGGAGTCAAGCGGTTTTGAGTCCGACCGTGCCTGGCCAGACGACACACCATCAACGTCCCCTTCCCACCGTGAACGCAATGACGGTGGATGTGGAGGACTGGTTTCAGGTTCAGGCGTTTGCCGGGACCATTGCCCGCGACCTTTGGGACGACCTGCCGCAACGCGTGGAACACAACACCGATCGGTTCCTGCAAATGTTCGCCGATGCCGGAGTGCACGCAACTTTCTTCACATTGGGCTGGGTCGGGCAACGCCATCCTGCTTTGGTGCGTCGCATCGTCGCGGGCGGGCATGAACTGGCAAGCCACGGTTTCGCGCATCGCCTGGCGCACGAACAGAGTCCCGAAGATTTTCGCGCGGATGTGGCGCACGCGCGGCGCCTTCTGGAGGATCTCGGTGGTGTACCGGTTTGCGGGTATCGGGCGCCAACGTTCTCGATCAACACGCGCAACCCCTGGGCGTTCGACGTGCTGGCCGAGGAGGGATACCGCTACAGTTCCAGCATCTTTCCAATTCGCCATGATCTATACGGCATGCCAGATGCGTCGCGTTTGCCGCATCGGGTCGCGGCAGGACGGCTTGTCGAGATCCCCATGACCACGGTGCGACTGGGCGGCCGTAACCTGCCGTGTTCGGGCGGCGGCTATTTTCGCCTGTTCCCGTATGGACTGTTCCGCGCCGGCTTGCGCCGGTTTAACGTGCGCGATGACGCCCGGGGCGTTTTCTACACCCACCCATGGGAGATCGATCCCAGCCAACCGCGAGTTGAGGCAGCTCCGGGCATGGCGAAGTTCAGGCATTACGTGAACCTGCGACATACCGCCGGACGGATTGTGGCTCTGCTGCGTGACTTCGCTTGGGACCGCATGGACCGCGTGTTTCAGCCGGAGCTCGCGGGTTGATACGAATCGTTCCCCTCGAGTCCGAGGTGGCCTGGGACAAGTTTGTGCAATCCCGTCCGGATGCCACCTTTTTTCACCTTTCCGCGTGGCGGCGGGTGATCGAAGCGGCGTTTGCGCATCGTGCCTTCTATGTTGCGGCCGAGCAGGACGGAGCCATTGTTGGCGTGCTTCCGCTGACGCAGGTGCGGACCCGACTATTTGGCCACACGCTCATTTCCAACCCGTTTTGTGTCTATGGAGGACCATTGGCAGCCAGTGCCGAAGCGGCCCGCGCGCTGGCTCGTCACGCATCGGCGCTACGCTCAAAGCTTGGCGCCGCCGCCTGCGAGTTTCGCTGTCTGCAGGAGATGCCGGCCGACTGGCTGGACGAGGAGTGGCAGGTCCGGGACGTTCTATACGCAACGTTTCGCCGCACGATATCGCTCGATGACGACGCAAACCTGAAATCGATCCCTCGTAAGCAGCGCGCGGTGGTGCGCAAGGGCATCGAGCGTGGGCTGACGGCCACCACGGACCGCAATGTTGAACAGCTGCACACGATCTACGCCCAGAGTGTTCGCAACCTGGGTACGCCGGTGTTTTCGCGCCAGTACTTCCGCATCCTCGCGGACACATTCGGCACGGCAATGGATGTAATCACCGTTCAAGACAAGGGGACGGCGGTTGCGGCCGTCATGAACTTCTATTGGCGCGACGAGGTTATTCCCTATTATGGCGGAGGAACCAGCGCCGCACGCAGCTGCCAAGGAAACGACTTCATGTATTGGGAGGTGATGCGCCGTGCCGCAGCGCGCGGCTGCCGCCTGTTCGATTTCGGGCGCAGCAAGCAGGGGACCGGTTCATTCTCGTTTAAGAAAAACTGGGGTTTCACGCCGGCGAAACTGCCCTATCGCATCCTCGTCGCACCCGGACAGCCCATCCCCGAGGTGAACCCGCTCAACCCCAAATACCGTCTCATGATCGCCGCGTGGAAGCGGCTGCCATTGCCGGTGGCCAACCTGGTCGGCCCCGTTCTGGTGCGCGGCGTCGGGTAATGGCGGGCGTGCTCGACCTGCATAGGACCAGCATGGCCGTGCGGCAGAACAGCGCAGCATGGGGCACGGCTGCCTTGTGCCTTGCGGTACTTTGCGGTGTGTTCGCGCCCGAGATCGGGTCGGCCATCGCCGTCTGGAACAGTTCTACCGCTTACGGCCACTGCTGGCTGGTGCTGCCGATCGCTGGATGGCTGCTGTGGGAACGCCGGGCCATGCTTTGTCTGACGCCGAGCCCGATCATCTGGCCCGTACTGCCGGCGCTGGTTGTGCTGTGGGCCTGGATAGCGGCCGATTGGCTTGGCATCATGGAGGGGCGGCAGCTAGCGCTCGTCGGCTTCGTGCTGCTTCTGCTGCTTGCCGCCCTGGGCTCGCGTCTATGGTGGGCGCTGTCGGCCGCATTCCTATATCTGGTCTTTTTGGTGCCGTTTGGCGCGTTCGTCACACCCGCTCTGCAGCAATTCACGGCCTGGTTCATCGCCGGCGGCCTTCGCCTGCTGGACGTCCCGTTCGAGGCGGACACGTTTCAGATCACCATACCCGAGGGTGTGTTCTACGTTGCCGAAGCCTGTGCCGGCCTGCGTTTTCTGATCGCCTCCGTGGCTTTCGGCGTTTTGTATTCGGTCACCATGTTTCGGTCGCCTTGGCGGCGGGCAGCCTTTGTGGCGGTGGCGTGCGTCGTACCCGTGTTAGCCAACGGCGTGCGCGGGTTAGGCATCGTCCTGTTGGGCCATGCGCTGGGCAGCGCGCAGGCGGCGGCGGCCGATCACGTAGTTTACGGGTTGGTGTTCTTCTCGGCCGTGATCGTGCTGCTCGCCTTCGCAGGCTTGCCTTTCCGGCAAACCTTGATCTTCCAGGCACCCGCCAGGCTGCCGGGCCGCGCGCCCGCGGGGTGGCCGCGCGCTCTGGCTGCGTGCTTGCCGGTGCTGGTGGTAGCGGCGGCGGGGCCGGTGGCGAGCCGCGTCACGCTTGCCCGACCAGCCTCCGCGCACGCCATCGTGCCCAGCATCGCGGTGCCGGCCCGGTGTACGTCTGAGGGAACGACGGTTCGAGGCCCGGTCAGCAGCCAGGCCTACCGGTGCGCCGGGCGAACAATACGCGTGACAACGACCGCGCTGCCGTTTGGCGCCAATCCAAACACTGTGCTGGACGCCGCACGCACGACCGCCGCGGACGGGCTGGGCTCCGACCTCGATGGAGCGGTATGGCGCGCGGCCGGCGCGCCCTGGATGTTGTTGAGTGCGGCCGATACCGGTCGCGTATCGGCCTACGCCGTTTGGATCAACGGGCGGCAATCCCTGGGCGGACTGCGCGACCGGCTCATTCTGACCAAAATGGGTCTGGGCGGAACCGGCCGGCCAGCCGTGGCGGTGGCTGTAACTATAGCGCCTGGCGGGCAAGGGGCGAGCGACGATGTAAAATCGTTTCTGGCCGTGCAGACCCGGCTGACACCCTCGATTGTCGAAGCGATACCAGCCCGGCCTGGCTTGGGGGGATTTTGACTGCGCCGACGGCCGCCTGCACGCTGGCGCGCGTCAACAACGTCCTGAACCGTCCGGCCAGGCCCGCGGCAGACCAGGGCCTATGCAGGGTCGCCCAGTGCAACACTTCCCCCTCCCGAGCCAATGTCAGCTTGTAACGGTCCGCACCGGCCAACAGGTCGTAGCAACGCAGGCCGGCCGCTGCGTAGGCTTGGATGGCGAGAGCATGGCAGACCAGGCCAGGTTTCTCACGCTTGTCGTCCGAAAGCGCGAAACCGCTTTGATAACTGAGCACACGGCCGTCCTGGATGAAGGAGTAGAGCGTGCCGATGTGCCGTTCGCCTGCGGTAATTCGCAGCAGATCAACCGATCGTGCCGGCCAGGCGCGAGCAATCAGCGCGTTGTGGAATCTTACGCTGTCCGGGGTGGCAAACGCGCCAGGCTGGCCGCGGCGGGCCCAGGCCGCCTGATGCAACGAGACCATTTCGGTAAACCATGCCTGCGCCTGGCTTAGCGCCTGCGCACGCGTCAGCATGAGTCCAGGCCCGTATAAGCGCTGTGAACGTCGTATCTGCGCCCGCGCATTGGCGCTTAACGTATCGAGATACGGAACGCCGAGCTGGTCGAGGCGCACACACGGTGCCAGGCGGCTCTGTTGCACATCCAGCCAGCCTGCCTGGCGCGCCGCCTGCAAGGTCGCCGAGTCGATCCCCGACAGGGTCAAGGTTCCGATCTGGCGAACGCAGCCGCGCAGGACTGGCGCAATCAGCCCGGTGCAGCCGCGCCGAATCAGCAAGCCGTTATGCTCGATGAAAGGCGCGTCCAGCACATTGAATCCGGTTTGGTTGAGCCAGATGCGGCCCTGTGCTTCGCCCAGCAGCCCGAGCGCCACGTCGACGCCATCCTGCGTCACGGCAAGCAGGCGTGCGCCGGCAAAACGCTCCTCAGCCAGGCAGCCAAGGAATGCCCAACTGCGGAAGAATCCGCCATCGGCCTCCGTCGCCAACGACTGCCACCTTTGGCCCAGCGCATCCAAATCGCCGACCGGATCGAGTGTTACCCGCATTGCTCTATTTTGTAACGCACACGGTAAAAAATGTCTTCACGCGTCAAAGTTGTAACGAGTCGGTTGTATATATCGATGCAAGACCGTCATGTCCCTGGCTGACGTTCCCACGCTCCTTTTAGTACCGCCACTCAATTGCCTGGTGGCTGCCTGTGCTGGGGCAATTCTGCGCCGGCGGCCAGCAGGACGCGCGCTGTTGACGATTGGGCTGTCTGGGCTGGTGCTGCTGTCGCTGCCGCAGGTATCCGGCCGTCTCGTCATGTCATTGGAACGCGGTTTCACCCGAATACCCGATGCCCAGCATCCTCCTGACGCGATTGTGATCCTGAGCGCTGACTCCATGCAACTGGACCAGGGTGGGCTTGACGGTTTCAGCGTGGGCCACCTGACGCTCGAGCGCGAGCGCGCGGGAGCGCAGCTGGCGCGTGCCACCGGGCTGCCAATCCTGGTCAGCGGCGGGGGCATGCGGGAGGGTGCGCCCAGTCTGGCCGCATTGATGACGGCCAGCCTGCATGAGGATTTCGGTCTCGCCGTGACCTGGCAGGAGGACCGCTCGCAGGACACCTGGCAGAACGCCGCGAAATCGGCGGCAATACTGCGCGAGGCCGGGATCGACAGCGTGTATGTAGTCACCCACGCCTGGCACATGCGGCGTGCGATGATCGCCTTCCGCGCGGCCGGCCTGCGTGCCGTGGCGGCGCCGCTCGGCATGGAACGGGGGCCTCCTATCGCATGGCAGACCTTCGTGCCGCACGTCTCGTCCTGGCAGGCGAGCTACTACGCAATGCACGAGTGGATCGGCTGTGCCTGGTACGCGCTACGTGGGTGAGGAGGCAGTGCGGATCGAGGCGTTTGCCTCGCTGAACGCGCTTCCTCCGGCCGCGCGCGCCCTGTTCGGTCAGGGACCCTTTTCGACCTTGGACTGGTATGCAAGCGTCGAGCAGGCGGCGGTGCCTGCCGAATCACAACCCTGCTACCAGGTGGCGCGGCACGGCGAGGCTGTGCTGGGCGTCTGTCCCATGTGGCGGCGGCCAAGGGGCTACGCGGCCATGACAACACCCTATACCGTCCAATGGTATCCGCTGCTCCGGGCCGACCTGGATGCCGCCGACATCGCTGCGATCGGGCAGGCGCTGGGCCGGGTTTGGCGGCATGGAGCCGCAGCACGCCTCGATGCGCTTGATCCACAGGCTGACTGGCTGAAACCGATGGTGCAGGGGCTTGGGCGCGCAGGGCTGGTCCCGCTGCGTTTCAGCCACTTCGGAAACTGGCACCTGCGTGTAGCCGGATTGGGTTGGGGGCCCTACTTGGCCGCGCGCCGCGGGGCGCTGCGCTCGGCAATAGCCCGGCGCAGCAAGCGGCTTTTGCCACGTGCGGTATTCGCCCTCGTCAGCAGCCTGGATGGGCTGGATGTCGGCTTGGCCGGCTACGCGCGCGTCTATGACGCGAGTTGGAAAGCGCCGGAGCCGTTCCCGCAGTTCAACCCCACACTGGTGCGTGCGGTCGCCGCTTCCGGCGGCCTCCGGCTTGGCTTGCTTAGAGTGGACGGCGTGCCGATCGCGGCGCAGTTCTGGCTGCTGCACACGCTTGCGGACGGACGCTGGGCAGGCGTGCAAAAACTCGCGCACGACCAAGCGTATCACGCGCTGGCGCCCGGCACCGTGCTCACCGCGTTGATGGTGCGCCATCTCTTGGACGTCGATAACGTGGCGGAGCTGGATTTCGGTCGGGGCGACGATCCTTATAAGCAGCAATGGACAGGCGAGCGGCGGCAACGCGCCGGCGTCGTGCTCGCGGCACCCTGGCGAGCAACCGATGCCCTGCAGATCGCTCGGCACTGGGGGGGTGAAATACAGCGCAGACGACGTTTCAGTCATAGGCAAGAGAGCGTGCTGGCCAACCATCCGACGTCCGAGTAAGTCCCGCAACGCAGGCGTGTCGCTGGCGTGCTAGACGGCTGCGTTTGAGTCCAGAGATCTTCATAACGCACGACGCAAGCCGATACAGCCTCCCACGGATACTACTAAGTCTTACCTTGGTGACGTTGCCGCTTCCGCTCGACAGTAAATCGCTTTGTTCGAACCACGGACTGACGGCAGCAACCAGGGACGGGCGTATTCTCGCGCTTCGAACCATCCGATATGGACATCGGATACCTTCCTCTTCAAAACGACAGGCCAAACCGTCCAGGAAAGCCGCGGGCAGCTCGATCCCGGTACCTAGGACGGGTTGGTTGCGTTCGCGGCGGGAGGCCGGCAGTTAGTTATGGATAGCGGACTGGCGACCGCCAACCCGATCGGAACGTCGTGTGTCGGCCGCCCCGTGCTGATCGCCGTTGCGTTCTACCGCAACGCGGCCCTGGTCCACGCGCTGTCGCAATCCTTGCTGCGTTGCGCAGACGACATCGCTGCGATCGCAGGCGAGATCGTGTTCTTCAACGACTCGCCCGACGACGCGTCGCTGGCATCGGCGCTGCACGAAGCAGCGCGTGATCTCGGCGTGCTTCGGCTTCGTGTCGAGCAAAACCAGGCCAATCTCGGGTTCGTCAAGACGATGAACCGCGCGGTGGCCGAAGCGGTCGAACGCAGCATGGACCTGATCATGCTGAACTCCGATACCGTGGTCGAGCCCGGTGCCTTCACCGAAATGCTTTGGGCGGCGCGCCAGGACACGATGCACGGCTTCGTCAACCCACGTTCAGACAATGCCACTATAGCGACGTTGCCGCTTCACGACAGGCTCGGTGCAAGGCGCGGGTCGGACGCGGTCAGGATTTTCACCCGCTACGCCGAACGCCTGCCCAGGCTAGGCTACGTGCCGACAGCCGTCGGTTTTTGCATGTTCGTGCGTTGGGAGATCCTGGCGGAGCTCGGCGGCTTCGACGAGATCTACGGCATGGGCTACAACGAAGAGAACGACCTCGTCATGCGCGCGTCCAGGCTGGGCTACCGCGCCGTGCTCGCCAACCGGGCCTACGTCGCCCACATGGGCGAGGCGAGCTTCAGCGCCGCGCCCACGTCGCGGAATGCGCTGGAGCGGCGCAATCGCGCCATTCTGGACAAGCGCTACCCGGAATACGCCTGGCACACGAGACGGCACTACGACACGCCCGAGGTGATTGCCGAGCGCCTGCTGGCCTGCCTCGTCCCGGACGAAGGCGGCAAGCTCGACGCGGCGATCGATTGCTCAAGCTTCACCCTCGCCCATAACGGCACGATGCAGGCCGGCCGGCAGACGATCGCCGCCGTGGCCCGTCATTGGCCAGACAAGTATCGCGTCCACGTGCTGTGCTCCGAAGAGGTGTTCGCCTTCCACGACCTTGCGCACCTTGGCGTCGCCAGGGCCGACCCGCATGGCGACAAGGCCTTCGCGCTCATCTTCCGGATCGGCCAGCCCTACGACTGGAACGCCGTGCAGCGCCTCTGTCTCTCCGGGGCGGTGATCGGCATATACATGCTCGACACCATCTCGCTGGATTGCCCAAGACTCGCCTCCCCGCGGCTGAGAAACCTGTGGCAGTTCACGATGGACCACTTCGACATGCTGGCGACCCAAAGCCGCCAGACCGACCGGACGATTCGTTTGCGGCTGCGCGTGCCCGACCGGATGGTCAGCGTCATCTCGCCGCACTCCCTGAACCTGGACGACTACCGGCCCGCCGGCCATGTGCCCCCATCGGAACCGGTCCGTCTCCTCGTTATCGGCAACCACTACGACCACAAATACGTGGCGCCCACAGCCAACGCGATTGCCCGCGCCTTTCCAGGACGGGAGGTCACCGCACTCGGCATGGGCGTCGATCCGGCGCTCGCCGCTGGCGAAGCGGCGCCGGCGGGGGCGCTCCTGAACCTGCCCAACCTCGAGGGACTTGCTTCCGGCGCGCTCGAACAAGCCGCTCTGTCGCGGCTCTACACGGAGGCCACAGCGGTCATCTTCCCAAGCTACGCCGAAGGGTTCGGCTTTCCCACGCTCAACGCCCTGGCCGCCCGCCGGCCGCTTTTCGCCCGCCGTCTGCCGGTCACCGAGGAAATTCATCAGGCGCTCGGTCACAACCCGAACGTGCACTTCTTCGAAACGACAAGTGAGCTGATCGAAATGCTGCGGACTATACCGGCCTGGCATTCCGAGCCGCCATGGCCAGGCGAGGATCCGTTGCGCACAGCGCGAGAGCTTCGGTCGGCCCTGGAGGCAGCGATGCAGACAGTGACGTATGAGACCGTCGTCGCGCGCGTACAGGCGATGCAGTTCGCCTCGGACGCGGGCAATCTCGCCCACACGGCAATGCTCCAAGATGCAGACATCGCAGCAGGGCTCGTCGCGGCGCGGGTGGAGTCCCTGGCCCGCCGAGCGTTCCGCCGGAAGCTGGTGTTCAAGGCGATCAGGCTGGCAGTCCGCTCAGCCCGTCGTCTCAGAGGCGTCAGCCGCAAGCCGAGCTCCTGAGGCGTGATCGCACCAGGTTGACGTCACACCGCGATAACATGCTGGCTACAATAAAGACTTAGATTAGCGGACTACCCGGTCCGCATTCACCATGGGCTTCGCCCTGCCGCCGCCTAGCCTGTTCTGAGACGCGAGCGTCGCCGTAAACCCATCTACTTCCTGGCCAACTCCCTATCTATCGAGCGCGGCAAAGACAAACCAGCTTTCTGGTCAGCGAACTCGCTGGCTTCGCTCGCATCTCTTTCCCGCGCTGACGCAGCTTGACCACGCCGGTGTCGACGGCGACGGCGCGCCGCTGTCGGCTGCGTGGTGTCCACCGCTGAGCGATCAGCGGCCGCCTGGTCATTGCTTCTGTCGGTTCTCGGCCAGTTCCTGCGGGGTGAGCTGCAGCCAGAAATACAGATGATAGCTGGGACCGGTCACGCCCTTGCTCGTCGGCAGCTTCATCTGCAATTCCTGGCCGGTCGCCTGCACCGTGTTCACGTTGGGCGGAAACACCACGTGCTGCACGTAGCGCGCGGCGTCCAGGATCGTACCGTTGCGCATCACGCCCACCCCGTACGGCACATCGGCCACGGACCCGGTCGCAGCCGGGCCGCGGGTGACAACCAGGACCACGTGGGCGTGAGCCCCCTCCAACTTGGTGCCCAGCTTGCCGGCGCAGGCGCCCTGCACATCGGTCAACCGCACGCTCAGCTTTAGGTCGGACAGGTCGTGACCGGTGCTGCGGTAACGGGTCAACGACGCGGCATCAGGAAGCACGTAGGGTTTGGGGCATTGCACCGCCTGCTCGTCGGGGTCGGCATGGCAGCCACATACGGCGAGCGCCGCCCCCAGGCAAAGAACCGGCGATAGCGAGGCTGTAAACGCGGACAGGCGCATAAAAACTCCAGTGCGGCCGCCCGCCGCCCAGCCGCGGGCCGTGCGCTAAACGGCGACGCGCCTGCTTGCCACAGCACACCGCCTTTGCACCAGGACCGTGGCCACGCCATATATCGCAGCACCGACGCCCGCCACCCCTGCCCAGGACCCTGAGCGCGCCATGCCAGACAGCCCGACCGACCTTCTCGGCTCCTTCAATGCAGTCACGCTACGCCCGTTGCGCGTGGTGCTGGCCGGCCCGCGCGGCTTCTGCGCCGGCGTGGACCGGGCAATCCGGGTGGTCGAGGAGGCCCTGCGCCGCTACGGCGCGCCCGTCTATGTGCGCCACGAGATCGTGCACAATCGCACCGTGGTGGAGACGCTGGAAGCCCAGGGCGCCATTTTCGTGGAGGAGCTCGACGAGGTGCCGGAGAACGCCCATGTCGTGTTTTCCGCCCACGGCGTGCCGAAATCGGTCCCCGAGGAGGCGCAGCGCCGCAACCTCGCCTACCTGGATGCCACCTGCCCGCTGGTCAGCAAGGTGCACCGCGAGGCCGAGCGGCATTTTTCGGAGCGCCGCCACATACTGATGATCGGCCATGCCGGGCACCCGGAGGTGGTGGGCACGATGGGCCAGTTGCCGGCTGGTACGGTAACCCTGGTGCAGAATGCCGCCGAAGCCGGTGCCGTACAGCCGGCCGATACCGGCCTGCTGGCCTTCATCACCCAGACCACGCTGAGCGTGGACGACACCGCCGAAATCGTCGACATCCTGCGCCGCCGCTTTCCGGAGATCGAGGGGCCAAAGCGCGAGGACATCTGCTACGCCACCACCAACCGTCAGGCAGCGGTGAAGGCGATCGCCGTAGGTTGCGACCTGCTGATCGTGATCGGCAGTCCCAACAGCAGCAACAGCCAGCGCCTGCGCGAGGTGGCCGAGCGCGCCGGCGCGGGTCGTGCCATCCTGGTGCCCAAAGTGGCGGAGATGGATTTTTCGGTGATGGACGACGTGCAAACCGTAGGCATCACAGCAGGCGCCTCAGCTCCAGAGACGCTGGTGCAGGAGGTGCTCTCCGAGCTGTCGAAGCGGTTCGCGCTGGAAATCGAGGAGCGGCAGGTGACGACCGAGGACGTCATTTTCAAGCTGCCGTACCCCCTGGCATGATGGCCGTGCTGCGCGTTCGCCGAGCACGTCTCCCGGTCGCCGATCCCGGCACGACCTAATCCAGCTTTCCTGGTCGGCCGAGGCGGGTCAGGCTGATCGCCGGCGTCCGCAAGCCAGCACGACCGCCCCCAATGCCAGCGACCACAAGGCCGACACCCATGCGGCCCGGTCGGCCTGTATCATCAGCCACAGGCAGAGCAGCGTTGCGGCCCACCCTACCGCGAGGCCGCCCGGCAGCATCAAGGGCGCGGGCCGCTCGGTCAGTCCCCGCCGGCGCATGGCAACGACCGATGCCGCTGTCAGCGCATACAGCATCAGCCGGGTCAGCGTGCTTGCGGTCAGCGCGCCCAGGAAGGTGCTGGCGACCGCCAGGCCCCAAGCCAGCGCCGTGTGGAGCAGCACGGCCGCACTCGGCGTGCCGAAACGCGGGTGAATCAGAGCCAGCGCGCTCGGCAGCTGGCCCCCTTCAGCCATGGCAAAGATCAATCGCGGACCCACGAACAGGATGGTGAACAACGTGCCCGCCATGCTCAGCACTGCGCCCAGCGTCACCACAGAGGCTGCCGACGGCCCGAGCATGGCAAGCGTTCCGTCGAACACCGGGCGCGTGCTGGTTGCCAGATGCGGCACCACGTCCGCGCACACCACTAGAATGGCCGAGTAAAGCGCCACCACGGCCAGCATGCCCGCGCCCAGGCCAAACGGCACGTCCCGCCGCGGGTCACGCATCTCGCCGCCATTGACGACCGCCGAGTCCATGCCGATGAGCCCGAACAGCAGCAGCACCACCCCTGGCGCCCAATGCCCGGCCGGCGGCAGCCGTGGCAGGTGGATGAGATGTGGCGGCCACAGGACGACGACGCCAACCAGGACGAAACCACCGAGCAGGGCCAGCTTGGCCAGGGTGAAGGCGCCGTTCGCCCTGGCCGATAGTCCAGCCCCAGCATAGACCAACGCCCCGAGTCCCCAGCTCAGCACCGTAATGGCAAGCACCCGCCAGCCAGGACGGGCGATTGCCGGCAACACGCCCGCCGCGTAGCCGATCGCCAAATTAGTGATGCTGGCATAGGCAAACAGCCGCGTGATCACCGCAAGCCAGCCGGCCGCGAACCCTGCCGCCCGACCGAACGCGGCGCGCGCATACAGGTAGCTGCCGCCGGTGCCTTGGAACCGGCTTGCCGCCTCGGCGTAGCAGGCCGCAACCAGCCCCATCAGCACGCCGCCGGCCAGGCAGGCCAACACGCTGTACGCGCCCAGCAGCGCATAGACCCGCCCTGGCAAGCCCAGGATGCCGGCGCCCACCGTGCTGTTCACGGTGATCGCAGCCAGGTCCCAGCGGCCCAGCACCCTCACCAACTTGCCGGTTTTCAGTTGCCAAGCTCCAGACGGTCCGTTCGGATTCCGGCTACTCCTCGTCTGACAACTGGCGATTGGACACTGACTTGGCTGTCTATACCGACGTTTCCGACGACGCGCTGCATGGGTTTCTGGCAGAGTACAGCATCGGCGGCCTAGTCGCCTTTCGCGGCATCGCCGAGGGTGTCGAGAACAGCAATTTCTCGCTGCGCACCACCGCGGGCGACTTCATACTGACGCTGTACGAGAGGCGCGTCGATCCGGCAGACCTGCCTTGGTTCATCGGCCTGATGCAGCATCTGGCTGCCCACGGCATCACCTGTCCGCAGCCGGTGCCGGGCCGCGACGGCTTGCCGCTGCGTATGCTGTGCGGCCGCCACGCTGCGATCACCACGTTCCTGCCCGGCGTCTGGCCGCGCCGCGTGCAGCAGGCGCAGTGCGCGGCGCTGGGACAGGCGTTGGCGCGCCTGCATCTGGCCGGAGACGGCTACCGACCCGCCCGCGCCAACGCGCTGGGACCACAGGCCTGGCCGCCGCTGCTGGACCGCTGCCGTGCGCGGGCCGATGAGGTGCAGCCGGGCTTGGCGGCCGAACTGGACCTGGCAACCCCGAGCATCTTGGCCGCCTGGCCACACCGCCTGCCCACCGGCCACATCCACGCCGACCTGTTCCCGGATAACGTGTTTTTCTTGGACGGCGCCCTGTCCGGCCTGATCGACTTCTACTTCGCCTGCACCGACATCCTCGCCTACGACGTCGCGGTTTGTCTGAACGCCTGGTGTTTCGAGCCCGATTTCTCGTTCAACGTCACCCGCGCGCGTGCCCTGCTGCGCGGCTACGCGGCCGTTAGGCCGATGCCGGCTGGCGAGACGGAGGCATTGCCGGTGCTGGCCCAGGGTGCCGCGCTACGGTTCCTGCTGACACGCCTCTTCGACTGGCTGAACACACCCGACGGGGCGATGGTGGTGCGCAAGAACCCGATCGACTATCTGCGGCGCCTGCGTTTCCATCTGGGCGTGAGGGACTACCGCGATTACGGACTCTGAACCGGCCACCCGCACCGCCGAGCCGGTCCGCATCTGGACCGACGGCGGCTGCAAGCCCAACCCCGGCCCAGGCGGCTGGGGCGCCGTGCTCGTCTTCCGCGGCACGGAACGCGAGCTGTCCGGTGCCGAAGCCGCCACCACCAACAACCGCATGGAGCTGACGGCCGCGGCCTCGGCGCTGGAAAGCCTGACCCGTCCGTGCCGCGTGATCCTGCACACCGACAGCCAATACGTCCGGAACGGCATTACCCGCTGGCACACCGGCTGGGTGCGCAAGAACTGGCGCACCGCCTCGGGCGATCCCGTCGCCAACATGGATCTGTGGCGCCGCCTCCTCGATGCGGCCAAGCCCCACGAGATCGACTGGCTCTGGGTCAAAGGCCATTCCGGCGACCCGATGAACGACCGGGTCGATACACTGGCGACCGCGGCGCGGAGCGGCCTGCATGGCGGCGCTGCCGTCATGTAGGAGCGGCGCTGCCAATTGCCTTGGCCGCACGGCCGGTCACTCGCCGAGGCGGCCGTTGACCAGGAATCGCGTGACAGCCCCGATCGTCACACGGTGACCAGCGAGCGGGTTGTGCATGGCGCGCACGAGCATGAAGCCGTCTTCGGCGCCCGGCAGCCTGGTCTCGGCCACCGTCACCGTGAAGTCGTTGTCGCCGGGCAGCAGCGGATTGAAGCCGCGCCCACCCGTGCCGCCCGCGATGACGGCAATGCCTTTGCACGCCGGAACGGGAACGGCAGCCGCGCCCTGCGGAGTGATCGTACGGCCGCACTCGCCCAGCAGGGCGTAGCCGGAGATCGGGCTGAGCACGCGGGCGATGGCGGAGCCACGGGCCGGCGATCCTACCAGGACCAAGCGGCCCGGCGCCCAACCATCCACGGCGGCACGCGCCACGGCCGAGCGGGCTACGAGGCCGCCGAGGCTATGGCCCACGAACGACACTTCGCGGGCGCCATCTTCCGCAAGCGCCAGCGCGGCGCTGCTTGCCGCAGCGGCATGGGTATCAAGCGGCCGCCGCGTGCTTGAATAGCCGATGTTGGCGACGGCCCAGCCGGCATCGGCCAGGGCGTCGGCAGCGCGCACCATGATGCCCGGGTAGTTCAGGATGCCGTGCAGCAGGACGACTCCGCGGCAGCGTCCTGCGGCCGGCGCACTGCGCCGGGCTATCGCAATGCAGTCTGCTGCGCCGCCGCGCGCCGTCGCGCGCCCGCCCGGGTCCAGCACGCGCGCCGATCCGGTGGCGCAATGGACCTGCACCCTCCAGCCGCTGCGCACCCAGACGTCGCACCAGGGACCGAACCCGTGCACCATACGGCCGATCAACGGCGTGCGCCCGCCGGCTCCCGACGAGGCTGGCGGCCAACCCGGTCAGTCGTCATCCGGACCGCTCGCCGATCTTGGGGCGGTCAACAGATCCCCTGGTGTCATGGTGACGCTGATCGGCACGAAGGGTTTAGCCGATCGCAGGCCGAAGAACGCCGAAAGATCGCCAAACGGACGCTGCGTCGCCTGGTAGTCGGCGTAGCGCCCATACGGCGCGTTGCCCGGCCCGATGAAGCCCAGGCCGAAGTTCTTCTCGATGAACGCGAGCAGGGCGCCGAAATCGAACACGTCGTTGCTGACGAAATGCGCCGGCGTGTAGGCCGAGACAACAAGCAGCGGCACGCGGAAGCCGTAAGTGTAGCCGGCGCCCCATACGTTGGCGCCGTGCTTGTCCTCGACCGGCTTCACGTGGTCGAACCAGCCGCCCCAATCGTCCCAGGTGATCAGGATAGCCGTGTCGTTCCAGTAGGACTCGCCCGAAGCGCAGCTTTGCTGGCCGACCGCGTTCACGATGGACGCCACCCATTGCGGGCCGATCCCGGTATTGAGGTTGGCGTGGTCGGATTCCTGTGCCGTGGGAATGACCCAGCTTACGCCCGGCAGGTTACAGTTGTCGATGTCGGTCAGCACCTGCGCCGGGTTGTCAGGAACGACGTTGGCCGCCCATAGCGGACCGGTGCAGGTCTCCACGCCCTTCACCCTCTTGGCTTGACAGATGTGCCGGATGGCATCCGGCGCAGTCCAGATCGAGCCGGGCATGGGTGCGTAGTAGCGCCAGCTTATCGGCGGCGAAGCGGCACTCAACAGGTCGCCGAGCGTGCGGTGCTCGAAGCAGGGGAAGACGGGAGGGAACTTCGTCTCGACGCCCTTCGGGTCGATGATCGCCACCGTTTGGCCCGCCGGCGCGATGCAGCCGGCGTTGCCGGTCACGGGGCTGCCGCCGATGGCCATGTTCTCGGACGCGAAAAGCGGGGTTGACGCGGCCGGCGCCGAGGTGCCGCCGAAGATGAACTGGTGGGCGGGAAAGCTCGGGCCCTGATTGGTCTGGAACATGCGGTTTGCGAAACCGTAATTGCTGGCGATGTCGAAGTAGGGCTGCACCGTCCCCGTCGAATTGTCCACGTACATGAAATGCGGATCGGGCGGCAGCCTGCCCTTGCACGAACTCGAATCCAGTGGCTCTGCATCGAACCCTTTCTGACGGGCGTATTCGAACGACGCGTGCGAGTGCGATATGTCGTAGCAGTCGGCCAGCGGCAGTGCTGCGAGCGACACCGTCCGGCCCTTCGACGTGACACCCGAGCTTGCGATGTCGACACCCGGCTCGAACGTCGGATTGCTGCCGAACAGGTTATCCGGCGTGCGATTCTCCTGGAACACGATCACGATGTGCTTGAACACCGGGTGCTTGAGGGACGGAGCCGCATCGGCGCTCCAGACAAGGCTACACCCGGCCAACACAGCAAACAGTCTGTCCATCGTCTGCACTCCTCAGAGCCGCGCCCATTATCGGCATCGCCGCAGAAGCAATGGCACGGCATCGCCGGCGGGCCTACGACAGGTGATGATCCGATCGCCTGCCGCCTGCCCCGGCGGCGACCGTTGCCGCCGTCGCTTGTCACAGCAGGCTCTACCGGGCATGTTCGGCCGGATGTTGTCGTTGGTGTTGGCCGCCCTGGCGTTCGCTCTGATCCACCTCGGCGTCAGCGGCACCACGTTGCGGGACCGCTTGGTCGCGGCGATCGGATTGCGCGGCTACATGGTGGCATTTTCGGTAGCATCGGTCGCAGCCATCGTCTGGCTGATCGCCGCCTACAAGGCGGCGCCCTACATCGCGACCTGGGGGCAACTCGAATGGTGGAAGCCGGCCGCCATTGCGCTGATGCTGCCGGCCTTTTTGCTGGTGGTAATCGGGCTGGCGACGCCCAATCCAACCTCGGTCGCGCAAGAGGGCCTGGCAGCCCAGCCGCCGCGGGGAATCGTTCGGATCACCCGCCATCCCTTCCTGATGGGGGTCGCATTGTGGTCGGGGGTTCACCTGATCGGCAATGGCGACTGGGCATCGCTGCTCTTCTTCGCCAGCCTGGCCGTGGTTTCGACGGCCGGCACCGTGTCCATCGACGCCAAGCGGCGGCGCGCGCTGGGCCCGGCCGCCTGGGACGGATTTGCGCAGCGTACCTCCATCGTCCCGTTCGCCGCGATCATGGAGGGCCGGGCATCGCTGTCCTGGCCGGAGCTTGGCTGGTGGCGGCCGGCGGCCGGCTTTGCCGCCTACGCGCTGATGCTTGGCGGGCATTCCCATCTGATCGGCATCTCGCCGTTTCCCGCCTGAGTGTCTTCCCATAGCACAACGATGCCGGCCGCCACGAAAGCCATCCCGCTCCGGTGCCCGACAATGGGTTTGTTCAGAGGGCGCCCAGGCCCGGCGCGAAATAGCCCAGAAAGCCTAATACCAGGCCGCAGAAGCCGACCACGGCAGCCAGACCGAGCAAGGGCGCTGATACGGTGATGGCCGAAGCGGTGGACAGCACGATGCCGAGTTCCAGGGCGGCGGCCGCGTTGTCGTAAGCATGTGTCTGCTCGATCAAGTGGTCGCGCTCCTCCTCCAACGCCCTGGCGTGCTTGGCTATCGCCTCCTTGCCATCCGTGCCATGTTCGTAATGGGCCGAATCGTCGCGCAGCCGCCTGATCACGGCGGCTTCCTGGCTGGAGGGCGGGCTGCCGGTTGGCCGGGCCGATTCGAACACGTCGGCCAGGTCGTGGGCCACCATCGATCGCGTCGATTTCGCCTGGTATTGGCCCCAGGCGTCGGTGGCACTGATCGAGGCCTCCTCCAGCCTGATCTCCGCGTGCTTGGCGCGTTGCTCGCAGATGGCCAGGATCGCAGCCAGCACGGCCACCAGAAGTGCCGCACGGGTGCCGCCGCCATGCGCGGCGTGCTCGGCATGTTCACCGTGCTCGATGGATTTATGGGCCGTCACGCGTCACCTGCTTGATCCTGACAAGGATACGCAGGGCTGCGGCGGGCCGCAACGCAAGCAGCCCGCCCGAGGCTCTCAGCTGCCGAGGTTGATGACTTTCACGCGGCGGTTGCGCGGCTCCGGCGTCTGGTCTGGAGTCGGCACGAGCAGCGAGGATGCTCCGACGCCGATGGGCTCGAGCCGTGCGGCCGGAATGTTGTATTTCTGCTCGAGATAGGCGGAGACGACCTTCGCGCGCGCGTCCGACAACGTCTGGTTCAGCTCGGCGCTGCCCACCGTGTCGGTATGCCCCTCGATCCGGAAGCGATATTTCTCGAGTGCCGGGCTGGTCAGCGCGTGGCCCAACGAGTCGAGCGTCTGCTCGGCCTGTGGCCGCAATGCTGTCGAGCCGGTTGCGAAATCGACAGTCAGCTTTACCGATGGCATGTCACCGTCGGTGGCGGCTGGGGTGTCCCAATGG
>CAXUHU010000016.1:0-6407 GCA_964250925.1 uncultured Acetobacteraceae bacterium
GACCAGCACCTACCTGGTGTTTTTCGATTGGGACCGTGCTGACCTGACCGCGCGTGCGCGTCAGATCGTGGCCCAGGCCGCTCAGGCCAGCACCCACGTGCAGACGACGCGCATCGAGGTGAACGGCTATACCGACCTGTCCGGCACGGCGGCTTACAACCAGCGCCTGTCCGTCCGCCGCGCCGAGAGCGTGGAAAGCGAGCTTGTCCGCGACGGTGTGAACCGGAGTGCTATCAGCATTCATGGTTACGGTGAGAGCAACCCGCTCGTGCAGACCGCCCAGGGTGTTCGTGAGCCGCAGAACCGCCGCGTGGAAATCATCCTCAAGTAAGGCTGACCCTCCCAGCGACGCCTCGACGGAGGGGAGGGCATGCTGGCCCTCCCCTTTTTCGTTGCCTATAGATGCATCGTGCCGGCGTGCTCGGCACCGAGACGACTGCCCGGCCCGGAGAACCCGCAATGACCTGCCGCAAAACCCTGTTCTGCACCGGCGCCCTTGCAGCTGCGGCCGTCGCGCTGGTAACCGCCGCGAAAGCGCAGCCGGTCAGCGGCCCCTACGTCAGTCTGGGTGGCGGCGAGAACTGGCTGCAGGACGAGACGCTGCGGCTGAACCCCAATTTCCCGTCGGGCAAGCTGCGCTTCGACACCGGAGGCGCGGCTGCCAGAGGCTCGGCCGGCTACGGGTTCGGCAACGGGTTCCGCGTGGAGGTGGAGGGCGATTGGCGCTACAACGGCCTCCGCCAATATCTGGGCACGCCGTTCCCGACGAAATCGGGCGGCGAGCAGCAGAACTACGGCGGCATGGTCAACGCGCTGTTCGACATGGACATCAGTTCCGCCTGGATTTACCCCTACTTCGGCGGCGGCGTAGGCTACAACTTCGCGCGCTGGGACCACGTCCAGGTCAATGGCACGAGCACGCCGTATGACTTCACGGCAGATGGCACCAGCGGCAAGTTTGCCTTCCAGGGCATCTTTGGCCTGTCCTTTCCGGTTAGCTTCTTGCCCGGCTTGTCACTGACGGCCGAGTACCGCTTCATGGGAACAGCGGGCAACGAGCGGTTCCATGGCAGCTCGATCGGGGAACACGGGCCGTTCGGCCCGAAGGCGCTGAGCCTGGCCCGTGGCAATGCCGACGTCACCAGCGACTATAACCATTCGGCCATGCTGGGCCTGCGCTATGCGCTGTTTGCCCCGCCGCCGCCCATGCCGCCGCCATCCACGCCGGTGGCCCAGGCAGCGCCGCCTGTGGTAATTGATCGCACTTACCTCGTGTTCTTCGATTGGGACCGCGCCGACCTGACGGCCCGGGCGCGTCAGATCGTCGCCAGCGCGGCCGAGAGCAGCCGGAGCGCTCAGACGACACGCATCGAGGTGAACGGCTACACCGACCTTTCCGGCACCGCCGCTTACAACCAGCGCCTGTCCGTTCGCCGGGCGCAGAGCGTGCAATCCGAGTTGCTGCGCGACGGCGTCAGCCGCGGCGCGATCAGCATTCACGGCTATGGCGAGAGCAGCCCGCTGGTGCAGACTGCCAAGGGCGTGCGGGAGCCACAAAACCGGCGGGTGGAGATCATCCTTAAGTAGCTGGAGGTGCCGCCTCCAGCCATATGATAGGCAGGAGACGACCATGCGTGCGTTACCACCCCTGGCGATCGGCTTGGCCATAGCCGGCGTCATCCCATTCGCGTTGCTGGGCATATTGTCCGTTCAGCCCGGTCCGGACTCCTCGCTCGTGGCAATGCGGAGCCTGGTCGGCTACGGCGCGGTGATACTTGCTTTCCTCGGTGGTGTGCATTGGGGCTTCACCCTGGACGAAGATGGCGACGGCCGGGCGATGCGGGCCCGGTTGAGCCTAGGTGTGGTGCCATCGCTCGTCGGCTGGGTGGCCATCGTGTGCAGCGTGTTCGCCCGCCCTGCAGTAGGCATGGCGGTTCTCATAGCCGGCCTAATTGGGACGGTCGTGGTGGAATCGCGGGCGCAGAGGCGCGATCTCATGCCGCATGGCTACATGGCGATGCGCTGGGTGATATCGGTTGTCGTGGTCGCTATCCTCACGATCGTGCTCGTTCTGCGCATCGTCGGTGCACACGTTCTTTTGTGAAGATTGTCTTTATATTGAGAAATTTTTGTGCTTTATCATTTCGGCAATGAAGCGCGAGATGATTGATGACCGACGCCGTCGTGATACCGTTTCCCAAAACGTCCGTCCAAGGCAGCAAGCCCGAGCGTTTTCGGCAGGCGCTGGAGCAGCTGCAATCTGCCCTGGGCGAGCAGAGGCGGGCCCTGTCTGACTGGCGGTTTGCGATGGTCGAGTTGAGCGTCGGCGTGGCGGGGCTTGGCCACGCTTTGGGCAACTATCAGGACAGCTTGCGCACCGTCGAAACGCGCCTGAACGAGTTGCGCATCGACAGCCTTCGTCGGACGCGCCGCGCCGATACGATCGTGGCGCAGACGGTCGGGCGCTGCGCTAAAGTGTCAGCGTTATCGTGCGACGGATGATCAACAGCGCCGCAACCGTGATCGCCGACGTCGCGGCCATGTAGAGCCCGGGCACGGTTTGACGGCCGGTGCGGTCGATCAGCCATTCCAATGCCAACTGGGCAAAGCCGCCGAAGGCTACGACGCCCAGCGTATAGCCGAGCGACATGCCGGCGGCCCGAACCCGCGTCGGAAACATTTCGGCCAGCAACGCTGCGACCGGGGCCGTGTAGCCGGCGCGTAATACGCTGATGCCAATCAGCATCGCCGCGAGCATGGATGGAGTGGGATAGGCCACAATCGCGAGAAAGGCGGGGTAGGAACCAAGGCAGAGCAGTGCCGCCAGGCACAGCATGACCGGCAAGCGGCCGGCTCGGTCCGACACATCGGCGGCGATCGGCGTGATCACCAGCGGTGCCAGCGACGCCAGGAACGTGACGGCAAAACTGCTGGACTGCGACATGTGCAGGTGCCGGTGTGCATAGGTAGGCAGGTAGATGTTGAGGTAGGTTCCTGCCGTGCCGGCCGCGACGACGCAGGCGGCCAGGGCTACGCGGCCGCCATGCTGGCCGAACACTTCACGCAGCGGCGCTTTGGCCGGCCGCTCGGCCGTGAAGGCCGGCGTCTCGCTCATGTGCCGCCGCACGTAGAGGCCGACCGGCCCGATGAGCAGGCCCAGCACGAAGGGCAGCCGGAAACCCCACCTATCCAGGGCCGCCGGTGAGAGCGCCGCCGATACCGCCCAGGCGACGCCCGAGCCGAGAATGGCCGAGACGGCCTGGCTGGTGAACTGGAAGCTGCCGAAGAAGCCGGCGCGCCGGCCGGCATGCTCGATCATGAAGGCGGTAGCGCCGCCAAATTCGCCGCCGGCCGAAAATCCTTGGATCAACCGTGCGGTCAGGATGCCGAGGGGTGCCCAAAGTCCGATCGTAGCGTAGCCCGGCATGACCACCATCAACGCCGTGCCGAAAGTCATCAGCAGGATGGAGGCGGTGAGCGAGGCGCGCCGCCCGTGGCGGTCTGCGTAGCTGCCCAGAACCGCGGCGCCGATTGGGCGGGCCAGGAATGACACCCCATACGTGCCGAAGGTGAGCAGGAGAGCGGTGGTCGGGTCGGCATGGGGAAAAAAGGCTTCGGCGATCTGGGCGGCGAAGTAGCCGAAGACGCTGAAATCATACCATTCAAGCGCGTTGCCGGCCGAGGCAGCTAGGATGACGAAGGCAAGGCCAGGGGCTCTGCCCCTGGATCCCGCTAGGGACAAGTCCTTAGAACCTGAGTCCCCTGGTCTTACTTCGCATTAATCTGCAGCATCAGCCATCTCGCCAGGCTTGGCGTGCGCCGTCTTGCGCATGGCGTCTTCGACGTGCCGGCTGAATACGTACTCGGCCGGCCGCTGGTGGTCGAGCGAGATTTCCGGCGCCATCGGACCATCCAGCTTGGGGCCCCGCAACAGGACCTTGGCGATCTTCAGCGGGTTTTTCACCGAATCGACCACCGAGGTCGCCTCGTAGCCGGAATGGACCATGCAGTCAGCGCATTTCTCGTAATTGCCGGTGCCGTATTTGTCCCAGTCGGTGGTTTCCATCAGCTCGGTGAAGGTCTTGGCATAGCCTTCGCCGAGCAGATAGCAGGGGCGCTGCCAGCCGAAGACGTTGCGCGTCGGGTTGCCCCACGGGGTGCAGTGGTATTCCTGGTTGCCGGCCAGGAAATCGATGAAGAGCGGACTCTGACCGAATTTCCAGCCTTTGTTCTTCCCGCGCCTGAGGATGTCGCGGAACAACTGCTTCGTCTTCTGGCGGCTGAGGAAATGTGCCTGGTCGGGTGCGCGCTCATAAGCGTAGCCCGGCGAGGTCATGATGCCGTCGATACCGAGCGCTGTGACCTCGTCGAAGAACGTGGCCACCCGCTCCGGATCGGCGCCGTCGAACAGGGTGCAGTTGATGGACACGCGAAAGCCGCGCGCCTTGGCCGCCTTGATCGCCGAGACGGCGCGGTCGAAGGTGCCATCCTGGCTGACGGCGCGGTCGTGCATGTCGCGGTCGCCGTCCAGGTGGACGTCCCAGGCGAAGGCAGGGTGCGGCTTGTATTGGTCGAGCTTCTTCTCCAACAGCAGCGCGTTGGTGCACAGGTAGATGAACTTGCCGCGGGCGAGGATCTTCTCAACGATCTCCGGCATTTCCTTGTGCAGAAGCGGCTCGCCGCCGGCGATCGAGACGACGGGCGCACCGCATTCGTCGACCGCGTCGAGCGACTCCTGAACCGACAGGCGCTGGTTGAGGATGGGCGCCGGATAATCGATTTTGCCGCAGCCGCCGCATGCCAGGTTGCAGCGGAACAGCGGCTCCAGCATCAGAACCAGAGGGTAGCGTTTACGTCCTGCCAAATGCTGGCGGACGACATAGGCGCCGACACGCAGCACCTGCTTCAATGGAACCGACAATCCACGTTCTCCTGCACGTCCCGCTTGTGGTGCAGCCGGCACGGCAGCCGGTGGTGGGCGGGAGAGATATACGCTGACACAGTACCGGGGCGCCGTCGCCCCGGCGGGCACATTGGGCTGCACTGCACAACATGCCACCCTCGCTAGCGTTTCGTAACGCATTGCGTTGCCGGCCGACTACGATGCCCTTACCCGAGGGAGGTATTTCGTGACGTTTCTGCGGCTTGTCTGCCACAGCGCGGCGCTTGGCCGATGGTGAAATCGGCGGGTAAACAACGCGCCGACGTCATGCTGACCGAGCGCGGGCTGGTCGAGAGCCGCGCCCGCGCGCAGGCCTTGATCTTGGCGGGCCGCGTATTCTGCGGCGACCGCCGAGTCGCAAAGGCGGGCGACATGCTGGCGGCCGGCGCCGCGCTGGAGGTGCGCGGCCAGGAGCACCCCTGGGTTTCGCGCGGTGGATTGAAGCTCGACCACGCGCTGCGGGCGTTTGGCTTGTCGCCGCTTGGCCGCGTGTGCCTGGACGTCGGCGCTTCGACCGGCGGCTTCACCGACGTGCTGCTGCACAACGGTGCGGCCCGCGTTCACGCGGTGGATGTGGGCCACGGCCAGTTGGCGTGGAAGCTGCGTTCAGACTCCCGCGTGGTGGTGCATGAACGGCTGAATGCGCGCTACCTGGACGCCACGCATGTGGGTGAACGGGTGGGCGCCCTGGTATGCGATGCGAGCTTCATCGGCCTGCGCACGCTGTTGCCGGCGCCGCTGGCCCTGTGCGCCCCCGGCGCGTGGGCCGTCGCGTTGATCAAGCCGCAATTCGAGGCGGGACCCGGCCAGGTGGGCGCCCGCGGCGTCGTGCGTGATCCGCTGTTACGCGCTGCGGTGTGCGGCCTGGTGCGCGATTGGTGGGCCGGGATACCCGGCTGGCAGGTTCTGGGGATTGAGGAAAGCCCGATCACCGGGCCGGAAGGCAATCACGAGTTCCTAATCGCCGCGTTGTTCGACGCCGAAACAGCGCTCCTCAGCCCCGCATGATGAACCCGCCGCCCAGCACCCGCTCGCCATCGTAGAGCACGCAACCCTGCCCCGGTGCGGGCAGGGCGGTCGCGTCCAGCGCCACCTCCGCCCCCTGTTCGGTCGGCTGCACCGTCGCGGCGCGAAACTGGTCGCGAGCACGCAGCTTCACGGTGCAGCGCAACCCACCCGCCGGCGGTGACACAAGCCAGTTCATTTCGCGCAGCCGGAGACGGTTCGTTCCGGAGCCGCGCGGGCCGACGATGATCCGGCGCGAAGCGGGTTCCAGGCCGACCACGATCTGGGCTGCTCCATCCACCGTGGATGCCGCGCCGAGCCGCTTGGCCTGACCGACGGTGTAGCTGCCGATTCCGCGATGCTGCCCCAGAATGCGGCCGTCCTGCGCCACGATGTCGCCCGGTTCAGCCGATGTCGGCTGAAGCCGGGCGACCATTGCCGCGTAACCGCCGTCTGGAAC
>CAXUHU010000016.1:6417-47635 GCA_964250925.1 uncultured Acetobacteraceae bacterium
AACGTGGCGTAATTACCTTCCGGAACGAAACAGATGTCCTGGCTGTCGGGCTTGTCGGCTACGGCCAGGCCGAGCCGGGCGGCAGCGGCCCGGGTGGCCGCCTTGTCCGGCATGTCACCCAGCGGAAACCGGCAGTATTCCAACTGTTCCTGGGTGGTGGCGAACAGAAACCAACTCTGGTCGCGCTGTGGGTCGGCGGCGCGGTGCAGCTCCGCCCCACCCGGCCCCGGCACACGGCGGACGTAGTGGCCGGTGGCCAAGGCCTCAGCCCCTAATTGCCGGGCCATGCCCAGCAGGTCGGTAAATTTCGGCCCCTGATTGCAGCGCACGCAGGGCACCGGCGTCTCCCCCGCAGCGTAGGCGGAAGCGAAATCGTCGATCACGGCGGCCCTGAACCGGACTTCGGCATCGATGACGTAGTGCGCGATGCCGAGCCGGTCGGCCACGTCGCGCGCATCGTGTATATCCTGGCCGGCGCAGCAGGCACCGCGCCTGGCTGCTGCGCCATGATCGTAGAGCTGCAGCGTGACGCCGATCACCTCGTGGCTGGCTTCTGCCAGCAGGCCAGCGACCACGCTGCTATCTACCCCGCCCGACATGGCGACAACGACACGCACCGTGCTACCCCTGTATCAAGCGATCTTCAGGATGTCTTGGCGCCGGCCTCGGCGGGCTGCACGTCCACATCCACCTGCAATGTGGTGTAGCCGGTCTGTCCTTTTAATATGAGCTGCACAGGGAAGGAATCGCGGCCGACATAGCCCTGCTTGGCTGTATATTCTACGCTTGTCTTGCCGTTGTAGCGCTGGACCATGTTGTCGCCATGCAAAGGCTTGCTGTGAACCAGCGCCGCGTCGAAGGGCCGCCCATTGCCGGCGGTCAGCGACGCCGCGCAATAGCCGCCATCGTTGCTGATCACCATGCTGACAGTGGCTGTACCGCCATCGGCCACGTGGAACGGTGCCACTGTGCAGAGTGCGGCTGGCGACCCCTGATGGGGCGGTAGCGGCGCGGGTGCCTCGGCCACCGGTGCGGGCGGTTTTGCGCAGCCGGCGAGCGCAGCGGCAGCGCTTAGTGCGCCATATGCAGCAATACGATGGGCAAGAGAGGCCAAGGAGCACGGCTGCACGAGAAACTCCGCAAAAATCAGAATGTTTGGCCGGGAGGGCCGGGGATGAGAGCGCATAGCGTGGTCGGGCGCGGCGGGCCAGTGGCTGGGCGCTGTGGCCCGGATGGGACACGTGACATCGTGTTGCACGCCGATCGTGAATAGAGGTTGCAAGCCCGCCCCAGAGCCGATTTACCTGGTGTTAAGGACATCAGACCGCCGGAGTTTTCATGCGCATCACCACCACTGCCCTGCTCGCCGCCGGCTTGTTGGCGGCCCCATCGTTGCAAGCCGCGACTAAGCACGCCGGCCGAAGCCATACGGCAGCGATGGCGGCGCCAGCCTGCGAGTTTGCTGGCGACAGGGCCGCCTTCGACATCGAGGGCTTGAAAAGCCAGCTGATGGTGACCGCGCTGGCGTGCAAGCAGCAGGACAAATACAACGCCTTCATGGCACGCTTTCAGCCTGACGTGGCCCGCGAGGAGGCCGATTTGGCGGCCTTCTTCAAGCGTTCCTACGGCAAGAGCTGGCAGAAGTCGTACGACGAATACATCACCAACCTGGCCGATGTGCAGGAGCAGGACGGGCTGAAGGGGGGCAGCGCGCTGTGCAGCTATCTGCCGGTCATGTTTGACGAGGTGATGAGCCTGCATGACTCCTCGGAGCTGCACGACTTCTCCAACAGCAAGATGATCGCCCAGCCGATTGACTTCAAGACGTGTGCCGGCCCTGCCCCGGCGGCGAGCACCGCCCACAAGAGCAAGCACAGCACGCATTCGACCAAGCACACCTGACCGGCTGAGGACAGGTATGGAACGGGCGCATACCGGTAAGACGCGCCCGTTCCATACTTCCTAGAAGCGGTCAGTCGCTGCCAAGCTGCGGTGCCAACAGTTTGCCAAGCACCGGCTGGCGGGCCGAGACGATGGCTTCGCGCGCGGGTATGGCGGCAACAACGGCCACTGTGACGGCGGCCAGGTAGGGCATCGACTGAGTCAGCAGCACCGCGCACCACAGTTTGGCTTCGGCCGTGGCCAGGTGGTGAACCCATCCTACCGCAAGCGTAGCCGACCAGCACGCGACCAGAAGCGCCAGCTCCTCGCGAGCCATGACGAGACCTTGGACCAAGGCGGGGGCGTCGTTCATCTTCGGCGTGCGCAGGAACGGAGCGCTGCGGATGAATAATCCTTTCCAAACCGCCTTGCCAATCGTGTGGCTGAGCGCCAAGCCGGCGATGGCGGCACCAGCCCTGTCGCGCCAGCCACAGGGCACGCGGACGCTGTAGAGGGCAAAGATTTGCGCCAGCTTGAAGAAGAACAGGCCGATGGACGGCACCATGAACAGCACGATCGGAAACTCGAAGCGCATCGGTGCCACGATCAAGCCTACCGACCAGGCTAGGCCGGTAATCAGGAATGCCAATCCAAGCGCATCGCCCATCCAGGGCAGCCACCCGGTAACGAATGCCCAACGCTGACCGGCCGTCAACGTCCGGTCGAAGGGGTTGAGCATGGCGCCCGCATGGCCGCGCACGATCTGCATCGCACCGTAGGCCCAGCGGAAGCGCTGCTTGCGGAACGACGCGAAGTCGTCCGGCATGACCCCGCGGCCGAAGCTGCGAGGCGAATACACGGCTTCCCATCCGGCGCGAAACAGTCGGAGGCCGAGCTCGGCGTCCTCGGTTATGGTCCATTCCGACCAGTTGCCGGCGTCCTGAAGCGCGCTACGGCGGATCAGCGACATGGTGCCGTGCTGGATGATGGCGTTGCGCTCGTTGCGGTTGACCATGCCAAGCTGGAAGAACCCGGCGTATTCCCAAAACATCAGGCGCTTGAAAAAGCTGCCATCGTTGTCGCGGTAGTCTTGCGGCGATTGCACGAAGCCTACGCGCGGGTTGGCAAATTGCGGCACCATGCAGCGAAGCCAATCGCGATCGACCACGTAGTCGCTGTCCAGCACGCCTACGACGTCTGCATCTGCTGATGTTTGGCCGAGTGCGAAGTTGAGCGCGCCGGCCTTGAAACCGGGCCAGCGGCCGAGGTGGAAGAAGCGGAAGCGGGCACCCAGTCGGGCACAATGTTCGGCCACCGGCTCCCACAATGCAGGATCGGTGGTGTTGTTATCGATGACCAGCACCTCGAACTCGGGGTAGTCGAGCTGGGCCAGCGCATCGAGCGTTTGCCGCACCATATGCGGCGGCTCGTTGCAGATCGGCAGGTGGATGCTGACCTTCGGCAACAGCGCCGTATCCGTTGCGGCGGTGATAACGGGTTGGCGTCGGCGAGTGCGGCCGAACACCATCTCTGCCAACTCGAAGCTGTCGGCCATGAGCAAAAACAGCAGCAATGCTTGGCCCGCGGCCAGGACGCCCCAGACGAATTCGGCGAAATGGCTGAGATATTTGCCCGCCATGGCCAGCAGCACGAGCGTGAACACGGCGCCGAAAGCCTGCGTCAAACCGGCCACCAGCAGCTTGCCCGTAAAACGGATGTCCGGCCTGCGCGACAGCAACAGACCGGCGGCAAGAGCTGCCCCAAGGACACTGAACTCGGCCCATACGGCCCAGTTCGGCGTGTCTTGGACTGGCCCGACCATCGACCACTTGGCCTGACGATCGAGGTCGAACATGCCCCAGTAACCGGCAGCACGCCCTTCGAAGCTGGTTTTCCAGGGCTGGTCGAAGGCCTCCATGACGAAGTAGTCGAGCCCGCGCTGCCTGGCGATGTTGAAAAACTTTCTGAGGAACAGCGCCTGATTGACCCGGCTCGCCTGCGCGCCGCCGATTGCCACGCCATTGCTGGGCCAGCCCACCTCTCCGATCACCACGTGCTTGTTTGGATAGGCACGCTGCACCTGGTCCAACCGGTCCATGACGTAGCGGAGCGAGTCATCAATCGGCAGGCCTTCCCAATAGGGCAGTAGATGGATGGTGATGTAATCCACGCTTGCCGCCAGCTCGGGGTGCTTGATCCACACGTGCCAAGGCTCGGCCGTGCTCACCGGCACATGCACGCCTTGCTTCACCTGATTGATATAGCCGATCAGCTGATCGATGCTTAAATCGTCACGCAGCAGCACCTCGTTTCCTACCAACACTCGATCCACGTCGGGGTTGGCGTTTGCGGTCTCGATCAGCCGCGCCACTTCCCTATCATCAGCCGCCAACTTGCGGTCCAGCCACGAGCCCAGGGTCACTCGCAGCGGGTAGTCGGCTGCCAAGCGGGCGATGTCGGGCATGCCGCTCTGCACGGTATAGGTGCGGATACGGTCGGTGATCCGGCTGACCTTCTCCAGATCTTGGCGGATCTCGGTTTCAGAGGGAAACTGGTTAGCTTCCGGCGTCTCACCGCGGTGATAGGGCGAGAATGCCACGCCGGCGACGTCACCCGTATAGGCCGGCACCTTGTGCGGCTGGTTGGTGACGTCCCACAGGCCCAGGCTTGCCGCGGCGCACGCAGCCAGCGCGACAAGGGTCGCCGGATGGAACAGGCGTGGCTTGAGGCGCGCTTGGTGAAGGTTTTCACGTGCAGCAGGGTGGGTCGTCATGGTGAGTCTTCCCCGAAGCGCCGACGCAATCGCCGGCTCGGAGATGTTAAACGCTGCACTGCGGCAGAGGACGGGCCCGATTATGGCAAAACCTGGGCAGACTGCGTTTGTTGGACGAGTCAGGAGTGTCAGAGCAAATGCGATCCGAAGGAGCACCAACCTGTCCTGAGGGCAGCAGAGCGGCTGTTTCTACCCGCTCGCTTAGATCGATAGCGAGGCTTTGAGTAACGTCTCCGTCCTCTGCCCGCCAAGACTGCCCTGGGCAAGCAGCCCGTCAACAACGTTGCGGTTCACTTCGATGAGCGGCTCGGCGGACAATTTCTGACCCATGGCCAAGGTGCTATAACGCATGGACCACAGGCCCAAGCCGATCAGATCACCCTTCAACGAGTCTGGAAGTCGATTCTCTGCCAAAGCGAGATCCTTGACCAGGATCGACCACAACGCGTGGTTGCGGCCGAGGGCCCGCACACGGGCGAGTCCTTCGTGGCATGCCGCTAGTTCGCGGTTCACCATGTTGAAAGCCGCGAACTCGGTATCGCGGCCTGAGATTCCGGCCTCGCTCGTGCGTTGATACTGCAGTGCTGGATTGTAAATGGCACCCTCCGTCGAGATAGAAAGTGTGCAGCCTGCTATCCTGACGCAGGCTGCACCTTATTACCCGTTTACTGCTGGAACAGGGTCAGCAGGGACTGCGGTTGCTTGTTGGCGATGGAGAGCGACTGTGTTGCCAGTTGCTGCTTGGTTTGCAGCGAGGTGAGCCTTGCACTTTCTGCTGCCAGATCGGCGTCGGTAAGCGCGCCCACCCCCGCGGTCAGCGCCGAACTGAGCGACGTCGTGAAGTTCTGAATACCGGTAATCTGCTGTGTAGCAGCACCAAGATTGGCCGCTATGGTGTTGGCTGAAATAACCGCAGACTGAACGGCCGAGACCAACGCCGTCGATCCCGACAGCGTAGAAAAGCTGACACCCGACGACGTAGAAGCGCCAAATGTGCCGGCAGAGACCGTTCCGAACTGGCCCGATGTCACGTTCGCTCCGGTCACGTTCAAGGAGCCGTCCGTATTCTGTACGACGCCAAAGCCGTTATCTCGAACCGACGTCACCAGCGCTCCAACAATTTGATCGGTGGACTGCGTTGTGCTGTTAATATGAACAGCGATGATGGTGGTGCTGGCGTTCTGCTGAGTTTGCAGCGGTATTGTCGTGGTAGCGCCGTCATCGGTGAATTCAAACGAATACGTGTGTGCGGTAGCGCCGGCTCCTGTGTGCAACTGAAAAGCTGCGTCAGTCGTCGGGACAGCAGTTTGCCCGCCGACAGAAGAAGCCGGAGCAAAGCTACCAACGGTCAAACTACTGTTGAATGCTACGCCGATGCCGGTCGTGCCGCCTGCAAGAACGCTTAGCCCGGTGATGCCCAGAGCATCCGTGAGCTTGACGTTTGCCGCACTTTGCGCGGTCGTCTGGTTGGCGACGCTTAGAACCGAGCCGTCCAGCCCTTGAACCACGTTTAGAGAGTTTTCTGTGGCACCATCACCCTGTGTGGTCAGCAGATTAACACCGGTGAACGTCGATTGCGTTGCGTATTGATTAATCAGGGCAAGGTCATTAGTGACCAGACCCTGCAACGTGTTGAGGTCCAGTCCGCTTTGGGCGGAGTTCGTCACCGTCTGCTGCAGGCTAGCCAGAACGCTGCTGACCTGGGTGACGGCACTGCTGGCCGTGGCCACAATCTGCGCGCCGAAGTTGAGCGAGTCTGACACGGCAGACAGGCCTGCGATGTTGGAGTTGATAGTGTTGGATATGGAGTAGATTGCAGGATTGTCCGAGGCGCTGGAAACCTTTTTGCCGGTCGAGACCTCGTTCTGCGTTTCAGTGAGCGCTTGCTGGTTGGTGTCAAGTGCTTGCAGAGCTGCCAAGGCACCGAGATTGGTATTTACAGAAAATAAGGACATTGGGGTTTTCCCGATCGAGTTTTCAACCAGCACATACTATATCTAAAATGATTAATGCTTCGTTTAGAGTAGGCCCTTAACATGCAAAAATGTTTGTCGCCCGCATTGCGGGATCGCCAGCCCCGAACTCAACAGGACTTTTATGAGCAGTACAACAGGTTTTCCCCCCCTTTCATTATACAGCATCTATGCCGCAAACGAAGCCAAGTACGCCGTTGCCTCAGTGGCAGCCAGCCCACAAGCGACCGCTTTGATATCATATTTTCAAAAAAATGCCGCGGCCATCGCGTCTCCAGACGCACTCCTAAAAACTACAAGGCGCTCAGCCTCGTGCTGGGTGCCTTCGGCCTGCAGGGTAGCATCAATGATACGGCGATCCTTCGGCAGCTGATGACCCAAAATCCGAGTTCCCCAGGCTCTCTCGCGCAAAGCCTCGGCAACGCAAAATATCAAGTCTTCGCAAGGGCGCTTTCTAATTGGGACACGCCACCTTTCGCCAACGCAGCTTCTCGGACCCAACTCATAGCGTCATTCACAACCAATACGTTCGAGCAAACTGCAGATACCCAGGCTTCAGGGCTGGCCAATGCGCTCTACTTCACGCGAGAGGCGCATTCTCTAAAAACGCAGGCCGCCGTCCAGTCCGATGCGGGGCTGCTCGCAGTCGCCGTGACATCCCTCGGTTTACCTCTGCAGAACTTTGAGCAGCTGGACTTTGATCAGCAATCCGCCATCTTAAAGAGCAAGTTAAATGTTGCGTCGTTGCAGAATCCGTCCATCGTCAAACGTATGACGGAGCAGTATCTCATCGCCCAACAGTCCACTGCCAATGACCAGCCGGCGGCGGGCAGCTTAGCCTCGCTTTACTCCGATGATGCAGACACAACGGGAGACGCCGTATTGACCATTCTGGCTCCTTCGTCAGACGTTGGCGGCTCAAGCGGGAGTGGGGCTGGTGTTCTCTCGCTGTTTGCCTGAAGCATCGTCTGAGCGAACTTGATGGGTGCGTCCCAGCACTGCATCCTCGTGCCGAACGACTCGACGCGCTAGACGCAATGCGTGGTAGCAGCGGTCTGCTCTGGCATGCGCCAGAGCGCCGTCGAGCAGAGCGATGGCGGAGGGGGAGGTTGTCGCAGCCTTGAAAGCCTCGATAAGGATCTCAGAATCGGCTAGGCCGTGTTTGCGCTCCTGCTCATCACCGATATAGGCAGTTTGCAAGGCGAAGTAAATTCGTCTGGCCGGCGTGTTAGCCTCTTGCGGGCTCATGATCTGACGTCCGTACAGGAAACGTGCGTGTGCCGTCAGTTCGATACGAGTTCGGCTTCGGAAGCGTATAGCTGCGCCGTTTACCACCATCATGTCGCCCTGACGGAGTTCGAGGACGAGGTTCGACATGTTCTGCTGTCCTTCCTGGAAGCGCGAGCGGCATTTTTGCCAGCCGGACCAGCGTGCCAGAAAATTCCTAACAAGCCGTTAACGGGATCATCATCAAAGGTACTTAGCTAAGGAGAGCTGGGCCAAATCGGCTATTATCTTGTAGGACGCTTGAAGCTGCGTATTGGCCGCTGCGAGCTTGGTGGCGACGGTAGCCGGATCGGCATCTTGCGCGGCGTCCAATTGGGTGGTCAGCGCCGTGGCTGTTGCGCTGAGTTCGGTCTGTGCATCGGTTATAGTGGCTTGGCGGGTACCCAGGCCACCTATGTCGGTGTTTAGTGCATCATCAGCGCCGGCGAGGGTCGTTTGCACGCTGCCTAATAGCGCTTGCACCTGAGGGTCAGCCGAGTTGGCCGAGCCAAGAGCGCCAATAGTCGATAGCGCCATGAGAACGTCGCGCATATAGGAGCCAGTACTGGTCGTGCCGGTTCCGGCCGAGATGGCATCACTGTTTTGGTCAGCCAGCACGGAAAGGCCGACCGATTGCCCATCGCCCAAGTCGGCGGTTGACATTTGATTCGAGCCTTGAAGCGACGTTGAGAAGGGAGAGGTCGCAGCGGCCGATGCGCTCGCCAGCACCTGTGCCTGCACTGCGGTCGCGCCGCTGGTCGAGACAGCGTCCACCGCCGTTTGAATGGCAGTGTAGAATGCCGATTGGGTCAGATTGGCAGGGTCAGGCACTGGCGCCGTCCGGCTATCCTGGCCCGCGAAGACAAAGACCTGCCCGACCTTCGTGTTCAAGAGACTTGCGACTTGATCGAGCGCGTTGCGGGCGTCTGAAGCAAGCGTACTGAGACCTGATCCCGTTACCGATGACGGCTCCAATAACTGAGCCGACACGCCAGAAACCAGGCTTTGTATCTGGCCCAGCGCCGTCTGCGCTACCTGGTTCACGTCAGCGGCCTGAGCGGCGTTCGTTTGAAACGCCGTGTTAAGTGCCAATTGCCCGCTTAGATCCAGAGCGATGCGGGCGCCTGTCCCGAGCCCGGCGAACTCGGAGGAAATCAGATTGCTGGATGCCTGCGCCGTCAACGTGTTGATGTTGCTCTGCGTAAGTCCTACATTATACAATGCAGCGTTGAGCGTTCCGACATCGGTTGCGGAAAATACGCCACTCATCAGGTCACCATTGCCAGCGTTTCGGTATATAATGCTTGGACGGCACTGATCACCTTGGCATTAGCGCCATAGGCGTTCTGTAAGATCACCATCTGCCCCAACTCGGCATCCATGCTGACCCCGGTCTCCCCCGTCATCTTACCTTGCAACGACGTCAGCACAGCCTTGTTTTCCGTCGCGTCCGTGCTGGCATCGGCACTGTCGGCCGCTTGGGATGCAGTAAATGCGTTGGCGTAATCTCCCAGCGCGGTCTGCGAGGTGAAGCTTGCATCAAGCAAGCCGGTTGCACCAAGGCCTTGCGTATTGATTTGGGCCTGCGGCACGCCAGCCTGCACCTGAGCGCCTAGCGCGTAATCTAAGACGCGGCTGACCATGGTGTTGAAGCCGGCAAGGCCGGTGCTGTTCGGAGTGAATGCGCTAGCGCCCGTGGCACTTCCGGCGATCGCCTGAGTGCCATCACGCACCAATGTGGGCGTAGCCTCCACTGCCGGGTTGACCTGTATATCACCAGAGTAGCCGACGTAGCCTGCTTGCGCAGGGATGCCATTGCCCGAGGGCACCACGCCCGTGCCGTCCGTGAACAAGGTCAGCCCTTGATCAGCAAAGCGGGTTGACAACGTATGAGCGAACTCGTCAAGACTCGCCTGATACGTGGGAAAGACACTGTCCCGCAAAGCCAATTGAGCACCGATCTGTCCTCCCGTCATAAGCGCGGTGATGTCGGTGTTGCCGAGGTTGATCCCAGGCACGCCGCCTCCAGGATAGCTCGCGCCTGCACCCAATGTAGCGCCCGCCACCGCAATAGTCGTCGCACCATCTGTCGGCAACTGTGCTCCCCCAGATGTTAGCACCGTGACGTCACCATTCGGCTGGTCCAGAAAGCGTGTGCCCACCAGTTGTGAGATACTGTTTTCGGCTTGGGCGCGCTGGTTCTCTAAATCTGCTGTACTCTGGCCTTGAGCGCGGAGGCTAACGATCTGCTGACTTAGTTTTCCTACGGTAATTAGAGCAGACTGCAATTGATCCACCGAACTCACCAGCCCATCTTGGGCAGCCTGCCGAGCCTGGCCGTAGTCGTGCGACAATACATTAATGCTGTTTGCAAGGCTTTGTGCGCTGTTCACTACGGCACCTATTTGCGTCGTATCACCTGGATCGCCAAGCAGGGTAGAAAAGCTTGCCTGCATCGCCGTCAATTGGCTACCGAGATCATTGCCGCCTCCTACGGTTCCAAGCGTCGGTTGGACGGCAGAGAGCGCGCTGTCGGTCGTTTGGCTGAAGGCATCTTGGGCTACCTGATTCGAAAGCTGCGTTTGAAGTCCGGTATCAGACGCCCGCAAAACGACGCCTAACTTGACGCCGAACTCCTGCCCGTTTGCAGACAAGCTTTGTTGTGAAGCACTCTCAACGGCGTATTGCGGCGTCGTAGAGTTGGCGACATTTTGTGAAATGACGGCTAGGCCGAGGCTGATGTTGCCTAACCCGCCCGATGCGATACCCAACGCGGCATCTAGGCCCATAGCTATCCCCTAACGACCGCGCACACTCCTGCAGCTACTGCTTCATGTTTAGCGTTGTGGTCAGTAATTCGTTTGCTGTCGTAATCACCTTGGCATTGGCACCGTAAGCTTGCTGCGCTACGATCAACTGAGATAACTGAGATGCGATATCCACATTGCTGCTCTCGGTCGAGCCGATCACCAGCGTTCCGGTGCCATTTTGTCCTAAAAATCCCGTCTGCGCGACCCCCGAGTTTTGGGTTGCTGTGTAAGCTTCACCGTTTTGCCGTTGCAAAGCGTCAGGATCCGCAAAGGTCGTGAGTGGAACCTGCGCGACTGTCACGCTGCGACCGTTATCAAAATTTGCAATGATGTTGCCGTCGCTATCGGCCTCAATCCCTGAGAAGCTACCGCCAACAGCGCCATCTTGCGTGGCGCCGGTGATCGTATAGGCAGATCCGGCAAATTGCGTCACCCCGCCCGTTGTGCCAAAGCTACCCAGCGACAACGTTATGGGTTGCGCGCCACTGCCAAAATCTGGCGAGAGCTGTACGACACCAGCGCTGGTGGAACTGATATTGGATACCGCTCCCGTGCCTGCGCCAACGGACGCCAGAGTGCCGTTAGCATTGAAGGTCACAGGTATGGAACCGATCGTGGTGCTTCCGCCGGCTACGTTGTCTGGCGAACTTAGGGTAAGAGTCCAGTTATTTGGGGAGCTTTGGGCCCAACTTGTTTGAAGTTGGTGAGCGGTGCCGCTGGAATCATAGACTTGCGTGTCCGACGAGAGATTGCTGGTGGGTGTGGGCGCGGAAGGGACGTTGGCTACCAAAGATATCGCGCTTGTCGCAACAGGGGGATAGTGCGACTGGCTGACCTGTATCGGCACAAGCGCGCCCGTGTTCATGGTGCCATTGGCATTCACCGCCCACCCGTTCAGGTATTCACCGGCGCTATTCTTTAAATAGCCGTTACTGTCAGGGGTAAAATCGCCTGCGCGCGTGTAATACTGCTGCGTAGCAAATTGTGGAGCACCCGTTGCAGTGACGCCGGCTTGTTCGGAAACCGAGAAAAAGCCCTGGCCGCTGATCGCCATGCCCAGAGCGTTCGAGCTTTGCTGTATAGAACCCTGCAGTTCATTCTCATAATCGGGCCGCGTTGCGACACTACCCGATTGGTTTTGGGCAGCGGTGCTGGTGGTCAGATAATCGATAAAGCTGGTGTCGACGGACTTGTAGCCGACAGTTTGGCTATTCGCCATGTTGTCACTAATGTTGCTAAACGCGGCAGCCTGCGCATTGAGGCCACTAATCGCAGTATCCATTGAACCAAACAGCGACATTCTTGGTTTCTCCTAGCGCAGCCGATTGACGGTAAGCCAAGCTTGATGAAATCTGAGTTAACCGAGCGGTATTTGTTCCCGAGCAGGATCCATGCCAGCGTTTCTGCCGAGACGCTGTGCGGTCAGCGTATTCGTTCCAGCTATCAAAGCTGCCGTTCGGCAATTTCTGCCGGGCGCATTTTGCCGGGCCAAGTCGTCAGGTCAGGCTGCCTCGACTGCTCCGTGCACTTGTCTGCGCATCCGTGTTTGGCATAGCAGTTGCTGGTATGGGCACGAATACTCACGCGAGGACTGGCTTGGCCGTTGTTAGTTTCATTCCCGCCTGCAGGCTAACTGTCTTGCCTCCGGGTATTGGCAAGCCCACGACGTCACCCAGGGAGTTCTTGACGATGCTCGGTTCAGAGGACGTCACGTCAGGGCAGTCACAGTCAGATGATACGAACGCTATTAACGTCTCGTCCAAGCCCTCCGTAGCGACCGTGTTATCAAAGCAAGCCGGTGCTCTGCACGGGCGGCGAGAGCCGTCCGTAGGCTCGACACCGAGCGACAGGCAGTCTCGCTCTATCGACAAGCGAACGACTGAAAGTCCGATAGCCTTACCTGCAACCCAGTGCTCACCACCACCCCCGTTATCGGCGACGACCGCAATTGCTCCTGCACCTGTCAGACACGACTTGCCCGGACCTCAAAGCGCGCAGGCTGACAAGAGCGACACAGAGACGGAAGAGTCCAAAACTCCACGTGATCAGCTAACTGGCGCGTCGGCCGGACCAGCCCAAGCAGCCATGTCTTCCGACCCGCTCGCGGGGCGATCAGGGGACAGTAACGATCAGAATGATAACGAACCGGTCGCAGCCGCGGTTACAGCCCAGCCAAAAGCCAAGGTGACGAGAACGCACAGCCCTAGCGAGCGGCTATCAGAAACAAACGCTCCTGCAAGCAGCGTCTCCGCCTTAGCTTGGCAGGAGCCAGCGGACGGCTCGAGTGCCAGCGCACTGACACCCCTGCAGACCGACACCGCCCGGGGCACGACTACAACGTCGCCGAGGGAGGGTGGCGGTCAAGCGGCAGACCCCTCTTCAACCGCGCCGACCCGAGCGGAGTACGATGGTGAGCGGTCGTTGCCCCAGATCCAGCAACTTGGCCAGGCGTTGGCCACCCTGCATTCCGGAGCGGACGGCAGCAGCCACACGGTCATTCGGCTTGATCCTGAAGAGCTCGGGTCACTACAGATACGTATCACTCGGGCCCATGACGGGGCTGCCAGCGTAAGCGTAGCGGTTGACAAGCCCGAGACATTGCGGACGCTACAATCTAATCTTAGTAGCCTTCATCACGCGCTTGATCGAGCCGGTCTTCCAGATCAGCGAAGCGTGACTTTGCATCTTTCCCCTTCTGGGGCGGAAACGGGCAATAGTCAGTCACCGCCGCAAGGGGGGCATGGTGGGGAGCCTCAGCACGGCGGGGCTCGTCAGTAAAGAGGCGTGGGCTCAATACGAGCCCACGCGCTGGTCGATGGGCCACCTAATCACGTGCCCAATCAACTGGGGCTAATTCATAACGTCCGCGTCGGCGTGAACATCACAGCCTGACGCGATGTAACACGATCGACTTAAAAGGGGTTTACGATGACGATAGTTACGCAATCGCTGGTGCAAGCAGCTCAGCAGGCCGCTGCCGCCAATGCGTCTGCCGCGGCCAGCACTAGTGGCACGGCGAGCTCAGCCGCGACTGCCACCGGCACAAACGCGTTACAACAACTAGGGGCAAATTTCAATCAGTTCTTAACGCTGCTGACCACTCAGCTCCAAAATCAGGATCCGACCTCACCTATGGACACCAATCAGTTTACGCAGGAGCTTGTCCAGTTTACCGGCGTTCAGCAATCGGTCGCCACCAATACCAACCTTACGCAGCTCATTTCGCTTCAGCAAGGCTCCGAAGTGCTACAATCAGCTTCGGTGGTGGGTCGTAAGGTCAGCGTTAGTGCAGGGCAAATCGCTCTGCAGAATGGAACTGGCCAGATCACCTTCAGCACGCCGACCGCCGAGCAAGTCCAACTGGCCATTGTGGATAGCAATGGCAAGCCTGTGCGTAACGTTTCGTTAACCACCCAGTCCGGAAGCAATAGCTGGAGTTGGGACGGGCGAGACGACTCGGGCAACCAGTTGCCCGATGGCGCCTACGGCTTGGCACTGGAGACCGGAACCGGGAGCGCCGCAACGAGCGTACCATTTAGCGTGGCGGGGACCGCTACCGGGCTGGTCAATGCTGCCGGTGGAATGCAGCTTGACATCGGCGCGCTGACAGTTGGCCTTGATAAGGTTCAATCCATAGCCTCGCAATAGCCAAGCTGACTCAGTCGCGCTTGCGGCATTAACGGCTCAGAAAGGCGTGTCGGGCAAAGTTGCGCCATGGGCTTCTCGCAAACGATTGGATGAAACCGGTTTTAGAAGGGTTCCGGGCGTTGGGGCCCGCCCGGCTTGTCGCGTTGGGCGCAGTCGGCTTGGGTATGCTCGTCATGCTTGGCTTACTCGCCTTGCACGGTGGCGCGCCGGGACAACAGTCGTTGCTGTACGGAGACCTTGATCTACGTGAAGCGGCGCAGATGGCTGACGTGCTGGACCGCGCCCATATCACGCATCAAGAGCTGGGTGGCGGGGACCGGATTGTGGTTGCCTCGGGCGACGTGGCGAGAGCCCGGATGCTTTTGGCCAAAGAGGGCCTGCCCTCGGGCGGGTCGGTCGGCTACGAGGTCTTCGACCGTGGCGACGCCATGACCTCCAGTCAGTTTCAACAAGACATCAACGAGACGCGGGCCATGGAGGGCGAGTTGGCTCGCAGTGTACGCATGCTGCAGGGGGTACGCGGCGCTCGTGTTCACTTGGTTCTTCCGAAGCGGCAGCCTTTCTCGCGCGACGTTCAAGCAGCAAGTGCAAGCGTGGTGCTGACAATGGCTGGTGCAGCACGGTTAGACCCGCAAGGGATACAGGCTGTGCTCAATTTGGTTGCCGCGGCAGTACCGGGCCTAAAACCGCAGGGGATCGCTATCATCGATAGTCGGGGCAATTTGTTGGCTCGGGCAGGTCAACCCACCAGCGATGAGGCGGTGGTTCAGACGGCGGAGGAGGTCCGCCACGCGACCGAGTTGCGTTTGTCGCGCGCCGTTGAAGAAATGCTTGAGCAAAGTCTCGGTGCTGGCCGCGTACGTGCGGAGGCGGCCGTTGATATGAGTTTTGATAAGGTGAATGAAACAGCAGAGAGCTTCAATCCAGATCAGCAAGTCGTACGCAGTACTCAGACCTCGACGGACAAAAGTAACAGCACGGAGGCTGACAAGGCCGTCACCGTGCAGAATAATTTGCCCAATGCCGACGCGGGCCAGGCCCAATCTGGCAGCCAGCAACAGAAGCAGGATGAGACAACCAACTATGAAATAGGCAAGACCGTGCGTACGCTGGTGCGCGAGCAACCTCAGATAAGCCACATCTCACTAGCGGTTATGGTGGACGGGGTGACGCATCTAGGCCGCGACGGTACCCTGGTGTGGACGGAGCGCGGAGCTGACGATCTTGCTCGCATAAGACGCTTGGTTGAAAGCGCCATCGGTTATAACGAGAAGCGCGGCGACAAGGTGGAAGTCGTTTCCATGCGGTTCGCGGTGCCTGACGACTCGCTTGCCGTTCCGGCGGCTGGCTTACTCGGGTTGAACCTTGAAAAGTCCGACCTGCTCGGGTTGGGTCAATCAGCAATCCTGGCCGTGGTAGTGTTGCTTGCGCTGATGTTTGTCCTGCGGCCGCTGGCACTTCGACTATCCTCGGCTACACCGCTGACAAGTCCGGGTGGAGTGGGGACGTTACTTGGTCCTCAGGCAGGCGCATCGCTCATCTCACCCTCCCAGATGTCCAGCAGTATAAGCCCGGGCATGCTCCCGGCGATGCTGACCGACGAAAGTATGGTCAACATCATCAATGTCGAGGGACAACTTAAGGCATCTTCACTGAGGAAGCTTTCAGAGATGGTTGATAAGCACCCCGACGAAAGTCTTGCCATTATGCGAAGCTGGCTGACGCAGGAGCACAGGTAGGCAATGGCGCCCATTCATGAGCAGCGTGACTTCACTGGCCCTCAGAAAGCAGCAATCCTAATGCTGGCGTTGGGCGAGGAGCACTGTACCAGGCTGTTCAACATAATGCATGAGGAGGAGATCAAGGAAGTCTCCAGCGCCATGGCGCAGCTCGGGCCAGTGCGCGCAGATCTAGTTGAGAGCCTTTGCCAGAACTTTACAGCAAGTCTTGGCATGTCAGGGGCATTGGTTGGCAACTACGAAAGTACCGAGCGACTGCTTCAAAAATCGCTGCCACGCGATCGCGTAAGCCAAATCATGGAAGAAATTCGCGGCCCTGCCGGTCGCACGATGTGGGACAAACTAGGTAATGTTAACGAGGCAGTGTTAGCAAATTATCTGAAGAATGAATATCCTCAGACCGTAGCCGTCGTTCTTAGCAAAGTCCGTGCGGATCATGCTGCCCGCGTTTTGTCTTTGTTGCCCGAAAGCTTCGCGTTGGAAGTGGTGATGCGAATGCTTCGGATGGAAAGCATTCAGCGCGACGTCCTTGACGGTGTTGAACGCACACTTAAAGCGGAGTTCATGTCGAATTTGGCGCGCAGTACGCGTCGAGATGCACACGAGATGATGGCAGAGATCTTCAACAATCTAGACCGTCAGGCCGAGACGCGCTTTCTCGTTGCCTTAGAGGAGCGGAACCGCGACGCTGCTGAGCGCATCAAGGCGCTGATGTTTACCTTCGACGATCTCAGTCGATTGACGCCGCCCTCCATGCAAATACTGCTACGTAATGTTGACAAGGAAAAACTGCCTCTCGCACTGAAAGGCGCATCCGAGAAGTTGAGAGACATGTTCTTTAGATGCCTGTCGGAACGTGCAGGTAAAATGTTGCAGGAGGATATAGACTCGCTCGGGCCGGTCAAGCTGCGCGACGTTGATGAGGCTCAGGCAGCTATCGTCCTGGCAGCTAAGGAGCTGGCTCAGACGGGCGAACTTGATATGGGCGGTGGAAAAGATGAGGAGATGATCTACTAACATGGATGGTTCGGCTGCATCCTTCCTCTTGGAGTCGCCATTTCTTTCCGACGTACCGGGAGGTAAAGCCGGCGGCATCCTGTATATCGACGACTTTGACATTTTGGTCGCTCCCGACAGAAGCCTGGATGTCACTCCAGCCTGCACCGATGCGGCCACACCCCTGATCACGACATCTGACCTGAAAGCAGCCCGTGAAGACGGTTATACTGAAGGTATGCAGGCCGCATTGACTGATGCGCAGCTTGTGCAGTCGCAACTGCTTACAGCTGCCCTACAGGGCGTGACTGATGCGCTGAGAGCCGAGCGTGCCATGCTTGAAAAAACCGCGCGCAGTCAAGCTGCAAGCTGTGTACGGGTAATTCTTGCGGTGCTGCAATCCGCCGTACCCTTCATGATGGCCGAGCACGCGGAATGCGAGGCCGATGCTATGGTCCGAGCGCTCGTTCCGGAGCTGGCGCACGAGCCGGAGTTGAAGGTGCGTGCTCATCCAGTGCTTGCCGAACCACTACGAGAAACTTTGGCCGAGTGCCTGTCAGATCATCCGATTGTGCTGTCGGTCGCGGCGGACGAAAGGCTTGCTGCAGGCGACGTGCACGTCTCATGGCAAGACGGTCAGGCGAGACGCGACTGCAAATCTATCTGGAATCAAATCAGGGCCGCGCTCGTGCGGCTCAACCTACCATCATTGGAGGAGGTTTGCCTTGTCAACCGAAGTTGAATTTGCCGAGACCTCGGTGCCGCGTTCGAACTCGGAAGGGCCAGTTCGCAATGCACGCGATCTCGAGGCGGTCTATGACATTCCTGTCACAGTCAGTGCCGTATTGGGTCGCACAACGATGCAAGTGAGTCAGCTCTTAAAACTCGGCCGCGGTGCGGTGGTGGAACTCGACCGCAAGTTGGGCGAGGCTATCGACGTTTACGTCAACAATCGTCTGGTCGCTCGCGGCGAGGTGGTGATGGTTGATGATGCCCGGCTTGGCATCACGATGACCGAGATCGTTAAAGCTGACCGTGCTAATTAAATTCAGCTTCCCAGGCGGACGTTGCTGATGCGCGTTTTGTTTGTCGGTTCCCTTGGGGGAGCGTTCGGGGAAGCAGCGACCCTGGCACAGGCGCACAAAGCGTTAGTGTCGCAGGTGGATAGCCTCCCCAGCGCCTTGGCCAGTTTGCGGCACCGGGACGGGCATGACCTGGTACTCTGCGACGTATCGTATGGCATCAAGACGCTCGTGCATGCCCTGGCGGCCGAGCGGCTTACTGTACCCGTGATTGCCTGCAGCGCAGCCGTTACCGGCGAGATTGCCAGTCAGGCTATGTACGACGGGGCGTGCGACTTCATGCCGTTGCCTCCAGATCCTGATCTGATGGCCGCCATACTGATGGCAGCGTCAGGTGATCTTCACACGCCCATCGTGCGCGACCCTTTGATGCTGGCAACATTGCGCCGGGCGGAGCAGGTGGCCCGCTCAGGCGCGTCCGTCTTGATCACCGGGGAGTCGGGCACTGGTAAGGAGGTCGTTGCACGTCATATACATCGCCACTCAAAACGTTCTACAGGCCCTTTTGTGGCCTTGAACTGCGCAGCAATACCCGAGCAGTTGCTTGAAAGCGAACTGTTTGGTCACGAGAAGGGTGCATTCTCTGGTGCGGTCGCACGCCGCGTAGGCAAATTCGAGGCAGCCAATGGAGGCACACTGCTCCTGGATGAAATAAGCGAGATGGACGTGCGACTACAAGCAAAACTTCTTCGTGCCATTCAAGAGCGCGAGATCGATAGGTTGGGCGGCAATGCACCCGTGCGCGTTGACGTTCGAATTCTGGCTACGAGCAATCGTGATCTTACGTCCGAAATCGAAGGAAAACGATTTAGGGAAGATCTTTATTTTCGTTTGAATGTCGTCGGCCTTCATCTTCCGCCTTTGCGCGAGCGGCCGGCTGACATTCTCGCCCTTGCGGCACACTACGCAATTCGTTACGCAGAGATCAATGGGCTGCCGTCGCGTCCGTTGTCGCCGGGTTCTCTGGCGAAGCTCGGTGCGCAGCCGTGGCGGGGTAACGTACGTGAACTGGAGAATACCATACATCGTGCGGTCTTGCTCGCGACCGGCGAGACAATCGAAGTGGAAGCTATTGATAGTCCAAAGGTCCAAACGCGCGAAACCGCCTCGTGGCTGAGTGCGAGCACGCTGGTTGGCAAACGTGTGGAAGACGTCGAGCGTGAGTTAATCCTGCAAACTTTACTTCACACTTTTGGTAATCGCACACACGCCGCGGTGATACTGGGTATCTCGATTCGGGCGTTGCGAAACAAACTGCGCGATTACGTGCAGGCCGGCGTCGCCGTGCCTGCACCTCAGCCGTCACATCAATCAAGCAGCTTGGCAGCCTAATGGTGCAGTCGGTGTTCCTTGGCGATCTCAGCGAAAAAATCCGTCGCTATGGCCCTGGGACAGATGTGGGACTGGCGCTGGCAGTCTTTTGTTTGCTGTCGTTTCTAATTTTACCCCTGCCCACCGTGCTGCTGGACCTGGGATTGTCGCTTTCTATCACTGCGTCGGTTCTGGTTTTGATGGTTGCCCTGTTTCTGGAGCGGCCGTTGGACTTCACCAGCTTTCCCCAATTACTGCTGCTCACGACACTGTTGCGCCTTTCACTCAACGTCGCCACAACACGCCTCATCCTCAGTCATGGCAACGAGGGTCCAACTGCCGCGGGGCACGTAGTGGCCGCCTTTGGCGGTTTCCTGATGGGCGGGGACGTTCTGATCGGGGTAATCCTTTTCGCGATCTTGCTGGTCGTCAACTTTATGGTCATCACAAAGGGATCTGGGCGAATCGCGGAGGTGGCTGCGCGATTCAGTCTGGATTCGATGCCTGGCAAGCAGATGGCCATCGATGCCGACATGAACGCTGGCCTGATCAACGATCGCATTGCCCGCCGACGCCGGCGAGAGCTGGAGGAAGAGAGCGGCTTCTACGGCGCTATGGATGGCGCAGCCAAATTCGTTCGAGGCGATGCCATAGCGGGTCTATTGATAACATCAATCAATATCGTAGGCGGCCTGGCAATTGGACTTGTTCGGTACGGCATGCCGATTGGTGACGCTACGAATACGTTTACAACTCTCACCGTGGGTGATGGCCTCGTAACCCAAATACCAGCCCTTTTGGTATCGACGGCTGCAGGCATTGTCGTAACGAAAGGGGGGGTAGAGGGACGAGCGGACACGGCTCTCGTTGCTCAATTGGGCGGTGGTTACAAACCACTTGCGCTGGCAAGTAGCGCCGCCGCCGTGTTGGCCGCAATGCCGGGGCTGCCCGCACTTCCATTCCTGGCACTTGCCGGCTTGGCTGGTGGTGGTGCGTGGTTGCGTTACACGCATCCCATTTCAGCCCCCGAGAGCGATGTACCAGCACCCGAACCCGTCTCGGCCGAGTCACCTGTTAGCGACGCTATGCGCATAGATATGATCCGGCTGGAATTGGGCTATGGACTGCTATCACTGGCTGGCGGCGATCAACCTAAACTGACTGACCAGATACGGGGCTTGCGCCGGTCTTTGGCTTCTGAACTCGGTTTTGTCCTCCCGCCAGTGCGCATTCAAGATAACCTTTCGCTCGGCGCCGATTGCTACGTCATACGGATAAAGGAGATCGAAGCAGGCCGCGGCGAGCTACGGCCACTATGTTTGTTGGCTATGGACCCCAAAGGAGGAATTCCATCCATGGCGGGCGAACGTACGACAGAGCCGGCGTTTGGCCTCCCAGCTATCTGGATCGAGACGGCCCAGCGTGAAGAGGCGTTAATTCGCGGTTGCACAGTCGTTGATCACCCAAGCGCGCTTGCAACCCACCTTACCGAGCTCGTACGCGATACGATGGCAGAGCTTCTATCCTACGCCGAAACTCAAAAACTCATCGACGAGTTGCCTCGTGAGCAGCAAAAGCTGGTATCTGACTTGATACCAACCGTCATTTCAGTTGGTGGAGTGCAGCGCGTGCTCCAGGCGTTGTTGGCCGAGCGCATCTCCATCCGGGACCTTGCGACCATTTTGGAAGGCATACATGAGGCGTGCACGGGTAGTCCGAAGAGTGTGGCCGCCATCGTGGCTACGATACGGGCTCGTTTGGCGCGGCAGATAAGCGACAGTCATGCTGGGGCAGGTGGTGCTATCCCAATTGTTACTTTGTCGCATGAATGGGAAACGGCATTTGCTGAAAGCCTAATTGGTCCGCCAGATGACCGACAATTGGCCATGGCCCCTAGCCGCCTTGGCGAATTCATCCGTCGTTTTCGTGAGATCTTCGAGACCCATGCGGCTGACTCGCCCGTGCTCCTGACCAGCCCGCTCGTCCGCTTGGCGGTGCGCTCGGTGGTGGAACGCTTGCGCCCTTCTACGCCGGTTCTGGCCCAAACCGAGATTTTCACAAAGGCAAAAATCAGAACCCTCGCGACTATCTAAAATTTTCCAACGTCGCGTTCGCCCGAATCAACCAGGCGAGATCGCGATACAGGACGGCCCGTGGAGAGGAACCAGCTCTGGTTGCCGACATCACCAATCTGCCGGTGGTAATCGGCTTTCTCTATCTTGGTGTGTTTCTGGACGCATGGAGCCGCAACATCGTCGGCTCGCCGGGTCCCATTGCTCGCGTGCGATGGAGACCCGACGATGGCCAACCATGTGCGGACCGAGCTGGTGCTAGACGCGGTCGAGGCGGCGGTTGGCCAGCGTCCGCCGAAGTACGCGATCCGCCACTCTGGCCAAGGTCGCCAGCTTGGGCTCGATCGGTCGCCGCAACAACCGTGTGAGCCAGTCGCCGTCGCTCGTCAAATGCCTCGGCAGATGTCTTCCAGCCAAGGGCTTTGTGCGGCTTGGTGTTGAGAGCCAGCGCCGCCGCCTACATATATCCGCAGTAGCGCGTTGGTCCCAGCCTTGCAGGCTTTGGCCGACGGGCAGCCTTTTCAACATGCCATCTCGTGCGATCGCTGCCCGATACTCCAGGCCGTCGCCGCCGCCGCGCGTCGCGGTATTGCGCCGTATTGATAGCCTCCGCACTCGTGGTGTGGAAATACCCAGCATGGAGCGGGTGCAGGTTGAGGTGGCTATCCAATCGTCTGGCTAAGGTGGAGTTGCGAGCTTCAACCTGCACTAACGAGGACCCGATGACCGAGAGGACCTTACCGCTGGCCGAGCTGCCAGCGGAGAGCCGGCGATGGCGACTTCTTGCGCAGCGTGGCGAAGGCCGTAGTGCAGTTGCTGATTTGGACTTCTGGGTTCCAGGTAAGCACTCATTGAGCGAGGACGCATAACGGCAAATAATTGGTTCGCATGCCGCGCAGCCAACCACGCGCTGTGTCCGACCGGTCCTGATCGCCGGGAGCTGCGGGCGGCCCGACACGTCCGACGACACGTCGCTCCGCTCATCAGCATGCGATCAGCCGCACGGCAGGCCGTTACGGTTCATGCATCGCGACGCAGTTTGTCGTAACGCATGCGCCGGCTCAGCTCCGCATCGGTCGGGCTCGTCGATTGCAATGCGGCCGAAGCACGTGTGCCCCACCCATCCGAACGTCACCTCGCTGGTCGAGCCGTGCACCCGCAGGTCGGCGATCGTGCGCATTCATCTGGCCAATAACTGTGTCGGCTGCCGCCAATGTCTCCCCAACGTCAGCATGCATAGCTTCGAGTTCACGGAGCACTTCAGCCACCAATACGGTCATGCAACACGATACCAGTTCCTTCTCCGGTTACCGTGGTGGCGCACGATCCTCCGGATGCAACCCTAGATACGCCCCAAAAGTATCAGGATGGCAACCACCGCTAATGCCAAACCAAGTCCGCCGGAGGGGTAATAGCCCCAACGATTGCTGTAAGGCCACGCCGGCAGAGCGCCCACAAGCAGCAACAGGAGGATCACAAGCAGTATCGTGCTCAACGGTCAGACTTTCAGTTGAAAAACCCTATGCCTAAACGCCTGACGTAAGGGCGGGGTCAGGTTGGGAAACCCATGATCAATGAAGGTGGCGCAGGTGCTCGGTATGACGCCACTCGCCAGAACTCATCAGGCTTGTTGCCCCAACGCGCACCGAATGCAACTTGCCGTCCAGCTTGCGTGACCAGAAATCCAAGAACTTGTGAAGCACGGGAAAGCGGGGTGCCACATCCAAGTCTTGCCATACGAAACTTTGCAGTAGGCCGGGATGGTCGGGCATGTGATACAGGATTTCGGCGGTGGTCAGGCGGTAGCCCTCGATCTGCTGAGCCAGTCCCATACATCCTCCTACACTAAATGCTAGCCAACGTGCGGCCATGCAGCATGCGCGTTCCTTATCGTTGTCACTCCGACCTCTCACGAGCCGATAGCCCCAGACTGGAACAGCTCTATGATTTTAGCAAAACAAAAATATAACGTTAACAGGTGCTTGGCACTCGCATAGACAGAGTGCTGCTCACCTCTTGACTCGGTCGGAGCCGCCCTCTAGATGCGCTGGCACTCTCAGGCTGAGAGTGCCAAGCGGCCCTCCAACCGGGCTAACAAATAGAAGGAGCGATCTGCATGGCGAAGTTTCGTCCTTTGCACGACCGTGTCGTCGTCCGCCGTATAACTGCGGAGGAGAAAACGGCCGGTGGAATCATCATTCCCGATACAGCGCGCGAGAAGCCGCAGGAGGGTGAGGTGATCGCCGTGGGCGCGGGCGCCCGAAACGAACAGGGCCAAGTGGTCACGCTGGATGTAAAGGCCGGCGACCGGGTGCTGTTCGGCAAATGGTCGGGCACCGAGGTGAAGCTCGATGGTGAGGAACTGCTCATCATGAAAGAGAGCGACATCATGGGCATCGTCGAGAGCAACCAGGCTGCCGCGAAGGCCGCCTAACTACATTTATCTGGAGCTTAAATATGGCTGCGAAAGAAGTACGTTTCGGTGGCGATGCCCGGCAGCGCATGCTGCGCGGCGTCGATATTCTTGCCGATGCGGTCAAGGTGACGCTGGGTCCCAAGGGCCGCAACGTAGTGATCGACAAGTCCTTCGGTGCCCCCCGTATCACCAAGGACGGCGTCACGGTGGCAAAGGAAATCGAGCTGGCCGACAAGTTCGAGAACATGGGCGCGCAGATGGTGCGCGAGGTCGCCTCCAAGACCAACGATCTGGCCGGTGACGGAACGACTACGGCGACCGTGCTGGCCCAGGCGATCGTGCGCGAGGGTGCCAAGGCGGTGGCCGCCGGCATGAACCCGATGGACCTCAAGCGCGGCGTGGATCGCGCGGTCGAGGCGATCGTCGGCGAGCTAAAGGCCAAGAGCCGCAAGATCACCAGCCAGAGCGAAACAGCCCAGGTGGGCACGATCAGCGCCAACGGCGAGGCCGAGATCGGCCGCATGATTTCCGAGGCCATGCAGAAGGTCGGCAACGAGGGTGTGATCACCGTCGAGGAAGCCAAGGGCATACAGACCGAACTCGATGTCGTCGAGGGCATGCAGTTCGACCGCGGCTATGTCTCGCCCTACTTCATTACCAACGCCGAGAAGATGGTGGCCGACCTCGAGAGCCCCTACATCCTGATCCATGAGAAGAAGCTGTCCACGCTGCAGCCGCTGCTGCCGCTGCTGGAGAGCGTGGTGCAGAGCGGACGCCCGCTGCTGATCGTGGCCGAGGATGTGGAGGGCGAGGCGCTGGCGACGCTGGTCGTCAACAAGCTGCGCGGCGGCCTGAAGATCGCAGCCGTGAAGGCGCCAGGCTTTGGCGACCGACGCAAGGCGATGCTGGAGGACCTGGCGATCCTGACGGGTGGGCAGGTGATCAGCGAGGACCTGGGCATCAAGCTCGAGAACGTGACCCTGCAGATGCTGGGCCGGGCCAAGAAGGTGCTGATCGAAAAGGAGAATACGACCGTCGTCGAGGGTGCAGGCGAGAAGTCCGACATCACCGGGCGCTGCGGGCAGATACGGGCGCAGATCGAGGAGACGACCAGCGACTACGACCGAGAGAAGCTGCAGGAGCGGCTGGCGAAGCTCGCTGGCGGCGTGGCCGTCATACGCGTGGGCGGTGCAACCGAGACCGAGGTGAAGGAGCGCAAGGATCGCGTGGACGACGCGCTGCATGCGACCCGTGCGGCTGTCGAGGAAGGCATCGTTCCGGGCGGCGGCGTCGCCCTGGCCCGCGCGTCGAAAATACTGGAGACGCTGAAAAGCGAGAACGCCGATCAGAAGTTCGGCATCGACATCGTGCGCCGCGCCGTGCTGACGCCGCTGCGCCAGATTGCCGAGAACGCCGGCGAGGACGGGGCGGTCATCTCCGGTAAGGTGCTGGAGAACGACAGCTACGATTACGGCTTCGACGCGCAGACGGCCGAGTACAAGGACATGGTTACGGCCGGCATCATCGACCCCACGAAGGTGGTGCGTGCCGCGCTGCAGGACGCAGCCTCGATCGCATCGTTGCTGATCACCACCGAGGCGATGGTGGCCGAGAAGCCGGAGAAGAAGCAGGCGCCAGCCGGCGGACCCGGCGGCGGGATGGGCGGCATGGACGACATGGATTTCTAGAGCAATCTCACGCAGACTGAAACAGTCGAAGTGAGTAAATTGCTCGTTCGAAAAAATATGTAGAGCGCGCTGACCGTTTACGGTCAGCCTGAACGCGCTCTAATCCACGTCATATCCGATGCGGCTACAGGGGCGCGCTGCAGAGTGCGCCCCTTTTCTTTTTAGTGACCGGCATGCAGGCGAATTTGGGCGACGCAACGTTGCAGTTCTGTGTTGACCGAGTGGAAGATACTGAAGCGAGGCGAGGCCTGTTTAGAGAAGCAGCAAACTTCTAGTCGTGCGGTCGCGGATTCTTCTTGGACGAGTTGGATTACGGACAGGGAATTCCTGGTGTCACGGCCGACGCCGCGTTCAGCCACGTCCTGACCGTGCCGAACGCCGCCCGATGGTGAACCGATGGTCCGTGGAGCATGACCGCATGGCGATGCGCACCGGTGGCATAGCCTGCGTTCTCCGCCCAGCCATACTGGGGAAAGCGTGTCGAGAGCCGGGTCATCGCACGGTCGCGCACCACCTTGGCCACGATGGAGGCGGCGGCGATGGACAGGCAGAGCGCGTCGCCGCCCACCACGCAGCGTATGGTGCAGGCGAGCGGCGGTTTGCGGTTGCCGTCCACCAGGGCGATGTCGGGTGGCCGTGGCAGGCGGGTAACGGCGCGCGCCATGGCCAGCATGGCGGCGTGCAGGATGTTCAGCCGCGCGATCTCGGCCACCGAGGCGGCACCGACCGCGATCTCTACATGCGGATGGGAGAGCAGGGCCGCGTAAGCCGCATCCCGCTGCTCGGCCGTCAGTTTCTTGGAATCGTCCAGCAAAACCGCCAATCCGGATGGAACGCCGCCGGTGAACACCACGGCTGCGGCCATGACGGGGCCGGCCAGCGGGCCGCGGCCGACTTCGTCAACGCCGGCGACCCGGCCGGTGTACTGCGACTCGTGGGCGTAATCGGGCACGCTGCACGATAGCCCGACGGGTCCGGCCGCCACAACCAACTTGGCTGCCTTAGAGATGCCGGATCGTCTGGCCGGTGCGGGCGTGCATCATCTGCGCCACGATGCTGCGGTGGCAATCGTGCGGCGCCCGTTCGAAGCACAGCAGGCACACGGATTGGGTCCCGGCCAGTAGGACTGCCTCCGCCAGGCCGTCCCGGGCCGGTTCGGTCTGCATATGCGCGGCGAAGATCGCCGCCATCTCGGGCGTCCTGCCGCGCCGGGCGGCCTCGCGGCCCGGCTTGGGCGTGCCGAGCCGCCGCTCGTGCAAATAGCCGATGCCGCGCGCCCGCAGCGAGGCGGCCAGGACGGATTTCGAGAACCCGGCGCGGCGGGAAAGCGGCACGGCGCGGACGTCGAGCACGGTGTGAACGCCGGCGGCGGCCAGCAAATCGAGCAACTGGTCCTGGACCAGCCCCTGGTAGCCGATGGTGAACAGGTCCGGGCGCGCGCTCATGAAAAGGGCGGGGCCGTTGCCAACCCCGCCCTGCTCATCGTAGTGCCGTATTGCTCAGCGCGAGCTTAGGCGGCCGATGACGTAACCCAGGCCGACCGCGGTCAGAACGGCCAGCAGCGGCGTCTCGTGGATGCGGTCGGTCAGCTCCTCAGACAAGCCGCGCAGCTGGTCGGCGGCGGCGCCGTAATACTCCTGGGCCTGACCTGCGGCCTCCTTCAGTCGGCCGTCCGTCGAGGTCTTGCTGTCGCCAAGCAGGTCGCCGGCCGCGCCCTGGGCCTTGCCGGTGAATTCCTTAACGGTGCCTTCAACCTTGTCTTCGTTCATGATGCTGGTCCTATACGAAAATTGTTCGACAGCGTGCAAAACAAAGTCGGGGTATGCGAGTTCCAGGCGCCCGTCAGCTTCTTGGTGCGGCCGCTCGTTCCAGCCGGTCGTTGATGGCGGCCCCCAGCCCCCGCGCGGGCACGGGCATGACTGCGATTGCTGTCAAACCATGCGCCGGGGCCTGGGCATCCAACCAGCGCAGGCCGGCGAACAGGCGGGCGGCGGCTTCGGTCAGGTCGCCGGCCGGGCTCAGGTTCCAGCTCAGCGCCGCCCCGGGCGGCGAAGGGCCGAAGGCAAGCAGCGCCTCGTCTGCGCCGGCGTGCAGGGCGCCTAGCCGCAGCGTCAGGCTCGGCGCGTAATGGGAGATCAGCAGGCCCGGCGACCGCAGGCCGGAGCCGCTCGCCTGATCCAGTTTAAGGCCGCGGCCGACCGGCCCCACCAACGCCTCTATCGCCTCGGCGGTCACGCCGCCAGGCCGCAGCAGCACGGGCCGGCCGTGCGAGATGTCCAGCACCGTGCTCTCCAGCCCCAGGGGGCTGGGGCCGCAATCCAGGATGGCCGCGATCCGGCCGCCCAGATCGGCAAGCACATGGCCGACGGTGGTCGGGCTTACGCCGCCAGAGCGGTTGGCCGATGGCGCGGCGATAGGGTGCCCGGTCGCCCGAACCAAGGCGCGTGCCACATCATGGCCGGGCACCCGCACCGCCAGCGTGTCCAGGCCCGCGCCGGCCAGCAAGTCGACCGGGCAACCGGCACGCCGCGGCACCACCATCGTGAGTGGCCCGGGCCAGAATGCGTCGGCCAGACTCGCGGCCAGCGGCGAGGCGCATACATGGGCGAATGCGTCGGCCGTGCACGCGTAATGGCAGATCAGCGGGTTGAAGTGCGGGCGGCCCTTGGCGGTGAAAATGGCCGCCACCGCGCGGCCCTGGGTTGCGTCCGCCCCCAGGCCATAGACGGTTTCGGTGCCGAAGGCCACGAGCTGCCCGGTCTGCAGCAGCCCGGCTGCCCGTTTCACGCCCTGCGTGTCGGGCAGGAGAATGGCCGTCAGGCGCCACCCCTGCACAGGAATGGCGGGTTGGCCCAACCTGGCTTGCCGTAGGCGAGCCCGCCGCCGTCCAGCAGGCGAAGCGTGCCGCCGGCCGCCTGCAGCACCGCCTCAGGGCCCGCGGTGTCCCACTCCATGGTTCTGCCGAGGCGGACATAGGCGTCGGCCGAACCTTCCGCCAAGCGGCAGACCTTCAGCGCGGAGCCCATCTGACGGATGCTGGCGACCAGCACGCCGCCCAGCGCGGCCCGCACACCCTGGTCGTCGGCCTGACCGCGCGACGACAGCACGGCCAGCCCAGCGGCCGGCGGCGGGCGCACATGGATAGGGTGCCGTCCTGCGCCGTCCTGCTTCCAGGCACAGCGCCCCACGATGCCGCCGAAAAGCTCGGCCGAGGCAGGTATGGCCACCACGCCAAGCACCGGGCGGCCGTCGCGAACCAGGCCGATGTTCACGGTGAAGCCGTCGCGCTGGGCCACGAAGTCGCGCGTGCCGTCGAGCGGGTCGACCATCCACATCGAGCCGCACGCAACGGGCCTGTGGCCAGCCGAAACTTCCTCCTCGGCCACCACCTCGATACCGGGCGTGGCCCGCCGAAGGCCTTGCACGATCAGCGCTTCCGATCGGCGATCCGCCTCGGTCACCACCGAGGCGTCAGCCTTGGTCTCGGTGGGGCAGCCCCGCGCGCGGTAGGCCAGCACCAGCTCGGCCGCCGACCAGGCGAGGTCTGCCGCAAGCTCCAGCAGCGTGGTGTCGGGGCCGTCGGTCATCGCCCGGGTTTACGCCGTCGGGCGCAGCCCTGGCAAAGTGGCGGTCCGCTGCTACATTCGCGCGGCCCGCTCTGAAGGAATTGCTGCATGCTCGAAGTCACCTTTGCCGATGCCGCCCTGCCGCAATCGGGCGCGCTGGCGTTGCTGGTGGCCGAGGGCGCGGGTGCATCGGGCCTTTGGCACGCGGCTGACGAGGCCACGGGCGGGGCGGTGACGCGTGCGTTCGCCGCCGCCGAGTTCTCCGGCAAGGAGGGCACGAGCTGCACCATCCTGGCGCCGGGCGGCGGCCTGTCGCGAATCGTGGCTGCGGGGCTGGGCAAAGAGGCCGAGGTGACCGCGCGACGGGTGGAGGAGGCGGGCGGCGTGTTGGCCGCGGCACTGTCCCGCGAGAGCACGGTGGCGCTGGCCGCCGATGGCGTTACCGGCCAGCAGGCCGCCCATGCGGCGCTGGGCGCCATCCTGCGCAGCTACCGCTTCGACCTCTACCGAACCAGGCAGAAGCCGGAGGACAAGCCGAGGCTGTCGGCTGTCACGGTGCTGAGCGGGGACCGCGCCGCGGCCGAAACGGCTTGGCCGGCGCTGCGTGCGATAGCCCACGGGGTGTTCATCACCCGCGACCTGGTCACCGAGCCGGCCAACATCCTCAACCCGCCGGAGTTCGCTAGCCGCATCGAGAAACTTGCCGAGTTGGGGCTGAAGATCGAGACCTTCGGGCAGAAGGAGCTGGAGGCGCTGGGCTTCGGCTCGTTGCTCGGCGTGTCGATGGGCAGCGCGCAGCCGCCGCGCATGGTGGTGATGCAGTGGCATGGCGCGCCCGACGACCGCAGCGGTGAGAAGCCCATCGCCTTCATCGGCAAGGGCGTCACGTTCGACACCGGCGGCATCAGCATCAAGCCGGCCGCCGGCATGGAGGACATGAAATGGGACATGGGCGGCGCCGGTACGGTCGTCGGGCTGATGGCCGCCCTGGCCGGCCGGCGCGCGCGCGTGAACGCGGTCGGGCTGGTTGGGCTGGTCGAGAACATGCCGTCCGGCACGGCGCAACGGCCGGGCGACGTGGTGACCAGCTACTCCGGCCAGACGATCGAGGTGCTGAACACCGATGCGGAGGGTCGGCTGGTGCTGGCCGACGTGCTTTGGTATGCCCAGCAGACGTTCGATCCGCGCTGGATGGTCGATCTGGCGACGCTGACGGGGGCGATCATCGTGGCGCTCGGCCACGAGCATGCCGGCCTGTTCAGCAACGACGACGACCTGTCGGGCAAGCTGCTGGCAGCCGGCCTTTCGACCGGAGAGAAGCTGTGGCGCATGCCGATGGGCCGTGAATACGACAAGCAGTTGAAATCCGACATCGCGGACATGAAGAACATCACCGGCCGGCCCGGCAGTTCAATCACCGCGGCCCAGTTCCTGGCGCGCTTCGTCAACGACAAGCCCTGGGCGCACATCGACATCGCCGGCACCGCATGGGCCACCAAGGACGCCGCCGTGGTGCCGAAAGGCTCGACCGCCTTCGGCGTGCGCCTCCTGGATCGGCTGGTGGCCGAACACTTCGAGTCGTAGATCCCAAAGTCATTTGGTTCTTTCTTCAGAAAAAAACTTCTTTCTTGAAAAAAGCAAAGAACTTTTGTTTCTTGCTGTGTGCCAGTCTAGATGCTGATTGTCAGGGTGACCGGCGACGTTGCCGAGGCGCCGGGCCTGATCGTTCCCATAACGCCCGGGCACGTGCCGCCTGAATGGCGCGTGCAAGCCGAGGCGGACGGCTTTAGTGGCGAGCCGGATACCCTATGCGAGCTGTTCGGGCCACACGGGCGCGTGGTGCTGGCGGGGCTGGGCCATGATGCCGAAGCGGCCGGCGCCTGCGCCGCCTCGCGGCTGCTGGGGTGCGAGCGGGTCGTCATCGATGCGCGGGGCTTGCCGGCGCAGACCGCGGCGCAGCTTGCTGCGGGCGCGTGCCTGCGAGCCTGGCGTTTCGATCGTCTGCGCACGCGCGCCGAGGAGGGAGCGCCGGTGCTGGCCCGACTAGACCTGGTCAGCGACGATCCGGGTACGGCGGCGCACTGGACGAAGCTGGCGGCCGGGGTGGAGGGCGCGCTCTACGCCCGCGACTTGGTGACCGAGCCTTCCGATACGCTGACGCCGGCCGGTTTCGTGGCGAGGCTGGACCGGCTTGTCCGGGCCGGGGTGAGCCTGGAAGTGCTGGACGCGGCCGCGTTGGCCGGGCTGGGCGCCGGCGGGCTGCTGGCGGTGGGGCAGGGCTCCATACACGAACCGTGCCTGGCCGTGCTGCGCTGGGCCGGCACGCAGGGCGGGGCACCGGTGGCGTTCGTGGGCAAGGGCGTCACCTTCGACACCGGCGGCATCAGCATCAAGCCGGCCGATGGAATGTGGGCGATGCGGGCCGACATGGCGGGGGCCGCAGCTTGCGCCGGGGCCATGCTGGCGTTGGCGCTGCGGGGCTCCGCTGCGCCGGCCGTGGCGGTGCTGCCGCTGGCGGAGAACGCCACCGGTGCCGCCAGTTACCGGCCGGGCGACGTGCTGCGGATGTTGTCGGGCATGACCGTGCAGGTGGTCGATACCGATGCGGAGGGCCGCCTCGTGCTGGCCGACGCACTGGCCTACGTCGGCCGGCAAGACCCGGCAGCCATCATCGACCTTGCAACCCTGACCGGCAGTATCGTGGCTGCCCTGGGCCACGAGCGGGCAGGCCTGTTCGCCAATGACGACGGCTTGGCGGGGGCAATCGGCCAGGCCGGGACGGCGGTGGGCGAGGCCGTATGGCGCATGCCCCTGGCGGAGAGCCATCGCCGCGCGCTGGACAGCGACGTCGCCGACATCAAGCACTGCGTGGATGGACGCGGCCATCCGGACGCTTGCCAGGCGGCCGCGTTTCTACAGGCGTTCGTGCCCGAGACGACGAACTGGGCGCATCTGGACATCGCCGGCGTGGAATCGTGCGCTGAGGCGACCCCACGGACTGCCAAGGGAGCCACCGGCTTCGGCGTTCGCCTGCTGGACCGCCTGGTGGCCGAGCGGTTTGAACACCATGGCTGAAATCGGCTTCTACCACCTGACACGCACCGAGGCCGACGCGGCGCTGCCGCCGTTGCTGGGCCGCACGCTGAACGCCGGGCACCGCGCCGTGGTCGTGTGCGGCAGTGCAGCCCATGTGGCGGCCCTCGACACGGCGTTGTGGCTGTGCGCGGACCCGGACTGGCTGCCGCACGGCACCGAGGCGGGCGGCGACCCCGACATGCAGCCGATCTGGCTGGCGCAGACGGACGATGCGCCGAATGGCGCGCGCTACCTGTTCCTGCTCGATGGCTGCCGGAGCGAGCGGCTGGCCGGCTTCGAGCGTGTCTTCGACCTGTTCGACGGTCGCGACGAAGCGGCTGTCGCCCAGGCACGGGAGCGATGGAAATCGGCCAAGACTGACGGACACGCGATGACGTATTGGCAGCAGACGGAGAAGGGTTGGGAGAGGAAGTAGTCGTTTTTGAAGAAAACGACCAAAAACTTTTATCCCTCGAGTCCGCGACAGCACTTAAAAAGTCTTTTGCTTCTTTTCTTTAGAAAAGAAGTGCTTTCTTCACTTAAGCCGCATCCTCCCGCCGATCGCGAACCCGAACGTAAGCCTGCGCCGCATGCTGCTCGCAATACGGTTTGCCGCTGACCGAGTCGTCGTCGCAAAACCGGAAGCTGCGCGTGCCCGGCTCGCCGATCGGCCAGCAGCAGGGGTTGACCCGGGCCGTAGGGCGTGCCGGCGGCACGGCGCGCAGAACGGGCGGCTGGCGTTCACCGGCCGGTCGCTGCGGCCTGGGCACAACCGTGGGCGGCTCGGCGGCGGGCAGCGGCGCCTGGGCGGCGGCCAGAACCGGCAGCGTGGTCGCAGAAGCACGGCGTGGCTGGCGGCGGCGTGGCTGCTCGCTGGCGCGCCGGATCGGGGAGGGGCGCGACGCCAGGCTGAGACGATGCGCCTTGCCCACAACAGCATTCTTCGACACGCCCAGCCGCCGCCCGATTTCGGCGGTGGAGTGACCCTCTATCCACAGGGCACGCAGCTTGCCGATAACCTCTTCGTCCCACTCCATATTGCGTCTCCTCACCGGTGACACACCAGATGATGTGGGAGACCCTGGAGCAGTTCAGTGCGGCGCTCAACCGGCGCGGCACAAAAACTTGTGGAGAAGTCGGCCCGAAACACAAAATGTTGTGTCTATGTCCGATTCGACCGCCCTGTAAACCGCTGCGCTAGGACGTTACGCCCTCGAAGGTGGCCGCGACCGCATGGCGCGTAGATGGCTCGGTGCCGTCTTCAGGTCGGACCAGTTGGCGCGTGGCGACTCCAGCCGCATGCGCTGCGTCGAGTTCCGCCTCCACGTCGGATAGGAACAGGATCTGACCGGGCGGCAGCCCCATGGCGCCGGCTATCGCCGTGTAGCTCGCCGCCTCCCGCTTGGGCCCTATCCGGGTATCGAAGAAGCCGCTGAACAGCCCCGTCAAGTCACCCGCATCGGAGTAGCCGAAGATCAGCCGCTGTGCGGCCTCCGATCCCGAGGAGTAGACATAGAGGCGCAGCCCGGCTCCATGCCATCGGCGCAGCATCCTTGCGGCATCGGGGTAGATCCGCCCTTCAAGCAGGCCGTTGCGGTATCCCTCGTCCCAGATCAAGCCCTGCAGCGTCTTGAGCGGCGTCACCTTGGCGTCCGCATCCATCCAGGCCAGCAGGGAGGCGAGCGCGGGCCGTCCGGGCGACAGCGCGGCGGTTTGCGCCAACGCCTCGGCGACGGCCGGTTCATCGGACCGCTCCAGCACGCTGGGCAGGCGGGCGCGGGCAAAGGGAGACAGCACGTCGCGGACGAAGGCGACCGGCGTGGTGGTACCCTCGACGTCGGTCAGGATCGCAGCATACGGCATCGGCGGATGGCGGTCAGCCAGCGGGAAAACGCGCGCTGATCGTGTCGCCGGTGTAGTGGGGGGTCCAGCCGGTGGTGTCGGTGAACACGCGCAGCACCGTCGCATTGGGCTGTGCGCCCGCATCGAACCAGTGCTTCAGGCCGGACGGCACGCTGATGAGGTCGCCCTCGGTGCACAGGGCATCGTACACGCGGCCGTTGGCGTGCAGGATGAAGTGGCCGGCGCCCTGTACGAAGAAGCGTACTTCGTCCTCGGTGTGGACGTGCTCGTCGATGAATTTTTGGCGCATCGCGGGGTAGGCGTCGCTGCCCGGGCGCAGCCGGATAACGTCGGCCGTGCCGGCGCCGCTCTCGCCCATCAACCGGTCCAGATGCGGGCGGTAAGCGGCCAATATCTGGTCGGCCGGCGCCTCGGCATCGACGGAGACGCGCAGCGACCAGCGTTCGAAGCGCACGCCGATGAGGCGCAACGCATGGGCGATGGCGTCCGGATCCTCGGTGCGCAGCTCCGGCCGGCCGGGAGTGGTGTCGGGGGTCACGGTCAGGCGGCTCATGGCATCGTCTCCGGGCGTGTCGGCTGCAACTGGCGCCGGGCCAGCTCGCATTCCAGCAGGAACTCGAGCGCTTCCAGCCGAGCCATCGCAGCGTCCATGTCGGCGGCCCACACATAGGCCCCGTGGCCGCGGATATAGGTGCCGAGCGGGGCTGCGGCCAGATGCGGCTCGATGGCGGCCGCAAGGCGCGTCATGTCCTGGTCGTTCGGCAGCAACGGCAGCGCCAGCCGCTGGTCGTGGGTTGTCTGCCCGTCGAACGCCTTGAACAATTCGTAGCCGTGGAAGGCGATCGCATCGCCAGGCTCGGCCATCGACAGCACGGTGCCGGCGACCGAGTGGCCATGCAGCACGGCGCCGATTTCGGGGAAGCGGCGGTATATCTGGCAATGCAGCGCCGTCTCGGCACTTGGCCGGTCGCCCTGACGCAGCGGGCGACCGTACGGATCGACCGCGATGATCGAGAAGCTGTCCAGATGTCCCTTGTGGCAGCCGCTACGGGTAATCGCGATGCTGCCTGGCAGGCGCACGCTGATGTTGCCGGACGTGGCCGGCACCCAGCCGTACCGGTCCATCCGGCGCCCGGCCCGGATGATGTCATCCTGGGCGCGGACTGGTACGCCCGCCAAGCTAGATGGGGTGGACGGTCGTTGTGCGCGGGGGTACCTGCGTGCCGGACGCCGCCATCGGGGCATTCGGCGCGGCAATCGAGCCGGCGGGGCGCTCGGTCGCCTCCATGCTCACGTCGTCCTCGGCCATGTTCTTCTTGAACGCCTTGATACCCTTCGCAAAATCGCCCATCAGGTTGCTGACCTTGCCGGTGCCGAACAGCAGCAGCACCACGGCCAGAACGATCATCCAGTGCCAAATGCTAAAACTACCCATGCTTTCCTCCGAATGCCGCGCGGGCCATTGGCGGCCTGTCCACGACGAGATATGCGTGACCGGGACATGGCCCAGCGCGACGGAGCTTGCAACACCCGGTCCGCGTCATCAATCATTAACGTTACAGAACGATGGCGCGTGCGGGATGCCGGGCACTCCCCACCGACGCGCCGCCGTCAGGCGGTAGCTCGCCGGAGTGCGCCTATCCTCATAGCCCGGCCCGGAACGCGGCGATCAGCGCATCGGCCTCCTCGCGGCCGGCGCGCAGCGCCCTTGTGGCAAGGCTGTGCGGGAAGCCGGCACGCGCCAGGCTGGCCAGCTCGCGCCGAGCCAGCTCCGGCGAGGCATCCTGCTTGCGCCACGGCCCCATGCGGCGGCGGCGTACGTGGATAAGGGCTGCGGCGAACTCCGCCTGCTCGTCGGAGGGCAGCGTCGCACTTGCCAGCGCGCCGGGCACGCCGCTTCTGGCCAGGTGAGCGCCGATGGCGCGGCGTGACCGCCCGGCGCGCGCCAACGACCGGGCGCGGGACTGCGCGAATGCGGAGTCGCTGACCGCACCGGCCTCGGCAAGCCTGGCCACGATGGCGGGGATGGCGGCGCGCGCCTCGGCGGCGCTCGTGGCAACGCGATGGGGGTCGCCCTCCGCCGAACGCGCCCAGCGCTCGACGCGCCGGGCCAGAACTTGGGTCAGGCCGGCCTGGGTGGCGGCGTAACGGGCGAGATGAGATAGCGCGGCCGCATGCAGTGATCGGGCGTCCGGTGCTGGTCGCGTCGCGCTGCCTGGTTTGCGCGTGCGCGCTGCGGTTCCGACACGGGTGAACTCATCGGGCGGCGGCGACGGCGGGGGCAGACGCGGTCAGCCTAGGCTCGGCACCGGCTCGACGTGCGGCAGCCATGGGCCGCCTCGTGAACAACGACGGATTGGTGTGCGCGGCTGGCGGACACGTGCTCCACCCTCAAGGCTGCGGCGCCGTGGACGATGCGGGCCGGGTGCGCATAGGCCGGCTCCCTTGCCATCGCGTGCTCCACCAGGTGGCCGCCGTGATGCACGGAAAGCGAGGCCGAGGCCATGCGGACCGAGGCGTGTATGCCCCGCCCTTCCGGCGCTTCGGCCACCTCCACCGGCGCGTATTGCGCGTGCGCGCCGTGCCGGCGATCGTTGCTGGCGTAGCGCACGGTTTCGTGCCCGTGGGCGTAGCGCACCGAAACGTTGCCATGCCGGACGTGAACGGCCACCAGGATGTGGCGCGCATAGCGCGGACCGGCCGGGATCTCGTCGGGCAGCTGGTTGACGGCGTACTGCTCGGCCGGCGAACGCGACTGCGGCCACTCGCCCCTTATATAGGGAGCGATCATGGCGACGTAGCGCCGCGTTTCGGCCGGCAGCGGCCGGTTGTGCACCAGGTAATCCTCCAGCCGTGCTGGCCCGCCGTTATAGGCCGCCAGCATGCCGGGGCTGCCGAACGCGTCGTACATCTCGCGCAGGTAGGCGGTGCCGGCCAGGATGTTGTTATGCGGATCGAACGCGTCGTCGGTCAGGCTGTAGCGCGCGCGCACTTCGTCGTAGGTGGCAGGCATCAGCTGCATCAGGCCCATCGCACCGACCGGCGAAGTGACCAGCACGCCGCTGGCCCGAAATTGGTGGCCGCCCGACTCGACGCGCATCACCTCGCGTATCCAGCGTTCCGGCACATCGAACTTCTTGGAGGCTTCCTCGATATACGGCCGCCACGGGTCTTCCGGCGGGCCGGGCGGCGTGTAGCTGGGCTTGGCCCGTGCGATGTAAGTGGCCGCTTCCTGGGTGGCGGTCATCGGCGCGCTGCCATGGGTTCCGGCGCAAGCGGACAGCAGGGCCGCGCCCGCCAGGCAAGTGGCCGCCCTTAGAAGCGAGGCTGGACGCAGGGGAACCGTGCCAATGCCATGCATCCGTCGCGCTCCGTTCAGGGCGTTCTCATGTACAACCGATTGTGATCGGTTCTACTCGGAACTCAGAAACTACCCCTAACCCATTAACCGTGCCTGAAGCGCCCCGCAAGCCTGGAATTCTTAACAGGCGAGATTCGGCCTGAACAGCCCGTTATGCGCCCTGCGCAGGCGAGAGTTGCTTGTTTGCCACAGCGTTGCACGTTTCGTGTTTTGCCCGCCCCTTTCGGGTTCCCCTCCGTCACCGAATGGTTATCGTCCTCTCACGAACGTTATGGGCGACGGCCAGCAAGACTGCCGTTTCCAGCTCTTTGGGGGATTATTCTTTGACACGTCGCAACAGGCTAGCAGGATCGGTGGCGCTCGTAGCGCTGACGCAAGGGCTCCTTAGCCTTTCCGCTTTTGCCCAGTCGTCTTCGCAGCTGCAATCGTCACCGACACAGGGTGTGACACCTACGACGCCAGCGCAGACGGGTGCGGCAACCGCGCCGACCGGCTCAGATGCGGCGACCGCAACCTCAGGCTCGGGTGCTGAGAACATCGTCGTGACAGGGTCACGCCTGCGCACCAGCAATGCGACGTCCGAGTCTCCGGTCGTCGTGGTCACATCGGCTCAGATCCAGCATTCGAGCGCACAGACGATAGAGGACGTCCTGACTCGGTTGCCGGAAATCGGAACCTCGGGCGTCTATGCGACGACCAACAACGGCGGCGACGGCTCCTCCTGCATCGACATACGCAACCTCGGTGTTGAGCGCACCCTCGTTCTGGTGGACGGCAAGCGCTTTGTGCAATCCGCTGGCGGCATCACCTGCGTAGACTTGAACAACATACCGCTCGACTTGGTGGACCGCATCGAGGTGCTGAAGGACGGCGCATCGACGACTTACGGCGCAGACGCGGTTGCCGGCGTGGTCAACATCATCCTGAAGCATAATTTCAGCGGCGTGGTGTTCCACGCCAATGGCGGCATCGCGACCGACGCCGGCGACGACAAGCAGGGCGAAATCAGCGCCACCGCCGGCACCACGTTCGACCACGGCAACTTCACCGTCAGCGCGGAGTATCTGAACCGCGGGCCGGTTGCTCAGGCTGATCGCGATTGGGCGCAAAATCCGTTGCAGGGAGACGTCAAGGGCACCATCAACCAGCGGGGTTCCTTCTATAACCCGAACGGGACGATCCTTACCGACACGAACAACATCAACCCCGCCACGGCCGCCATCAACAATGCCAACGGCAACTTCGACGGCAGCTTACTCAACAAGAGCGGGACTGCGATAAGCCCGAACGTGGCGCCCGATAACCCGAACAACTTCCAAGGTTACAATTTTGGCGCGGACCAGGTGCTTCAGGGAAGCCTTGAGAAAGAGAGCCTGACCAGCACAGCAAACTACGATTTCAATGAAAACATCACCGGCTACATGGAGGAGTTTTATACCCATAAGATAACAGGGCAGCAGCTTGCGCCGCAGCCGATCAGCGGTGGCCTCTCCCCAGCCATCCTGCCGGATGCCTATGTCATTCCGGAAGGTAACCCATACCTGACGGCGCTGCTTGGCCCAGGTTCCGGCCCTGTTGACCTCTACAAGCGCGAAACCCAGTTCGGCGACCGGCAATACCGCCAGTACACCGATACCTTCCAGTTCAACGGCGGCTTCAAGGGAACCGTTGGCGCGGGCTGGGATTACGAAGTGTTCTTCCAGTACGGCCAGTCCGACAACCGGCTGGAGGTGTTCAACTCGATCAACTTCCAGCGGCTGGAGCAGGAGACAGGCTTCCAGCAAACCACGCCGACCGCTGCCGATATCGCTGCCGGAGCCGGCGGCGACCCGACGACCTTTGGCGTCTATAATCCGGGCGTCTGCCTGGCCTCCACCGGCTGCGTCCTGAGCAACCCCTTCGGCCAGAACTTAAGCGCTGCCGCCATCAACTATGCCAAGTTCACCGAAGTGGACACGGCGACGAACACGTTGAAGATCTATGGCGGCGAGATAAGCAACAGCAACCTCTACCAACTGCCCTACGGGCCGCTTGGGATCTCGTTGGGTGTGGAGCATCGCACGGAGACGGGTGAGTTTACGCCGGACAACCTGTTGCAGACCGGGGTGACGGCGCAATCGCCCGTGCAGCCAACCGCCGGCTCGTTCAACGTGACCGAGCTTTACGGCGAAGTCAGAGTGCCGGTTCTGAAAGACCTGCCGTTCGCCAAGGACCTGCATGTCGATCTGGGCGGACGCTTCTTCAACTACAACACCTTCGGTTCGGGTGAGACCTGGAAGGTCAGCGGCAACTACACGCCCGTCAACGGCTTGCGGTTCCGTGGGTCGGACGGCGTGGCCTTCCGGCAGCCGAGCATCACCGACCTCTTTGAGGGGACGGCGATCGGCTTCAACCCGGCCCAAGACCCGTGCTCAAACGCCCGGTTTACAACCTACACCGCAGCGCAGCAGGCCAACGTCAGGGCCAATTGTGCCAAACAGGGTATTAATGTTGATACCTTCACGCAGGTTGGCAGTCAGATTCAGACTGTCATCGGCGGCAATCCAAACCTGAATCCGGAGACGGCGCGCACGCAGACGCTGGGAATCGTCGCAACGCCGCCCTTCGTTCCGCGCCTTGCGATCACGCTCGATTACTACCGTACGAAGATCGACAACACGATCAGCAGCGTGCCGACGCCGTCCATCGTCGATGGCTGCTACACCAGCGCCAATCTTTCCAGCCCGCTTTGCGCCCTGGTCAACCCGCGGCTCGGCACCGGACAGCTGAGCACCGTGGTTGGGACGAACGAGAACCTGGGTGAGACCCGGACGGAAGGCCTGGATGTCGGGACAACGTATTCCTATCCCATCCCCAATTATGGCACGATCTCGTTCCAGAACGACCTGACCTACGTGTTCAAGTATGACTACCAGAACCTGCCGAACGGCCCGTTCATCGGCGCCAACGGCACGATCCAGCTTGGCATTTCCACCCCGGGCTATCCGCGCCTGCGCGACAACGCCAGCGTTGACTGGCGCATCGGCGACTTCCAGTTCGGCTACCGGATGCGGTTCATCCAGGGAATGGCCTTCTTCGACTCCGCGCCTCTCGATCCCGCTACCAGCGCATCGTCGCGTACGCCGTCCATTTTCTATCACGACATCATCGGCAGCTACGATTACAAGAACTTCTCGTTCAACCTTGGCGTCGACAACCTGTTCGACAAAGCGCCACCCTACGTGTTCGACGGAGCGACGAACACCGATCCGGCCGTCTACGACGTGCTCGGCCGTGTGGTTTACCTGAAGACAACGCTGCGGTTCTAAAACTACGCTGTGGTATCGGCCGCTGCCTGTGAGGGTGGCGGCCTTTTCTTTGCAAACGGGGATCTCATGAGGATTACTGTTCCGCTACGAAGCGTGCTTTGCCTCTCGGCCCTCGCGCTCGGTGCGTGCACGGTGCCTGATCATACGAGCAAGGTGGCTTCCGCGCCGGGCAAGACGCATTGCCAACACGCGGCCGGCAGCCTGATGTGCGGCGACAGCGACGATCAGGCGGTCGGCAATACGAACGACCCCAGCCTGGGGGAACGGAGCGACACGCCTGCCCACTAGAGCAATCTCACGCAGACTGGACAGTCGACGTCAGTAAATTGCTCGTTCGAACATATATTTAGAGCGCGCCGACCGTTTACGGTCAGCCTGAACGCGCTCTAA
>CAXUHU010000017.1:0-28650 GCA_964250925.1 uncultured Acetobacteraceae bacterium
CGACGTCGCGGCCCGGGTTCGCGGTTACCTTGAACGGCATCGGTTCTGCGGCTAGCCGCGATCCACATCGAAGGCAAAGCGCTGCGCGTCACCCGTCACGACTTGGGCCGCTGGCATAACGCCACGCTGTCGAGATCCCCGTCCGTATCGATGGCACCACGTGCCAGGTTGAAGCGAACGACCGCTAGCATGGTGACCATGCCAGGCTATCCATCACGGCAACGATACAGCGCAGCGCGCCGGACTATGGCGTGACCACCTCGTCGGCATCCACGCCCCAGACCTCCGACCGTTGCAGCCACCCGTGATAATCCTGCACCTGCACCTGGCACCACGTGCGACCCGCGTCGCACGACTTGATGCGGCCCACCACGCCGGGCTTCAGCACGGCCACCGCATCAGCCGTCTCGCTCGCATCGGCGCGCAGGGTGTGATCCGAGGCGCCGACGATCACGAAAGTGCGGCGGCCGGTGAGCGTGGCCTGGTGCACCCAGCCCTTGATGCCGTCCATGTCCTCCACCAGCCGCCAAATGTCGAACTCGCGCTCGATGCGCACCGGCAACTCGCGCCGCTTGTAGGTCCAGATCACCGGGTAGCGCTCGGCGGGGCCTACGCGCATGTTCACGTCGTCGCTCTTCAATGAGGCGTAGCGCGGCAGGTGGAGCCCGGTGTTGCTGCCCACGTCGGCCGGCAACGGCGGCGCCACAGGCGTTTTCGGCGGAGCGGGTTTCGGCTCGGCCGGTTCGGCAGCGGCCTTTTTGGTTGCGGCCGGCTTACGCGTGGCCGGCTTGTGAGAAACGGCCGCATGGCTGGGCACCGCTGCACGGCGTGGCGGTCCGGCGTGGCGCGGTGCCAGCACCGGCACGTGCGCCCTATGCTTGCTGACCGCAATCGGCTTGGCGCTGGTGGAGGCCGTTTGCGCGATGGCCGGCAAGCACCAGGCAGCCAGCGCAACGGCGGCGGCGATATTCCAAAGGCGTCGGCTCACAGGCTGATAATCTGGCCTTGGCCGACGGCTTCGAGGAAGGTTGCCAGCCCCACCACTTCTACGCCGTCCTGAAGGGTTGCCGGGTCGATATTCTCGGCTTTCAGCCCGGCCTCGCACGCCAGCAGGCGGACACCCAGCTCACGCGCCGTCTCCCGCAATTCGCCCAAGCCCGCCAACCCTTGGCGGCGCACCATCGCATCGCGCCCCACGTCGTCCAGCTCCGACCAATCCTCTCGCAGCGCGCGGCAACCATGGTTGGTGGCCATCAGCACGACATGCCGGCCGATGGCGGCTGCAGCGTTGGCCACCATGAACGCATAATGCGCACGTTCATGCGAGCCGGCGATCAGCAGGATGCCCATGGGATATGCCGCGCCGGCACTGTGTGTTTCCATCAGCCAAGGCCCTTTAGTCGTGTTCTCAAGGGGGTGCAAAGGCGGGCATCGTCAAGCCCTGCAACACGGTGTTTGCACTGCAGTGCGGGCAAGACGGGTCTGCCGCGAGGCGCATCACGCGAAAGCGAACCGCGAGTGCGTCCCAGATCAGCAGACGGCCGGCCAGGCTCTCGCCAATCCCCAGCACTTCCTTGCACACCTCGATGGCCGCCAGCGTGCCCATTACGCCGGTAACAGGGCCGAGCACGCCCGCCTCGGCGCAGCTCTGCACCGTGCCAGGCGGCGGCGGTGCGGGATTGTAGCAGCGATAGCAGGGCAGACTACTGCCATCGGCGGCCTGGCCGCGGCGGAATGTTGCGAGCTGGCCTTCGAACCGCAGCACCGCCGCCGAGACGAGGGTCTTTCCCGCGCGCCATGCCGCATCGGCGATCGCGAAGCGCGCGGTGAAATTGTCGGTGCCGTCGCAGACGACGTCGTATGCCGCGACAAGGCCGGATGCGGACTCTGGCGTGACGCGCCGGGCGTGCGGCACGACGTGCACCAGCGGGTTGATCGCCGTCATGGTGCGCGCGGCCGAAGCCGCTTTCGGGCTGCCGATGGAGGCGGTTGTGTGGGCCACCTGGCGTTGCAGGTTGGACAGCTCCACGGTGTCGTCATCCGCGATGCCGATCGTGCCGATGCCTGCGGCAGCCAGATACAGCGCCAGCGGGCTGCCCAAGCCACCGGCGCCCACGATCAGCACGCGGGAAGCGCGCAGCCGGGCCTGTCCGGCCCCACCCACCTCGTCCAGTAAAATATGGCGGGCGTAACGGGCGATCTCGTCTTCGCTGAAATCAAGGTCCATAAGGCAATCGCAGTCGTCGGTTTCGTCAGCTGGCTGGCAGACTAGGGGCTGCGATCCCCGGACGCTAATCACGAGGTTTGATGGAGCACGCGCTTGTCCTGTTTTCCGGCGGCCAGGACAGCACCACTTGCCTGGCCTGGGCGCTGAAGCGTTACCCCCATGTCGAGACGGTGGGATTCCTCTACGGCCAGCGCCATCATGTGGAGATGCAATGCCGTGACGTTATCCGCGCCATCATGCAGCGCGAGCGCGGTTTCGAGCACCTCGGGCAGGATCACGTCATCGACATCGCAGGGTCGATGGACAGCCTCGGCACCACCGCGCTGACCAGCGAGGCCGAGATTACGATGACGGAGGAGGGCCTGCCCAATACTTTTGTGCCGGGGCGCAACCTGCTGTTTTTCACATATGCCGCAGCGCTGGCCTACCGGCGGGGCCTGCGCCGCATCGTGGGCGGGATGTGCGAGACGGACTACTCCGGCTACCCCGATTGCCGCGACGACGCGATCAAGGCCATGCAGGTGGCGCTCAATCTGGGGATGCAGCGCCGGTTTGTGCTCGAGACGCCGTTGATGTGGGTCGACAAGGCGGCGACCTGGGCCATGGCGGATGCGTTCGGCATCGTCGATCTGGTGACCGAGCACACCCACACCTGTTATCGCGGCGATCGGCAGCACCGGCATGAATGGGGCTATGGTTGCGCAAGCTGCCCGGCATGCGACCTGCGGGCTGCGGGCTATCGACGGTGGCGTGCAGACCACGCGAAACGCTGATCGCCGCCCCATGCCGCCGTCTCACCACGCTGGTTCTCGAACCGGCAACGACGCCTGCCAGGGCCCCTCTATTCCTCTTTCAAAGCCTCACGCGCCTTCTTCAACGTTTCCGCCTCGGCGGCTTGCGGCGCCGGTTTGCCCAGCTCCAGCTTGCCAAGCGCCTCGATCAGCGCCTCGGCAACGATCACGTGGGCGAAAGGCTTGTTGTCGGCCGGCACCACGAACCAGGGCGCATGCGGCGCGGCCGTGGCCCGAATGGCTTTTTCGTAGGCGTCCTGATAGGCATCCCAATAGGTGCGTTCCTTCAAATCGGCGGCACTAAACTTCCAGTTCTTGTGCGGATCGTCCAGCCGGGAGAGGAAGCGGCGCTTCTGTTCCTCCCGGCTGAGGTGAAGGAATATTTTGACGATGATCGTCCCCTGGCGCGTCAGGTATGTTTCGAACGCCTCGATGTCGTCGAGACGATGTTTCCAGAACTTCTTGCCGCGGCACGCGTCGGGCAGGCGCAGACGGTCCAGCAGCTCGGGATGCACGCGGGTGACTAGGACGTCTTCGTAATGGCTGCGGTTGAAAATGGCGATCCGGCCGCGCGCCGGTGCGTGCGGATGGATACGCCACAGGAAGCCGTGGGCCAGATCCTCGGGGCCTGGCTGCTTGAACGACGTGACCACCACGCCCTGCGGGTTCACCCCGGTCATCACATGCTTGATGGTGCCGTCCTTGCCGGCCGCGTCCATCGCCTGCAGCACGACAAGCATGGACCAGCGGTCGTCGGCATACAGGCGCATCTGCAGCTCCGCCAGCTGCGCGACGCCGTCGGACAGATGCTTCTCGATTCCCTTATGATCGAATGGCCCGCCGAGGTCGGCTGGGTCATGGTCCCGCAACCTGAAAGCCTTGCCGTCGGCCACCCTGTAGCGGTCGAGCAGCCTGGTGGCGTCCTGCAGCTTCATGCGCCGGCCCGCTTGATGGCGAGCGGGGCGGAAGCCTGACAGGTGGGCATCATCTCGATGCGGTTTATGTTGACGTGGGCCGGCAGGCCCACCACCCAGGCAACGGCCTCGGCAACGTCCTCGGCGGTCAATGGGGTCGTACCCTTATAGACAGCGTCGGCCTTGGCGGTGTCGCCACCGAACCTGACGGTGGAGAACTCGGTGCCGCCGCACAGGCCCGGTTCGATGTCCGTCACGCGCACGTTCGTTCCGACCAGGTCGGCTTTCAAGTTAAGCGTAAACTGCTTAACGAACGCCTTGGTGCCGCCGTAAACATGGCCGCCCGGATAGGGGTAGGTGGCGGCGATGCTGCCTAGATTGACCACATGGCCGCGGTCGCGCTCGACCATGCCGGGCAGCAGCGCGCGTGTCATGTGGATCAGCCCCGTCACGTTGGTGGCAACCATGCGGTCCCAGTCGGCGATGTCGCCCTCTTGCGCCGGGGCCAGGCCCAGCGCCAGGCCGGCGTTGTTGACCAGCAGGTCCACCGTCCGCCAGCGCTCGGGCAGGCTGCCTGGCAGGGCAGCCACTGCGGCGCCATCGGTAACGTCGAGCGCCAGGGGGAGCACCGCATCGTCGAGCTCGGCGCCCAGCCGATTCAGCCGGTCCTGGCGGCGGCCGGCGGCGATCACTCGCCAGCCCTGCGCAACCAGCCGCCGGGTGATGGCAGCCCCGAAGCCGGCCGTGGCACCCGTGACGAGTGCCGTACCGGGAGCGGCCTGGCTCATTGCAGCTCGATTTCGACCGGCACGTTGTTTCGGGTGGCCTTGCTGTAGGGGCAGACCTCGTGCGCGCGCTGGACCAGCTGCTCGGCGGCGGCCCGGTCCACACCGTCGATCTTGGGCTTTAACTTAACGCTCAGGCTATAGTCGCTGCCGTTCACGTTCAGCGTCACCTCAGCCGTCACATGCACCGCCTCGGGCTTGATCTTGCCGGCGCCGGCTACCGCCATGATCGCCGAGCCGAAGCAGGCGGAGTAGCCCGCCGCGAACAGCTGCTCCGGATTGGTGGCGTTCGGCTTGTGCGACCCCGGCATTGCCAGGTCCTGGTGCAGCACGCCGTCCGAACTATCGACGTGCCCGTCGCGGCCGGCGGTGGTTGTTGCGATGGCGGTGTAGGCCATGGTCGGCGTCTCCTCGGCTGGTGGGTGCCCGGCTCGGGCACGCGCACATAGCGCCTGACGGATAGCCCGGTTCGACGCGGGCGTCCGGCGCGGTGGCCGGACGCTCAGTCAGCCTACTTGCCAATCAGCCTACTTGATCGTCGCGATCCAAGCGTTGATGGCGGCATTCGTGGCGTATGGCGATTGGAACATGCTGGCGTGGTTGGTATTTGGAATGACGGCCAGCGTGGATCCGGGAATGGCGGCTGCCAGCGCCTGCGAAATCGGCAACGGATAGACGGGGTCGTCCTGGCCGACCACCACCAGCGTGGGCACCGTGATGCTGCCCAGCAGGCCCTTATAGTTTGGACGGGTGGCCAGCGCGTTGCCGCCGCCGGCAACACCGGCCGGCATGGCCGAGCTGACGATGGCCGTCAGTTCGGTCTCCAGCTCGGGGTGCTTGGCGACCGATGCGCCGGTCACCATCACGGCGTCGATCGAGGGCGCGATGGAGGCCGAGCCCATCTTCTCCGCCATCTTCCCGTAGGCCTGGAACTCGGCCTTCTCGACGATGGAGGCGGGGGCGGGGTTGGTGTCGAACAGGATCATGGCGCGGAAGACGTCCGGGTTCTGGCGATACATCTCCAGCGTCACCTGGCCGCCCATGGAATGGCCGCCGATGGCCGCCTTGGTGATGCCCAGATGGGCCAGCAGGGCCAGCATCTCGGTCGCGTAGTGCACTTCGGTCTGCTTTGCGGTGGCGGTCGTGCTGTTGCCGAAACCCGGCAGGTCAACGGTGATGACGGTGTACTGCGCGCTGAAGGCGGCCTGCTGATTCTTGAACAGCACATGGCTGAGCGGGAAGCCGTGGATCAGCAGCACGGGAAAGCCGGTGCCGGTCATCTTGTAGAAGATATGATCACCGTCGATGTCGAAATAGGCGCCTTGCGACTGGGCAGCCTCCGTCTGGGCCGTTGCGCGACCCTGCGGCAGGGCCGCGAGAGCGACCGCGGCAGCAAGGCAGGTGGTGGCGAGGGACAAGCATTTCATGGGGGAGCTCCGGTGAGCCGCAGGCGCTTCGCCTGGCGGCCCTCCCGTATCGATTGAATGCCGAACCCAGTTTCGAACACGATTTGGATATTTATGAAAGCTTAACAAACGCCTACAAACCGGTATCGAGCCTCGCCGAAACAGGGCAGTGGTCGGACAGGCGCTCCCGGTCGCGCTCGTCCCCGCTGTGGAAGACCTGAACGCGCAGGCTCTCGGCCACTACCCAGCCCCGTGCCGCCCCACCCGCGAAAATATGGTCGATGAAGGGTGCTCCGTCCCCGCACGGGTTGGCGCGCCCCTCCGTCACCCGGCGCAGCGGCGCCGCCCGGGCCAGGGCGCCGCCCAGCTCCTCCGGGTCGTCCAGCACGCGGTTAAAATCTCCCATCACCAGGAAGGCGGCGCCCTCGTGCTGGCGGGCGGCGACCCAGGCGGCCAAGGGCGGGATCTGCTGGGCAAACAGCGCGCATTGCGGGCGGCGCGACTGCGCCAGGCTGTCGGTCTGGCAGCCGGTTTTCAGGTGCACCACCAGGATACGGACATCATGGCCGCCCGGCAGGGTCAGGGTCGCATCCAGCCCGTCGCGCAGTGGGAAGCGCGCGTGCGGTTCCACGTCCAGCGCCGTATAATCCGGGTTCACCCTGACCGGGATGCCCCGGCGGACGGCCAGTCCAACGCGCTGGGTCACCGGCTCGTCGATGGTCAGGATGGTGTAGCGCGCGGGATCGAAGATGCGGGCGGCGGCTTGCTGGCCGTCCACCTCCTGAAACGCGATGATGTCGGCATCGAGTTTGGCGGCATAGGCGGCGAGGCGGTCAAAATCGGCTGGCGCGCGTGTGTGCACGTCGGCCGGCAAGTTTGCCTCGGCGCGGGTGCGGGTCGTCAGCCAGTTCAGGTTCCAGGTGCTGATCTTTACGCCTTCGGCGCGGGCCTGCGTAAGGAACAGAACGAGGGCTGCCGCCGTCCACGCGACTCGCAAAGACGCTGATCGTGGGGATTTCATAACAGGAGCAGCTCGGCGTCCGGCAGCGGCGCGACCACCGGCGGCGCGTCGGCGAGCGGGCGTGCCCCGCACGCGCCTAGAAACGCCGCGATCCCGTCCAGCATGGCCGGATCGCGCGTCTCGTCCGCCGCTTCGCCGGTGGGCACGAAGATCGCCGTCTCGTAGCGCGCGCGGGTCAGCAGCACGCGGTAGGTGTTGATCTGGTTGACAATCGCCTCGGCGCCGGCGGGGTGTTGCCAGCGCGTGCCGCGAAATTTTCGCACGCGCCACGCTGTGCGTCGGGGTTCGCGCACCAGGTCGCCGTCCCAGCACAGGCCGGCATAGTCCAGCTCCAAGCCTTGGCAGCTGAACTCCGTGGCGACCGTTTCCAGCGCGTCCGACGCACGCACGTCGGCCGGGAAGTGGTCCAGGAACCAGTGCGCGACGGCGCCGGCATCCATGTGCGGCAGCTCGGCACCCAGCCCCTCGGCGCGCAGGCGTTTGGCGCCCGAACTGGCCAGCAAGCCGCAGCGCCGCAGGCCGCGGGCCGTGCCGCGCAGCCATGACCGCAGGGTGGGCAGTCTGCGCGTGAGCAGGAACGGGATGGCCCCGTCGGCCTGTGCCAGCGCCGCCGCAGCATCGGCATCGCCGGCCAGCACGTGGTCCACCCAGGCCGCCGCCGCGGTGCTGCGTACCTGGCGGATCGAGACGTCGAGGTGCAGCGCCGGCAGCGCGCGCAGATGGGGCAGCGGACCCAGGCGCTGGCGCGGGTCGGCAGCCGACAGGATGTCGGGTGCCGCACGCACCTGCCAGGCCGCGTTCGACGCGCGCAGCGCCTCGCCCCACTCGGCCAGGCCGCCCTCGCCGTCGTGGATTTCCTGGCCGCCGCCTACCAGGCAGACCATGGCGGCAAACCCGTCGTGACGCGACATCGCTTCCAGCAGGTGGGCCGGCTCGGACGCGGTCAGCGGCACAGCCTTGTCGCGCGTCTTGGCGATTGCGTGGGCGCGCGACCAGCAGCGCTGCGCCTCGTCGATCACCACGATCTGCTCGGGCGGCGTATGGTTTGAATGGTCCACGTATTCGTTGCGGAAATCCGGCAGGCGCTGGATCGCCGATGCCATTCGGTGGTCGGCGACGCCACGGGCCGTGCCAAACAGCACCGCGTCGCGCGTCAGCGCCTCGCGCAGCACGTGCACCAGCGTCGGGTTGCCCGTCAGATACGTGCCGCGGCCCTCGTCGGCCGCACCGAACACGGTGTTCAGGCCGCACAGCGTCTTACCGGCGCCGGGGATGCCGGTGACGAACAGGATGATGCGCTGCGCGGCGGCACGGGCACCCGCAATCTCGGCCAGGATGGCATCGGTCGTGGCGCGCAGGTTGGTGGCGTCGCTGCGGGCGGCGCGGATGTTCTCGACACCGTGGCGCGCGTAGAGCAAGCAGGCGGCGTCCACGATGTTGGGAACCGGGCGGTAGGGCGCTTCCAGCCAAACGCCGGCATCGAGTGGCTCGGCCGGTTCGGGGATATGCGCCGCCAAGGCGTGGAGCAGGTGGGGCAACGTGGCCGCGCTGGCGTCGATCACCTCCGTCACGCCGCCCAGCAGCAGCGGCAGCGGGGCCAGGCTGCCGGGCGCGTGCTCGGCCACCAGGATCGGTACGATCGGATGGCGGCGGGACCCGGCATGGAAGTCATGCAGGTCGATCGCGTAATCTTCTACCTGGCGGCGGTCGGACGGTGCGAAGCGGGTGGCGTCCGCCTTGAACTCCAGCACCAGTATGGCGCGGTCGGTGAGCAGGATGGCATCCGGCCGACGGCCAACACGCAGCATCGGGTATTCCAGCAGCACGCGCCAACGCTCCGCACCCGGCCAGTCCAGCGCCGCGCGCAACATGGCGATGCTGGCCTCCCAGGCGCGTAACTGCTGCGCCTCGTTGATGCGGAAATGGCGTATCTGCGCCTCGGCCAGAGATGCAGATATGCTGGCCGGAGGCGTGGCCAGGAAGCTGGCGACCGAGCCAGACCAGAACGAGTGTGCCACGCGTGACCGCTTTCGTAACGAGTGCGCACCGGAGCATGGTTGGCAACCGCTACGCAACGAGGATGTTGGGCCGGTAACACGAGCAATGACGATAACGGGGCGACCATGGCAGGCCAGGCGATCGAGACCGACATCCCCGCCCGCCTGGACCGCCTGCCGTGGAGCCGGTTTCACCTGCTGATCGTGATCGCCCTGGGCATCACCTGGGTGCTGGACGGGCTGGAGGTGACGATCGTGGGCTCGATCGGGCCGATGTTGCAGGACAGGCGAACACTCGGCCTCTCGGTGCAGGACATCGGCACCATGGCTTCGGCCTACGTGGCCGGTGCGGTTGCCGGTGCCATCTTCTTCGGCTGGCTGACCGACCGCTACGGGCGTCGGCTGGTGTTCAACATCACGCTGGGCCTCTACGTCGCCGGCGTGCTGGCCTCGGCCTGCGCGTGGAATTTCTGGAGCCTGGCCGCTTTCCGCGTGGTGACCGGGCTGGGGATCGGCGGGGAGTATGCGGCCATCAACTCGGCGATCGACGAGCTGATCCCGGCGAAGTTGCGTGGGCGCATCGACCTGATCGTCAACGGCAGTTATTGGGGCGGGGCGGCGCTGGGCGCCGGCGCCTCGCTGCTGCTGCTGGGCGGTGGCGTGGTCGCACCTTGGCTAGGCTGGCGGCTGGGCTTCGGCATCGGTGGCGTGCTGGGTTTGGGCGTGCTGCTGCTGCGCCGATACGTGCCGGAAAGCCCGCGCTGGCTGGTCACCCACGGCCGCAACGAGGAAGCCGAGCGCACCGTCGCCGAAGTAGAGCGTCGGGTGCAGGAGACCGGCGGCGGCGCGTTGCCGACCGTGAACGGCAAACTGACCATCCATCCGCAGACCTCGTTCGGCTTCGGGCTGATCTTCAAGGCCATGTTCGGCGCTTACAAGTGGCGCAGCCTGCTGGCGTTCACCCTGATGGCGGCGCAGGCGTTCCTGTTCAACGCGGTGTTTTTCACCTACGGCCTGGTGCTGACAAAGGCTTACAACGTGCCGGCGCAGAGCATCGGCGTGTACGTGCTGCCGCTGGCGCTGGGCAATTTGATGGGCCCGCTGCTGCTGGGTCATCTGTTCGACACGGTCGGGCGCCGGCGCATGATCGCGGGCACCTACGGCCTGTCCGGCCTGCTGATGGCCGCCACGGGCTGGGCGTTCCACGCCGGCATCTTGGACGCCTGGACGCAGACGGCGTGCTGGGTGGCAGTGTTCTTTGTGGCTTCGGCGGCCGCCAGTTCGGCCTACCTCACCGCCAGTGAGATCTTTCCGCTGGAAACCCGGGCACTCGCCATCGCCATGTTCTACGCGCTCGGAACGCTTGTGGGCGGCGTGGGCGCGCCCTGGCTGTTCGGACACCTGATCGGCATCGGCGTACGCACCGTCGCCTGGGGTTACGAAGGGGCGGCGCTGCTCATGGTTGTTGCGGCCGGAGCCGAAATCTGGCTCGGCATCGATGCGGAAGGCAGGTCGCTGGAGGACATCGCCCTGCCGTTGTCGGCCTAGCCACGCGGCGCCGCCGCCCGGGCGACCACGCAGCACAGCACGCCGACGGACGCGACGTAAGCCGCCTCGTCGCGGTACTCGTACTTCAGGCCGGCGGCCGTTCGGGTCACGAAAGCCGCCAACCCTGCCGCCTGGCCGAAAGCGGACAGGTCGGCGCGCCCCGCTGCCGCGTCCGCAGTCATGCGTGCGGTCACCAGGCTCATGAACCCCGCCTCCAGCCGCGCAGCGTATTGCGCCGTCGATGGCGCATCGACCCCAAGCAATTCGGCCCCGTGCGGGGAGGCGTGCAGCAAACGGTAGAGCGGAAGGTCTTTGGCCAGCACCGCCGCTTCGAGGTTGTCCGCCAGCGGCGCGTCATCGCGCCAAGCAGCCTCGGCTGCTGCAAGAGCGCGATCGACCATCGCCCCAGCGAGGCTGACGAACAGCGCGTTCTTGTCGGCAAAGGCGAGGTAAAGCGACGCGCGGGAGACGCCCGCCTGGGCCGCCACGTCCGCCATGCTGGTCCGGCGATAGCCGTGGCGGCCGAAGACGACGAGCGCCGCATCCAGAATGCGGCTTCGCATATCGCTGGACGGAATGGACATGATAGGCATAATCTGTCTAATCTGTTCAGGCTGCAAGGAGGATCGTCATGGCGGATCGCGGGCGGGTTTTGGTCACGGGCGGGTCGGGCTACATCGCCGGATACTGTATTGCGCAGTTGCTGAAGGACGGCTGGCAGGTCCGCACGACGGTGCGCAGCCTGGCGCGCGAACCCGAGGTGCGGCGAACACTGGCCAAAATCGTCGATACCGACAGCGCCTTATCCTTCGTGGCGGCAGACCTCAACAGCGATGCCGGCTGGCCGGAGGCGGTCCAGGGTTGCAGTTTCGTGCTGCACGTCGCATCCCCGCTGCCCACCGGCAACCCGAAATCCGACGACGAGCTGGTACGACCGGCCCGTGACGGCGCGTTGCGCGTGCTGCGCGCCGCCCGCGACGCCGGGGTGAAGCGCGTTGTCATGACGGCCTCTACGGCCGCCGTCGCCTATGGGCATGGCGGGCGCACGACGCCGTTCACCGAGGCCGATTGGTCCGACGAAACCAACCTGGCCGACAGCTCGGCCTACGAACGTTCCAAGACGATCGCCGAGCGCGCGGCGTGGGACTGGCTGAAGCGGGAAGGCGGCGCGCTGGAACTGGTGACGATCAACCCCGGCGCGGTGCTGGGGCCGGTATTGGGGCAGGACTTCTCCGCCTCCATCGAGATCGTCCGCAAGCTGATCGACGGCTCGCTGCCCGGGCTGCCGCGCTTCGGCTGGCCGCTGGTCGACGTGCGCGACATCGCCGACCTGCACTGCCGCGCCATGGTGAACCCGGTAGCGGCCGGCCAGCGCTACATCGGCGCCGGGCCGTTCTACTGGATGTCCGACGTGGCCCGCGCCGTGCGCGAGCGCGTCCCGTCCGCCGGCAAGCGCGTGCCCAAACGCAACTTGCCCAGTTGGCTGGTGCGGCTGTCGGCCACCTTCGACCCGTTGGTGCGCAGCCGGTTGTTCGAACTGGACAAGATGCGGCCGGTCTCTTCGGACAAGGCGCGGGCGCAGCTGGGATGGACGCTGCGGTCCAACGACGACGCCATAGCGGCAACTGCCGAAAGCCTCATGGCCGAGGGCCTGATAAAGGCCTGAGCGCACTGAGGCGCTCGCTGTTGCGCGGCGACGCCGTGCGGTTCTGGCTGTATTAACGGGCTGCGTTGTAATATCGCGGCCACGGAACAACGTCTGAGGGTGGGCGCGACATCATGAACCGGCGGTTGAACGTGGTGCCGTTCGTCGATGTGGACAACATGATGAAGCTGGTCCACGCGATCGGCATAGAGCGGTTTCTGGCCGAGCTTGCCCAGGCGATCGCGGAGGATTTCGCGCGCTGGCCGTGCTTCGACAAGTCGGCGCGTGTCGCCTCTCACAGTGCGGATGGTGTGATCGAGCTGATGCCGACCAGCGATGGCGAGCTCTACGGGTTCAAATACGTCAACGGCCATCCGAAGAACACGCGCGACGGCCGCCAGACGGTCACCGCGTTCGGCGTGCTGTGCGACGTATGCACCGGCTACCCGGTGCTGCTGAGCGAGATGACGCTGCTGACGGCGCTGCGGACCGCCGCCACCTCGGCCCTGGCCGCGCACTACCTGGCGCCTCAAGGCGCACGCACGATGGCATTGATCGGCAACGGCGCCCAGGCCGAGTTCCAGGCGCTGGCCTTCAAGGGAATGCTCGGCGTGGACCGGCTGCAGCTCTACGACATGGACGCGGCTGCCAGCAGCAAGGTGCGCCGAAACCTCGCCGGCTTCGGCTTCGCCATGGACATATGCGACAGTGTTCAGGACGCGGTGCTCGGTGCGCAGATCGTGACCACCGTGACCGCCGACAAGCAATACGCGACCATATTGACCGACAACATGGTCGGTAGCGGAATCCACATCAACGCCGTCGGCGGTGACTGTCCCGGCAAGACGGAGCTGCACGCCGACATCCTACGACGCTCCGACATCTTCGTGGAGTACGCGCCGCAGACGCGGATCGAGGGCGAAATACAGCAATTGCCGGCCGATCATCCGGTAACCGAACTCTGGGAGGTGGTCGCGGGACGGGCGGCGGGCCGCAGCGGCGCGCGGCAGATAACGCTGTTCGATTCGGTGGGCTTCGCCGTCGAGGACTTTTCGGCGTTGCGCTACGTGCAGAACAAGCTGTCTGAGTTTCCGTATTTTTCCGAACTCGATTTGCTGGCCGACCCGGACGAGCCGCGCGACCTGTTCGGGATGCTCCTGCGGTCCGAGCCTGCATTGGCCTGACGGCTCGCCTCGCCTCACCCGTCGACCGCCAGCACGCTGGCGGGATAGAGGGGCTCGCTCGCTGCCGCCCTCCGAATCGCCAGGTCCAGCACCGCACGGGCGGCCGCGTCCACGCCGCCGCCTGTGGTCACCAAGGCCCGGGCGCGCTCGGTCATCCTGTCCCGCACAGCGTCGCCGCCCAGCACCACGGCGAACGCATCGGCGACCCGGTCGGCCGTCAGCGCCTCGCCGATCAAGGCTTGCGCGGCACCCTCGGCGGTTAACTTGCGGGCCAGCAGCAGCGTTTCCTGGATCGGGCCGGGCAGCAAAACCAGCGGCGTGCGCAGGCCGGCGCCCTCGTGCATCGTGCTGGTGCCCTCGGCGACCAGGATGCTGGCCGCCTGCATGTGCAGCAACGCCTGGGCCTGCGGCAGGATGGAGTGCACCCGCACCCAATCGGGCAGCACCACCGGCACGTCGGGGATACCCTGCAACTCCGCCCGGTCGGGCACGGCCACCAGGTCGAGCACGATGTCCATCTGCGTCAGGCGGCGCAGCATCTGGATTGCACCATACACCGCGGCCAGCACGCGGTGGCCGAACTCGCGTCCAAACGGGAAACCACGCGGCGCGTAGACCACGCTGTGCTGCCCGGCGCGATACCCCAGCATGGCACGCGCGGCCGCCTTGTCCGGCACGTCGTCCAGATCCAAGAACGGGCCGGTGCTGACCACGCGGTCGGCCACGATGTCCATCTCCGCCGGCATGCCCACCAGGGGCGCATAGGCCCAGATCACCAAATCGGCCTGCGCCAGCAACGGCCAGTCCATAAACAGCTCGTCGTGGATCGGGTGCATCGGGATCGACACCCAGGCGGCGTCCGGCACGATCCGGCGCAGCGGGATCAGGTACCGCGCGGTGTCGTCGACGATCACGTCGGCATCGCCCAGGCAGGCGCGCACGATGGCGTCCCGGCTGTCGCGGGTGCGCGGCGGCATTAGGCGTGGGCGGTAGCCCATCTGCATCGTGGCATCGATGTTGAACGGCCGCAGTCGGTCGGCATCCAGCACGTATTCGACTTCCACCGACGGATCGAGCCGGCGCAATGCACGCGCCAGCGTCGCCGTGCGGGATACATGCCCGATGCCGCCGGACACCGAGGGAATCATCACGATTTTAAGCGGCCGCGTGGAGGATCGGCGCAGGTCGATGTTCATGGGTATGCGGGCTTTCGGTTGTCACTGGCCGGGGTGTCGCGGCTTACAAAGTCAGCGCGGCCTGCCGTGGTTGCTCAGGCCCCGCGTTGCCGCGGCGTGCCCGCTCGGTGCGCGCCGTGAAGGCGACGTCCTGGTTGCCGCCGCTCTCGCCGGCGACGATTCGGTCCAGCGCCGCGTCGTCCAGCTCGCGGAAGGCGCGCCCCCGTGAGGGCCCGAACGGGACGCGTACGAGCAGGGCGGGTTCCGCCGACCAGGCCAGCAGCTGGTCCACGCCCGCCGCCGCCAGCATGTCGCGCAGGTGGTGCGCGGTCACGTAGGCATCGGGTCCGGCACGGTGCGCCGGCAGGCCCGTGGCACGGTCCAGGCCTGCGGGGCGCCGCCAGTAGCGCAGCCCCTGATTGGAATGGGTGGGCGCGTCCGGCCACAGGCGCAGCGCGCATTTGTAGGTGCAGATCCAGCGCGCGTTGCCGCTCAGCGCCGGCAGGCACCAGCGCTGCTCGAACGCGCTGCGATGGGCGGCCAGGGCCACCAGCCGGCCGGGCAGGTCGGGTTGCAGCACCGGCGGTGCCGCCGCCTGCCACGCCGGCGCGCGGGCGACATCCTCGTCGATGATGTGGTGGATGGCCGAGGTGACCGGCGAGATCGGGTTGCCCGGCTGTATCAGCTGCGCGCCAGGGCCGCCGCGCAGCGCCCAGCCCCCGGCCGCGTCCTGGGCCCCGTCCTGCCACCCCCCCTCCACCCCGCCGCCATCGGTGAAGGATTGCCCCGTCGTCTCCAGGTCGATGACGCGAACGAACGGCGCGTCGGGCGGTCCGCTCATGCCTCGTCTGGCGGCGGCGCTTGATCGCGGAAGTAGGGTTCAACCGCACCCTGCAGCTTGATGGTCAGGGGAGCGCCCGTCCGGTCCGTGGTCTTGCCCACCGCTACGCGCACCCAGCCCTCGCTGACGCAGTACTCGTCCACGTTGGTCTTCTCCACGCCCTTGAACCGGATGCCCACGCCGCGCTCCAGCAGGGCGGCGTCGTGGAACGGGCTTTTGGGATTGCTGGCCAGGCGGTCGGGCGGGGTGTCGGTCATAGATCAGGAGATACGGGGAGCGGGGGAGAAGGCCAAGGGGCGCCGTCGGTGGCGCGTGCCGTCACAGCGTGAGAAAGCTGTCGAGCCGCGTGCGCACCTGCCTGGCCACGTCCGGCGGCACGGCCGCGCCGGCGTAGCGCACCGGCCGCGCGAGCGTGTCGATGCTGTGCAGGTGGCTCGTCAGCACCTCGCCCGCGACGGGCAGGCCCGCCGGCAACACCACGCTGGTGGGCAACGGCCGCACCCGTGAGGTGATCGGAGAGACGACGGCCAGCCCGTTGTTGGCGCTGAATGCTGCGGCCGACACTACCAGGGCCGGCCGCCGCCCGGATTGTTCGCAGCCGATAGCGGGGTCGAAATCGGTCCAGACCAGGTCACCAGCCGATGGTATGTAGTCAGACGTCACTCCGCAACGACCTCGCGGCCCAGATCCGGTCCCCAATCACAGGCTCCGGCGTAATCGGCACGCTACGCCTGCGCTGTACGGCCGGCGAACAGACCGGCCAGCGTCACCGGCTTCTCCGTCCGCCGGATCACCACCTCGTCATCCTGGCATACGATGTCCACACGCTCGCCGTCCCGCAACCGGATCGCGTCCACGATCTCGCCCGGCAGGCGAACCGCCAGGTTGTTGCCCCACTTGCCAACCAAGACCTGTGCCATCGAGCATCCCAAATGATATTCTCAATATGTTCCAAACCGGAGGCTTAAGCGACCTGGCCGCGCTCGTGCTATAGCGCGCCGATGCAAGGCCCGACCTCCCGCAGCTTCACCTCCCAACGCCTGCGGCTGCACTACGCCGACTGGGGCAACGAGGAGGCGCCGCCGCTGCTCCTGGTGCATGGCGGCCGGGACCATTGCCGCAACTGGGACGACGTGGCGCGTCGCCTGGCGCCCGATTGGCACGTGATGGCGCCCGACCTGCGCGGCCATGGCGACAGCCAATGGGCCGACGCCGGCGGCTACGGGATGAGCGGCTTTCTCTACGACCTGATCCAATTGATGCATCAGCAGGCGCGCACCGGCGGCCAGGCCGCGCCGGTGACGCTGGTCGGCCACTCGCTGGGCGGCAACATCGCCACCCGTGTCACCGGCCTGTATCCCGAACTGGTGCGCCGGCTGGTCTGCATCGAGGGGCTGGGACCGTCGCCCAAGATGGAAGCGGAGATGGGCGCCAAGCCGGTTGACGCGCGGCTGCGCGGCTGGGTGGAGGAGCAGCGCCAGTTGGCCGCCCGAACGCCGCGTCGCTACGCCAACATGGAGGACGCGCTGGCGCGCATGCAGGCGGAAAACAAGCACCTAACCCCCGAACAGGCGCTGCACTTGACGCGCCACGGGGTGCGGCAGAACGAGGATGGCACGTTCGGCTGGAAATTCGATCCGTACATTCGGTCCTGGCCGCCGGCCGACCTCGCACGCGACGACATCCGGCATCTGTGGACCCGCATCACCTGCCCTACGCTGCTGGTTTACGGAACCGAAAGCTGGGCGTCGAACCCCGTCCTCGACGGACGCGCGTCGCATTTCCAGAACGCCACCGTCGCGATGATCGATGGGGCAGGCCATTGGGTGCACCATGACCGGCTTGAGGCCTTCATGGGTGCGGTCGGCCCCTTTCTGCAATAGCCGAGCGCGGTTGCAACCCGGCTGCGGTTCGGCCAAATCCGCACGACACAGGCGAGACCCTCCGATGCGACCGTTCGGCCACCCGGTCACCTCGCTACCTGCCTGGCTTGCCCTGTGCGCGTCCTTGGCGGTGAGCGGTCCGGCAAGCGCGCAATCGGCACCCACGCCCACGCCCGACACGTCCAACGAGCCAGCCTCGCCCGGCGACGCGCCCCCGCAAAGCTGGGCGCTGCACGGCCAGGCGACGTTCCTGGACCAATACCACCCGGCGTTCCGCTCCGCCTACCGCGGCGCCAACAGCCTCGATCCCGGCAGCCGCGGCGACGAGACGTTCGACGTGACGCTATACGCCGGCGTGCGCCCATGGGCTGGCGGGGAGCTGTGGGTAAACCCCGAGATCGACCAGGGTTTCGGGTTAAGCGACACGCTGGGCGTGGCAGCCTTCACCAGCGCCGAGGCTTACAAGGTCGGCTCCAGCAGCCCCTACGTGCGCGTGCCGCAGCTGTTCTTCCGCCAGACGCTGAACCTCGGCGGCGCGGCGCAGAAGATCGACCCGGACCAAAACGTGCTTGCCGGCCGCCAGACGGCCGACCGCGTGGTGCTGACGGTCGGCAAGTTCGGCGTGGGCGACGTGTTCGACACCAACCTGTACGCCCACGATCCCCGCAGCGACTTTTTCAACTGGGCGCTGGTCGATACCGGATCGTTCGACTACGCGGCCGATGCCTGGGGCTACAGCTACGGTGTGAGCGCAGAGTGGTACCAGGATTGGTGGACGCTGCGGGCCGGCGGTTTCGCCCTGTCGCGCGTGCCCAACAGCCCCCAGCTCGATACCAGCGGCAGCCAGGTGCAGTACGTCGCCGAGGCCGAGGAGCGGCACCAACTATGGCGTGAGGCGGGCAAGCTGAAGCTGCTCGCCTTTCTCACCCGCGGCCGCATGGGCGACTACAGCGACGCGGTCGTCCTGGCCGACGCAACGGGCGCCGTGCCCAGCGTGGCAGCCGTCCGGCAGTACCGCAGCCGCACCGGCATCTCGCTCAACCTGGAGCAGGCGATCACCGGCCAGTTGGGGCTGTTCGTCCGCACCGGACTGGCCGAAGGCGGCCGTGAAGCCTACGAGTTTACCGATGTGGACAAGACGTTTGCCGTCGGACTGTCGCTGCAGGGTAAGTCCTGGGGCCGGCCGGACGACACGGTGGGTTTGGCGACTGTGATCGACGACATCTCCCGACGTCACAAGGATTACCTGGCGGCCGGCGGCCTCGGCATCCTGGTTGGCGACGGCGCGTTGCCGAACTCGGGGCCGGAGCAGGTCGTGGAAGCCTATTACAGCTACGCGGTCACCTCGTACGCGCACATCACCGCGGACTATCAGTTCGTGGACAACCCGGCCTACAACCGCGACCGCGGCCCTGTCTCCGTTTTTGGGGCACGCTTGCATGTGCAATACTGAAAAACGTGCCTTGAAAAGGCTTGGCGCCCGCGCAGGCATCGCCGCCGGATTGTGGCTCGGCGCCGCCCACGCGCAAGCGCCGCCCGCGGCTGCCGCGGTCAACCTGCCTTCGCCCGAGATGGCGGGACCGCTGGCGTTCAGCACGGTCCCTTACTCGGTCGATACCGGACCGCTCGGCAAGTGGTACGTCGATGGCGTGCTGTCCGCCCTCGGCCTGGCGCAGAGCAACCCGGTCCAGGGGGACAGGGCTGCGCTGGTCGACCTCAGCAGCGCACAGCTGATCGTGCAGAAGATCGACGGGCTGGTGCAATTCTACGTCCAGGCCGGTGCTTACTCCATTCCCGAGCTGGGCACACGCTACGCTCACCAGACCGAGATGCGCGACGCCCTGGGCAACTATTACGGCGCGGTCTCTACCGCCTTCCTGAAGATCGCACCCACCGACGCGCTGTCGATCGAGATCGGCAAGTTGCCGACGCTGATCGGAGACGAATCGACCTTCAGCTTCGAGAATTATAACGTCAGCCGCGGCCTGCTGTGGAACCAGACGCCCGGAATTACCCGCGGCGTACAGGTCAACGACACGATCGGGCCGGTGGCGCTCAGCGTCTCCCTGAACGACGGCTACTATTCGAACCGCTACAACTGGGTCTCCGGCTCGGTCGTCTGGACGATCAACAAGGCCGACTCGCTCACCGCGCTCGGCGGCACCAACCTCGGGCGCACGGCGACGAATACCATTGCGACACCGCTCGCCCAAGACAACAGCTGGATCTACGACCTGGTCTATACGTGGAAAGGCTCGGCGCTGACCGTCTCTCCATACGTCCAGTTCAACCACGTCGATGCGCAGCCCGCCATCGGGCTCTATCAACGCGCAGCGACTTACAGCGGCGCCGTGCTGGCGGACTACGTGCTGACGCCGTCCGTGCAGCTGACCGGCCGCGCAGAGTACATCGCCGCCAGCGGCAACCGGCATGACACGCTGCCCACCAACCTGCTTTACGGCGCGGGCAGCGCGGCGCTGTCGCTGACCGCAACGCCCACCTACACCTACAAGAAATTGTTCGTCAGAGCCGAATTATCGATCGTGGACATCACCGCGTTCGTCGCCGGCCAGGGTTTCGGCACGAACGGCAACGCGCGCACGCAATTTCGTGGCATCCTGCAGACCGGCATCATTTTCTGACGATCCCGGCGGATAAGGCTCAGGGCGAGGCGCGAAAGCCGTGTGAGGCCTCTGCGACGTAAGCCAGGGATGCTTTGTTGAAATCGCAGGCTCGCTACCGAGGGGCGTGACGTTGTTCAGACTCGCCGGGCCGGAGGCTAGCTCGGCATCGGTCAGGCCGTACGTCTGATCGTTCGTCAGGTCGACGGCGACCGACGTATCGTTGACAACGCCCACCGGCGTATGGGCCGTCAGGTCGTTCTCCAACAACGTCGTCTGCACGAGCAGGCTGGAATTGCCAATCACGCTGCCCTCCTCGCCAAAGCTGATCATGGCCGGATTTTGCGAGTTAGGTCCCTGCTCGATCTGGCTGCCAGTGATGGTGGCGGCACCGCCATTCGGCAGATCGACGCTGTAGCTCGCCGTCGCCGTCGGACCATCCACGATGCGCGTGTCGTTGATGGTCGTCTGCGCGGCGCGGCTTTTTATCTCGTGGCCTAGGTTGGCGTGGTGGACGTAGCTGCTCTCGATATCGACGGATGCCACCGCCCCGACATAGATGTTGTGTGTGTAGCCCGCGCCTACGCCGGTCACGGCGCCGTTGTTGGAAAACTCGCTCTGGCTGATCCGGATCGTTCCGGCCGGATCGGCATCGGCGAGCAAGCCGTTCTGACTGTTCTTGAACCAACACCGGTTCAGCACAAGATGGCCGCCCTGGTAGCGCAAGCCCGCTCCGTTGCCGCCGTCCGCATCGGAGATGTGTGCCCCGGTGAACGTGAAGCCTGTAATCGTCACGTCGGTATCGGTGATCAGGATGCCTTTGCCGTTCGCGATCTGCCCTTGCGCGCGCATCAGCACACGCCCGCCCACGGCCGACAGAGATATCTTGGTCGATATTTCGGCAAAATCGTTGGTGTAGGTGCCGGCCTGTACCTGCAACTCGTCGCCATCGTGCGAAGCGGCGACGGCGGAGGCCACCGTCGGAAAGGTTTGGCCTGGCCCCACCGTCAACACCGCTCCTTTCGCGCGGCCGCAACCGGCAGCGCAAACGATCAGCAAGACGCTGCCAGTTTTTGATTGCACTGTCTGAGCCCCCGCCCTCTCGTATGCTGCCGGCCGGTATCAGCCTTTGCCGAACGGGTGAAGGCACGCGTGTTGCGGGACGATGAAGGTTCGCAGGCGTTATGGTCAGACAGCGCGCATGGCCGATGCGACTTTGGCCTCGTGCGCCATCTGGTCGGCACGCGCCTGGCTGGGACGCCAGCGTCCCTTCATTACGAAGGTGAGCGCAACGAAGGCCAATGCGCCAAGCGCGCAAACGCTGTACCAGCGCTGCCACTGCGCGGGCGCCGAGAGTGCCGCTTCGGCAACGTTCCTCATGCGCGCCATCAGCTCGGGCGGCACGGCCGAGTGGGCCGCTTGCAGCCGCCCGAAAGCTTCCACCACCGACGGCGCCTCCACCAGGGTGGTAACCGTGTTTACGACGCTGGGCAGCAGAAGGAACGAACCCGTCACGATCAGGCGAAGCAGCCAGCCCCAGATTGCCAGCCCCGTTGCTGTCAGAGCCGGGTTATGCGCCTCAACCGTTTCGGTAAAGCTGGCCATCCACGTGGCATAGGCGCCGCCCATGAGCGCGGCAATCGTACTGGCGGTCACGGCCATGGCCAGAAAACTGGGATGTCCGCCGGCCTGGCCGTGCGCCATGAACACCCAGATCAGCGCAGCTGAGCCCACTCCGCCCACCAGCATGAACGGTTTGCGCACGCCCAGCGCATCGGACCACATGCCGGCCACGACGAGGGATGCGGCGTTGGCCGCCCAGCTCCAGTTCAGCAAGCCGTTGGCCCGCGCCGGGGTGAAACCGAACACGGTGACGAGGTAGATCACCCCAAACGCCACGGTGGTGTAATAGACGAGCAGCAGCAGCGAGACGCCTAAGGCGGACCCGATCACGTCGGCCCGCAGCATCTGCAACCACGGATTGCGCGGGTTTGTGTCCACAAGGTTCGACTGGGCGCGCCGTTCGTTCATTACCCTGTCCCGCTCGCTCACCATCACCTGGTCGCGCAAGCTAGCCGGCAGCTCGCGCAGCAGCAGGAAGGCGGCGATCCAGACGAGCGCGCAAAAAACGCCGCAGAACACGAATTGGCTGCGCCAGTCGGGGTTGGCCGCCAGCGTCAGGCTGCTCACCAAGCTTACCAGCAGGCTGCCCAGCACCGGCCCGATCGTCCAGAAGCCCATAGCCGTCGCCCGTCCGACCTGCGGAGAGAAATCGCGGATCAGCGCCGGGGTCGCCACCAGGATGATACCCTCGATAAAGCCGATGACGATCTGCAGTAACGAGTAGCCGAGCCTGCTGTGCACGGCGGGCACGGCAAGGACGATCAGCAGTGTCACCAGCAGCAGGCCATACACGACCAGGTTTGCCCGCCCGAACCGGTCCGATAGTCCGGCCAGCAGCGAGGCGAAGGCGCCCAGGGCATTTGCGATCGCCAGCATGCCGACCAGGTAGGTGAACGGCATGTGCAACTCGCGCATCACCAGCGGGATGACGCCGCCGCCCACGTAGAGCGCGTAGTAGAGCGCCACGGTGATCAGCACGACAAGGCCGAGCTGAAGGCGGCGCGGCCCCTGCTGTGGATAGTGCGCTAGCTGACGCTGCCAGAGATTCATGTCGACGTGCCCCTCGTTTTGCCGACAGCATAGGGCGGGATGGAGCGCTGCCAAGCGGGGGCGCCGCCAGGCGAAACGCGCGCTAGACCGTGTAGCCCAGCCGTTCGATGACGGGCCGCAGTACCTCTACGGCCGGCTGTAGCTGCGGAAGGTAGTTGCGGTAGCGGTAGAGCGAGCGGCTATACAGCGTTTCGGACACCTGCGCGTAGCTTGCCGTGCGCGCGTATCGGCGGTTCTCGTGAAAGGCGAGGCAGCGCGCGTCGAATCCTTCGCCGATGAACGACAGCACGCCGCGTATGCTGCCTTCCTGGTCTTGCACCACGTCCTCGTAGCGCACGGCCATGTAGTGCAGCGTCATCTCGCGTCGGTAGTGCTCCACCAGATCCATCGTCAGCACGTAATGCTGCGCCGCACTCTCCAGCGCGTAGCCGCAGTAATGGCCGTGCGTCAGCAGGTTGGAGAATACCGACAGCACCACGTCCAAAGGGTGGCGTATCACGTGGATCAGCGGCGAGCGGGGGAACAGCAGCGCGATTAGGCCTATATCGGTCTCGTTAAGCGGCATCTTGTCGGTGAACCACGCTGCCCCATCCGGCACGATGCCGAGCTGGGAGACGCGCCGAAGATAGTGATCGCGCAGGCTGGCCAGGTCGTCGCGATGGTCGCCCATCCACAGTTCGGCCAGCGCCTCCGGATAGCCGAGCGGCGAATCGAGCATGCGCGGCATCAGCGCCGTGATCTCGCCGATGATCGGCAACTCGTCGCCCGCCGCGATGCGCGGGTGTGCGGTCAGCGTCTGTTCCAGCAAGGTGGTGCCGGACCGAGGGAAGCCCAGTACGAACAGCGGCTGTGCGCAGTCCGTCCGCACCGGTGCCGTGGGCAGGGTGCGCAGGCGCTGCGCGGTGAAAAACCCGGCCAGCCGTGACGCCATGTGCCGGGCGTGGTCGGCGCGGTAGGCGTGGCCGGTCGCCTCGCGCAGCCGATGCTTGCCGTCCTCATAGGCGGCAAATGCCTCGTTGTAGCGGCCGACGCGGTCGAGCAGCCGGCCGCGCTCCAGCAGTTCGGCGGCGCCGAGCTGGGTCTGGCGTTCCGCCATGCCGTCCAGCACAGCCAAGGCCGCTGGTTCGTCACGCATGCGGCCGAGCACCACCGCGCGCGCCAGCGCCACGCTCGGGTTGCCCGGCGCCAGCGCCTCCGCGCGGTCGAGCAGCTTGGAGGCCGCAGCCAAGTCGCGGTCGGCCTCTTCCAGCCGCGCCAAACCCAGCAAAGTGTGCATGGTGCCGGGCGCCGCCGCGAGAGACTCCGTGTAGAGGGCGCGGGCCTCCTGCATCTTGCCTTGGTTTTTCAGGCACAGCGCGAAATTGGCCAGCACGGTCGGATCGCGCGCGGCTGCCAGCGTCAACGCCCGGCCGTAATGGTATTCGGCCACTGCCGGCCGGTGGGCCTCGGTCAGCACCATGCCCAGCAGGTTGTGCGCCTGGGCGGCTTCCGGGGCGATGCGCACGGCGTTGCGGGCTTGCTGCTCCGCTTCAGCCAGGGCGCCGCGGCCCAGCAGCAACAGCGCCATCTCGTTAACCGCCCAAAAATTGTTGGGCTGAACGGCCACGATGCGCCGGATCAGCGCCTCGGCCGCGGCCTGCTGCCCCTGCGCGCGGCGCAGTTCATAGAGCACGCCCAAGGCGGCCACCCTGCCAGGCGCCAGTTCCAGCACGTCCAGAGCCAGCCTGAGCGCGCTTTCGCGATCGCCCGCCCGATGCGCCTGCACGGCGCGCTCCTCCACCGGCAGCAGATGTCGGTGCGCCTCCGTTTCGGCCAGCAGGCGCGGATCCTGCCCGCAGCACCGGACGTGGCTGAGCCCGCTGCCACAGGGACAGTCGCTGGAGACGATCTGCTGCATTCCCATGATTGCTGCTCCTAGCGCACGATCGCTTCGGGTTGACCTTCAATCACGATAAACTTGCTCGCCAAAACAGGGGGCTAGTCACGATAGCTTCGGCTTCAAAAGCTACCGTGCGCGAAGCGCACGCTGGCTGTCCCCGCCGAGGACGTCTGCTTGGCTAGTCCCGATCGGCGCGTCCCGCAACATAAGGCGCGTGGCGCCGGAACCGTAACGAAAGCGCATCGGATTAACTCTTTTGTCATGGCATCCAATCCCTTGACGGAACCGGCCGGATGTTCGACCGTGAATCGATTGGTAGTGCGGCGCGGTGCTGTCTCCCCCGTCGCGGCTGCCCTCAGTATTGGCGTGCCTAAACAAGAACGATATTCGAGCCGGCAGCCTCGAGCTTGGGTTCTCGGTCTAACGAAGAACGTCCAGGAGCGATCGATGCGTCAAGGCAGTGCTCATAGGGCCGAGTTGCGGAACCCCTTTACGGGGCGACATGCGGCACCGGCGATGGCCAAGGTTGTCTATCGAAGCCGGGCGGTCCAGTCGATGTCACCGCCGGAGCTCCATGCGCTCACCGCTTTGGCCCAGGCGCGCAACGGCCGGGAGTCCATCACGGGCCTGATGCTCTACGACAGGAGCCGCTTCTACCAATGGTTGGAGGGACCCTCCGACGGGGTAGAGCGCGTGATGAGCTCTATCCGCAACGACCCTCGACACACCGACATCGAGGTGCTGAGCAAGCAGCCGGTCGAGCGGCGCATCTTTGCCGAGTGGAGCATGAAGCTTGCCACGCCGGGCCCTGTATCCGGGCCGTTGAAGGGCGAGGTCATCGAAACGCCGCGCGAGATCGTCGAGACGTTGCACACCCGCCCCGAGACGGCGCCCGCGCTGCTTGTCAAGCTGGTTCCGCTGCCACTGGTGTCCGAACGATCTCCGGAGGACGGCGCGCACCTGGCGCTCAGCCGCAAGACGGCAGCCATCCTGAAAGGCGTCTTTCTTGCGTCCGTCGTGCCCCAATTGCTCGGCACCGACGCGCCCTCCGAGCTGCCCCGGGTCGAGGCGAACCCGCGCACCGCAGAGCTGGCCGACCTCCTGATCGCACCGGACCAGGAAGCAGCACTTGAGCTGATCGCAGAGCTGCATGCTGCCGGTCAGGCGGCAGCACCGCTCTACGCCGCCGTGTTCGAGCCGGCAGCGCGCAGCCTGGGCGATCTCTGGGGAGAGGATCTTTGCACCGAGTTCGACGTGACACTTGGCCTCTGCCGGCTGCAAGCGGCGGTTCGGATGCTTACGGCGGGTGCGGTCTGCAAGCCGCCGAGCCGGTCGGCGCCCGTGGTCCTCGTCGCGCCCGAACCCGGGGAGCTGCACCGCTTGGGTGCCGCGCTGGACGGCACCGTGCTGAGCCAGGCTGGCTGGTCGCCGCAAAGGGCCTACCCTACCGACGACCGGAGTTTGCAGGATATGCTGTCTTCTGAGTGGTTTGACGTGCTGAACCTGTCGCTCAGCACCGCCTTCCGTCGGGAGCACCGCTTGCCGCAATTGCGTGAGACGATCGATCACGCCCGCCGTGCCTCGCGCAACCCCGCCTTGGTCGTGGCGGTCGGGGGTCGGGTGTTCGCGGACGAGCGGCGGGCCGGCCGCGCCGGCGGCGCCGCCATCGCCCACCCCCCGTCGGCCAAAGTCGCCAAGTCGATCCTGCATACGCTGACCGCGATCAAGACTGAGGCAGCCTCGCGCACGGATCAGTATCAAGTCGCAACCACCCTGTCCTAGGGTTAGTCGACAACAAATATTGGCCGCGGCAAGCCTTACTGGCCGTAAGGAACCGGGGGTGGCAGAGCCGCGCCGGTGCCCAACGCCGAGGCAACCGTTGCACGAGGGATCTGCCCGCCCGGCGACGCTCCGGTCGCAGCGGGGTCGCCGGAACGCAGCGGCCGGGCAATCGCCCTGTAGGTGTTTGCCGCGACTGGGCGGGGCAGTAAAAGTCGCCTGTCCTGCGCGCTCACCAGCGTCAGGCTGTGCTGGGCTGGGCTACGCTTCACGCCAGGCTTCAGCACGTATTTGGGGCTGGCCGGCAGCAAAGCCGCTGGCTGGCTCGCGGCGCTGGCAACGGCCGGGCGGTAAGGGGCAACGTGCGCGGTGAGGGCGCCTGGCACCATGTTCATCGCCGTGGGCTGGGCGGCGCCGGGGTTTTCGCCCTGCCCGGCGCTGCCGGCAACGGCGCTGGGCGCCGCAGGAGCGTCGTCAACGTCAAAGGCGGCTTGCGCCTCCGGTGGAGGTAGGTGCGCACCCAAATCGTCGAGTTGTACAAATTGTGCCGGCGCTATCGGCTGTAAGGCCGGTTGCCCCGCGACCATGGTTTGCAGCTGGTCCGGCCCCAGCGTCGACGCCCACTCAGCGCGCAACAGGGCCGTGCGCGTGTGCAGATCCGCCGTGGCATGCAACAGGCCGCTGACCTCGCGGTCGATCATCAAGGCCTGGCGTTTCTCGGAGTAGAGGAACAAGCCCGAAGCGACGGCAGCAATCACACAGAGTGCGGTGCGGGTTTGGATCATGGCAGTCCCGGCATGAGGCCTCGAAGATAGCGCAATCCTGCTTGAGAGAACATAGATGTTAACAAACAATACAAATGCCGACGGTTGGCTGATAGCCGGGTCGGCCGGCTCCGCCGCCGTATTGGCAGTGGCGCTTGGCCACGCCACATACGGTTGCCGAGGCCGAGCAGGCCATGGTCCGGCACCTGGTGGAGCGCTACGATGCCTGAAACGATTACCCTGCCGCGAGGCCAGACCGAGCTGAAGGTCGAGCGGCCGAAGCTGCACAAGGTCATCCTGGTCAACGATGATTTCACCCCGCGCGCCTTCGTCGTGCGGGTGCTGAAAGCGGAGTTTCGCTTGGGCGAGGAGAAGGCGCGTCAGGTCATGAGCACGGCACACCAGCGCGGCGCCTGCGTGGTGGCCGTGTTCACCAAGGAAGTGGCCGAGAGCAAGGCAACCAATGCAGTCGATGCTGCCCGTCAGGAGGGCTACCCGCTTTTGTTCACCACCGAACCGGAGGAATAGGCGGCCTCGCGTTCGGCATGCTCATGACTCGGGCGCTTCACCCAATCCTCGAACCGGGCAGCCAAGTCGAGCAGCACTGCGGGGTCCGTGCTTTCAGGAGATGCTTCGACAGCGGCCGCCAAAGCGGCGCGGCGGGTGTTCAGCTGCGATTCCCGGCGCCGCAACTGATGATCGAGTTGCCGTGAAGTTTGACGGAACTCCAGATCTTCCCGCCTTATCTGCTCCCGCCAAGCAACATCCTCGTCGCGTCCGGTCCGTGGAACGCCGCCTTTGTCTGGGGGCATAGGCATAGGCTGCTCGCTCCTTCTACGGTCCGAACGGCTCCACCGCCGGACGGCGGTTAGGCCGCCTCAGCACCGTCGATGGCGACCGATTGCTACCGCGACATCGAGCGCGCTTCACGCTCGCTGACATCCTTGAACCGCAGGGCTACTGTCACGCGCGCATCGGTGGCGTTCATCATGCTTGGCCATACGTGGGACGCGCTGCCCTCAGTCCATGTCGGCTCCGTCATGACCTTTGGCAATCCCCCGCCCTCGCCGATGCCCGCGCGCAGGACGAAGTGGCGCAAGACCGAAGCCATGGTCGGGTCAATCTGGGCGATATCGATACCGTCGATCTGAAGCATTGGCATGACAGCGGGCCTTGGTTGGGAAGAGTCCCAAAATATAACCAGCATGTAGCAAAGCGCCATCAATCAGCGGTTGTTTTACATTTACAACGTCGAAAGAGCGGCCGGAGACGTCGCAGCCGGTGCGGGCATCCCATCAGGCAGGGCCTGTCGGATACGTCGTTGATGCCCGCCTTTTGGCGTGAACCGGTGTGCCCGAGGGCTACGGATCAAATCTCGTCTCCAGCCGACAGGAGTCAGCAGCGGATGGAGGCGGACTCAGCTATTCAGCCTGAGGCCGCCCGGAGTCCGCGGACACGCCCGGCCGGCCGGCTTATGCAGCCATTCATATAGCGTTACAAGGCAGCAGCCGGGAGGC
>CAXUHU010000017.1:28750-44844 GCA_964250925.1 uncultured Acetobacteraceae bacterium
GCCGGCCGGCTTATGCAGCCATTCATATAGCGTTACAAGGCAGCAGCCGGGAGGCATGATCGATGGACGCGCTAACAGAAAACCTTCTCGAAGTCCGCAATTGCAAGCAGGCCTATCACAAGGATTCGGCCAGCGATTTCGTCGTGCTCGACAACGTCGATGTCACCATACGCGCCAGCGAGATCGTAGGCCTGCTCGGCCGCTCCGGCTCCGGCAAGTCCACCCTGCTGCGCATCGTGGCCGGACTGTTGAAACCCACCGCCGGCGACGTGATCTGGCGCGGCGCTGAGCTGACCGGGCCGGCCGAGGGCGTGGCCATGGTGTTTCAGTCGTTCGCTCTGTTCCCCTGGCTGACGGTGCAGGAAAATGTGGAGCTGGGCTTGGAAGCCCAGGGTGTCGCCCGCGCCGAACGCCACAAGCGCGCCGAAGAGGCGATCGACCTGATCGGCTTGGGCGGCTACGAGGACGCCTACCCCAAGGAGATGTCCGGCGGCATGCGCCAGCGCGTGGGCTTGGCGCGCGCGCTGGTGGTGCACCCCGACCTTCTGCTGATGGATGAGCCGTTCTCGGCCCTCGACGTGCTGACGGCCGAGACGCTGCGCACCGACCTGATCGACCTCTGGATGGACGGCAAGCTGCCCGTCCGCTCCATCCTGATGGTCACCCACAACATCGAGGAAGCGGTGCTGATGTGCGACCGGATCCTGGTTTTCTCCTCGAACCCCGGCCGCGTTGCCCAGGAGTTGCGCGTGCCCTTCCCGCATCCGCGCAACCGGCACGATGCCGCATTCCGAAAGTTTGTCGATGACATTTACGCCCTGATGACGAGGCGGGCGACCAGCATGCCTGCTCTTGCCACCGGTGAGGCCGAGGCGTCACCGGTGGCGGAGGTGGTGCACGCCCTGCATCCGGTGAACACCAACCTGCTTGCCGGCTTGATCGAGACCATCGCCGGCGAGCCCTATCGCGGCCGCGCCGACCTGCCGCCGCTGGCCGCTGCCCTGCAACTCGAACTCGACGACCTGCTGCCGCTGGGCGAGACGCTGGCCCTGCTGCGTTTTGCCGAGCTGGAGGAAGGCGACATCAAGCTGACCGAGAGCGGCCGGGAGTTCGCCAACGCCGAAGCCGACGCGCGAAAACTGCAATTCGCCGCCGCCCTCCGCGCCCACGTGAAACTCGCCACCACTATACGCGGCGTGTTGGATGAGCGCTGGAACCATCGTGCCAGCGCCGTTCGTTTCCGCGACGAGCTGGAAGATCACATGTCGCCCGGCTACGCCGAAGACACGCTGCGCGCCGTGATCGGCTGGGGCCGGTTCGCCGAGCTGTTCAACTACGACGAGGAGGCGGACCAGTTCTTCCTTGATACGGATGAGTGACGCCCGGCAAATCCGGCATGTCAGTCGATCAACGCGGGCAGGCCATCAACGGGTCGTGCGCCGCCGCTGCGCGTGCTAAATCGGCGAAACCGGGCGCCTGCCCCAACGCACGGGCACGATCGGCCAGACGGCCCCGGCCCCGGCAGCGGCCGGCGGCTACGTCCAGGGCGAGAACACGAGCGCCGTAGAGGTGCTCATTGGCAACATCGGCCTGGCAACCGGCCGCGAAATCGTCACCTACACCCGATGCGTCATTGCCTCGCCCTGTTTGCGCTGCTCGCGTTGGCCACCTGCACGGTGGCGCCGCCGGCCTGTGTTCCACGCGGCCGGTGGGCGGCCCCAGCCACCCTGCGAATCATCTCCGATCCGACCGCCGGTGCCGCAAACGCCGTCGTGCTGCTGGGCGAGGAGCACGACAACGTGGCCGACCACGCCTGGCAACTGGCCACCATACAGCGCCTGTATGCCGCCCGTCCCGCGCTGGTGCTGGGCTTCGAGATGTTCCCGCGCGCCGCCCAGCCCGTCCTCGACCAGTGGGTGGCCGGCCGACTGACCGAAGCCGATTTTCTCGCCCGCTCGGACTGGGCGCATGTCTGGGGGTTCCCGCCCGAGCTCTACATGCCGGTCTTCCGCTTCGCGCGCGACCACCGCATTCCGATGCGCGCGCTCAACGTCTCGCACCACCTGGTCCACCTCGTCGGCCAGGGTGGATGGGCCGCCGTGCCCGAGGGGTTGCGCGAGGGCGTCGGCACGCCGGCCGCTCCCAGCGCTGCCTATCGTCGGGAGCTGGCCGACGTGATGTCCGGCCATGGCGGCCCCTCGATGACGCCGGACCGCCTGGCCCATTTCGTCGATGCCCAGCTGCTGTGGGACCGTGCGATGGCCGAGGCGATAGCCGCCCAGCGCGCTCGGGCGCCGCAATCAACAGTGGTGGCGCTGATGGGCGCCGGGCATCTGGAGGACAAGCAGGGCGTGCCGCACCAGCTGGACGCCCTGGGTGTGGCCGATGCCCTGGTGCTGATCCCGATGGCCGAGGCCTGCAAGCCTTTCGCGCCAGGCTACGCCGACGCGATCTATGCCGTGGGAGCCAAGCCTATTCCGCCAGCCGCGCCACGGTCGTGATGGCGCTGGTCAGGTGATACAGGCTGCTGGCGGGTGCGGGCTGGTCCGACAGCACGCCGCTTGTGTCGCGCCGCTCGTGCCACAGCCCGTCCGGGCGCAGATAGGTTTGCAGCACCAGGGCAGCCCGGTGCTGACGTCGCGGATCGGGGTCGGGCCGCAGGTATTCCGCCTTCAGCCGCTCCGTTTGCGGCCATAGGCGCGCGCCGGTCTCGAGCGCGGCGCCGTCGCTGCCGACCAGGTCGATGAGCCCGCCATGCACCGGGTCGACACCGTGGGTGTCCACGAAGGCCATGAGCCGGCCGGAGATAGCGTCTGCGCCTGCGGGCCTGGCGCCCAGCACCCGGGCACGGTGCAGCAGCCACACCCATTCGCAATGGTGGCCCGGTTCTACCAGGAACACACCATCGCGACGTTCCGGCCGCAATGCGTCATCGAAGTACTCGGGAAGTGCCCCGGTGTCGGCATCGAACAGGCGCGTGCCGAACAGGGTGAGCAGCTCGTCCGCGCGGGTCAGGAAAATTTCGTCGCCGAATGCCTCATAGGCCGCGAGCATGGCCTCGAGCAGGTGCATGTGCGGGTTCTGCCGGCGTGGCAGCGCGGGTGGCAGGCTTTCCAGGTAGCCGTCTTGTGGGTGGGTTAATGCGCCGTCGATCCACGCCAGAAGTGCCAGCGCTTGCGGCCGCAACGCATCGGCGCCCAGCACGGCGGTGGCGCTGGACAGGGCCAGCAGCACGAAGGCATGGTCGTACAGGTCGCGCGTCAGATCGCTGGCCCGATGCGCCAGGTCGAAGCGCCAGGCGTAACCACCCTCCGGATGGACGGCATGCCGCTCCAGAAAGGCAAGGCCCAGCCGCACGGCGTCGTCCGCGCCGGCCAGTCCGGCCTGATGGGCTATCGCGAAGACGTAGGTCTGCCGGGCGACCACGCGCAGCCGGCGGAACGGCGCGGTGCAGGTATGGCTGTGCAGGTCCAGCGCTTCGAAGAATCCGCCTTGCACGCGATCTACCCCGCGGGCCAGCCAGGTGGGCCAGGCGGCCTCGCGCAGCCACCGGTCCAGCCCGGCGACCGACTCAGCCAGCGCGGCCTCCACCGTCACTTTGCCGGTTTGCGGAACTTCATCACGAACTGGTCGGTATGGCCCTTGATGGCGGGCGAAAAGACCTTGTCCGTATGAGGGTCGGCCGGGTTCTGCAGCAGCGTGCTTTGGCTATCCAGCACGAAGCCGGCGGCCAGCACCTGCGCACGCACGGTCGCCGGGTCGATCCGATGCAGCGTGGTGGGCGCCGTGTCGCTGCTGCCGGGCAGACCGGTGTGGTCGATCACGATGAACACGCCGCCCGGCTTTAACGCCGTGAATACCGAGGCGTCGGCGGCAGCCGCAGCCTGGGGACCGAAGAAGCCGTACATGTCGTGGTAGTTGTCGCTGGTCCACACCGCATCCAGCTTCAAACCCCGTGCCGTCTCCGCTGTCGGTTCCACCAGCGGCTTGACGTTGGTGTAGCCCTTGTCCTTGGCGATCGCCTCGATGGCAGCCGGCAGCTTGGGCATCTTGCCCGCCAGCTCGGCCGGGGTGATGGCATACACTTGGCCCTCCACGCCCACGACGCGGCTGAGGATACGGGTGAAATACCCAGTGCCCGGCATGAAATCGGCCACGCTGTCGCCCGGCTTGATGCCCGCGAACGCGATCAGCGCCGCCGGGTGTCGGTTGGCGTCCCGCGCCACGTCCGCAGCCGGCCGGCCGGGATCACCGACCGCGGCCGTGATGACTGGGGCAGTTGCCTGCGCCCAGGCAGGCGTGGCGCCGGCAAGAAGAGCGGCAGTGACGATGGCGAGCTTCATGGCGTTTCCCAAAGAGTGCTGGTGGCAGTTTGCGGGTTTCCGGTGACGGGGCAACCGGAATGCCTACCCGCTGAACTTGCCCGAGCGCGGGAACCCGTTCGGCGGCGGCTTGCCCGCCTGTCCGCGCTCGCCCAGCCACGCGCGTAAATCGGTTTCCGTGCGGGTGCGCTCGCCGGAGCGCCAGGTCAGCCCGTCGGCCAGCTTAAATACCTTGGCGTCGGCCAGCCCGCCATCCTTGTAGCGCTGCAAGGTCACGCCCAGGCCGCGGGACAGCTCCGCCACCTGGTTTAGCGGAAACACCAGCAGCCTGCGGTTTTCGCCCACCACGGCCAAATGGTCGCCATCGGCCTGGATGCAGATTCTGGCCAACTCGCCTGGCCGCAGGTTCAGTACCTGCTTGCCGGTGCGCTTTTCCGCCAGTAGGTCCTCGGCCGGCGTGACGAAACCTCGGCCGCCGCTGCTGGCGAGCAGGTAGCGGTGCGCGTCGCTCCAGACGAAGACGTGGGTGATCTCGTCGCCGCCTGGAATGTCGAACATCACGCGGATCGCCTGCCCGTCGCCGCGGCCGCGCGGCAATTCGCCGGCGCGCAGCGTATAGGCGCGGCCGCCCGCCAGCAGGATCAGCTTGTCGGTCGTCTGGCACGCCAGCAGCAGGCGCAGCCGATCGCCCTCCTTGAACTTCTGGCCCTCGGCATCGGCCACGTGGCCGCGCAGCGCGCGTATCCAGCCGCGCTCGGACAGCACCACGGTGATCGGCTCGCGCTCGATGGCCACGATGTCGGTAATAGCCACCGGCGCCGGCACGCCACCCAGTTCCGTGCGCCGTGCACCCAGCGCACCCATACCGAATGTCTGTCGCGTTTGTTCGATTTCCGCGGTGATGCGCGTCCAGCGCAACTTTTCGCTGCCCAGCAAAGCGGTAATGTCGCGCCCCTCCCGGCTCAGGTTCTTGTGCTCCTTGCGTATTTCCAGCTCTTCCAGCCTGCGCAGGCTGCGCAGGCGCATGTTCAGCACTGCTTCGGCTTGGACCTCCGTCAGCGCGAAAGCGCGGATCAGGCCGGCTTTTGCATCGTCCTCCTCGCGGATGATCCGGATCACCGCGTCGAGGTTGAGGTAGACGGCAAGGAAGCCTTCCAGGATTTCCAGCCGGTGCTCGATCGCACGCAAGCGGTAGCGCGAGCGGCGTTCCAGCACCTCATGGCGGTGCGCGACCCACGCCTGCAAAACGCCGCGCAGGCCCAGCACCTGCGGCGTGTGGTCGGCCACGAGAACGTTCATGTTCAGCGGGAAGCGGCTTTCCAACGCGGTCGCGCGGAACAGCGTCTCCATCAACACCTCCGGCTCCACCCCGCGCGATTTCGGTTCCAGAACCAGCCGGATCTGCTCGGCCGACTCGTCGCGTATGTCGCCCAGCAGCGGCAGCTTCTTGTCCTCCAGCAAGGCCGCCACCTGCTCGATCAAGCGGGACTTCTGAACCTGGTAGGGTATCTCGGTCACCACGATCGCCCAGGTGCCGAACCGCCCTTGCTCAACCGCCCAGCGGGCGCGCAAGCGGAACCCGCCGCGGCCCGTCTCGTAGGCCTGGTGCAGCGCCTCCGGCGTCTCGGCCAGGATGCCTCCGGTGGGGAAATCCGGCCCCGGCATGTGCGCCAGCAGCTCGGCTGTGGTGGCGTTGGGGTCGGCGATCAGGTGGATAGCGGCCGCACACACCTCGCCCGCGTTGTGCGGCGGGATGGAGCACGCCATGCCGACGGCGATGCCGGCTGCCCCGTTGGCGAGCAGGTTGGGAAACGCCGCCGGCAATACGACCGGCTCCTGGTCCTCGTTGTCGTAGGTTGGGCGGAAATCGACCGTGTCCTCGCCGATGCCGGCCAGAAGGGCAGCGGCAACTTCGGTCATCCGCGCCTCGGTGTAGCGCATGGCGGCCGGGTTATCGCCGTCGATGTTGCCGAAATTGCCCTGGCCTTCCACTAGCGGGTAGCGGACGGCGAAATCCTGCGCCAGGCGGACCAGCGCGTCGTAGATGCTGGCGTCGCCGTGCGGGTGGAACTTGCCCATCACGTCGCCCACCACGCGGGCGCATTTCTTGAAGCCGGCGCTGGGGTCCAACCGCAGCTGCTGCATCGCATAGATCAACCGCCGGTGCACCGGCTTCAGCCCGTCGCGCACGTCCGGCAGGCTGCGCGACATGATGGTGGACATGGCGTAGGCCAGGTAGCGCTCGGACAGGGCGGTGCTGAATTTGGTCTCCTGAATGTCTTCCATGCGGGGCATAGCTCCCTGGCGCGCAGGTGGCGCTTCGTTCGATTGAACGCGCGTCCTACCCGCTCTACGAACGCGCGAAAAGCGGTAGTGCGGGAGACGACCAATGCCGGCCAGCGACGCGCTCTATCGCCAGCGCCTGACCTCGGCGGATAGGGCCGCCGCCCTCATCCCGTCCGGCGCCAAGATCGCCATGGGCCTGGGCGTGTCACAGCCGCCTAAGCTGCTGGAAGCGCTCGCCGACCGCGCAGCGGCCGGTGAGGTTGAGGGCATCAGGATCTACTACCTGCTCTCGACCTCGGTCGCAGGCCGGACCGTCCTGCGGCCCGAGTTACGCCAGCGGATCAAGCCGGTCAGCCTGTTTCACGGCCCGAACGAGCGAGTGCTGGACCGTGCCGCCGCGGCCCAGGGCGCGGCACCGATCGACGTGATCCCGACCGCGTTCAGCCAGGCGCCGCGCGTGCTGACCCGCCACGTCGGCACTGACACGCTGCTGACCACGGTGGCGCCGATGGACGCGGAGGGCTGCTTCAGCCTGGGCACCAACACCGATTACGCGCTGGCCGTCTCGCAGACCGCACCGCGCGTGATCCTGGAAGTGAATTCCAACATGCCGCGCGTGCACGGCCATTGCCGCATCCCCATCGGGGCGGTGACCGCACTGGTGGAGAACGATGCTCCGCTGGTCGAAATTCCGGCGGCAGCCACGCGCCCGCAGGATGAGGCGATCGGCGCCATCATCGCCGGCCTGGCCCACGATGGTGACTGCCTGCAGATGGGCATCGGCGCCGTGCAGGACGTGGTCTGCGCGGCGCTGCACGGCCACCGCCACATGGGCATCCACACCGAGCTGATGACGCCCGGCCTGGCGCGACTGATGGCCGACGGTGTCGTCGATAACAGCCGCAAGACGCTGCATCCCGGCCGCACGGTCTTCACCTTCGCCATGGGCGACGCTGCGCTCTACCGATTCCTGGACGGCCATCCGGACATCGAGGCGCATCCCGTCGATTACGTGAACGATGCGGCCGTGATCGAACGCAACGCCAACATGCTGTCGGTGAATGCAACGTTGCAGATCGACCTGCAGGGCGCCTGTAACTCGGAATGCGTGGATTGGCAGCAGTACAGCGCCGCCGGCGGCCAGCTCGACTTCGTACGCGGCGCCTCCAGCGCGCCTGGCGGCCGCTCCATCATCGCCTGCCACGCGACCGCGGCGCGCGGCACCGTCTCGCGCATCGTGCCGCGCCTGGACGGCCCGGTGACTACGCCGCGCAACGACACGCAGGTCGTGGTGACCGAGTTCGGCTGGGCCGATCTGCGCGGCAAGACGCTGGCCGAACGGGCGCGGGCGTTAATCGGGCTGGCGCACCCGGATTTTCGGGAGGGGTTGGAGCGGGCGGTGTGGAGGCGTTGCTGAACACCACTGAAGCGGTTTCGTTTGATCTCGATGCTAAGCGGTCTCGTGCAGTTCAAGTTTTCCTCTAGGATGATGGTTGCGGCATCATTGGTGAGGGCACGGCCATGACCGAGTCGAACGCTCCTCTTCTCGGTCCGCTTGATGGTAATCCCTCGCTTGCGTCACAACAGGGTGGGCTTCGGTCGCGAGCGGCGTGGCTCGAAGGCGATCGCCCGGCATCTTTGATAGACGCCCCTTCCGTCCCAACCGGCTTTGGCCTAGCCTCCCGCCCAGACACAGGTGTTCGGGAATGCGGTGCAACGCCGCGGCTGCCCCCGCAACTGTAAGCGGCCTCCACACAATGCGATCGGGTTCATCCTGATCGCCGGGCCTGCCCCACACAGCCATTGCCGCACGCGCGCGGTGAGAAGGCGGGGCAGGCGGCTCCCTATCAGGAGTCAGGCCGCGAGCCAGGAGACCGGCCGGTGTCGAGACTGTACGCGCGCGTCGGGCGGGGTGCACCGAAGCAGTGGGAGAGAGACCCGCATGCGGCAATCGCCGTCGTGTCGGCCGGGCGCACAGCGCCGCGGCCCTTGGAGGTCTGCGCCCCATGCGCATCGTGCTCTCGGCCCTGTTGGCCGCTACTCCCTGTGCGGCGCTCGCACAGGCCAATCCGGACTCGCCGGAAAACATCGTCGTCACGGCAACGCGCGTGCCCAGCGCCGTGGTGAACCTGCCAGCCGGCGTCAGCGTGATCGACCGCAAGACCATCGAGGAGCGCGGCTACGTCAGCCTGGTCGATGCCCTGTCCGCCGTGCCGGGCCTGCGCGTGGTGCAGTCCGGCGGGCCGGGCAGCCAGACCAGCGTGTTCATCCGCGGCACCAACTCCAACCACGTGCTGGTTCTGCGCGACGGCGTGCCGATCAACGACCCCGGCGACCCGGGCGGCGCGTTCAATTTCGGCGTGGACACTTTAGCCGACGTGGAGCGGATTGAGGTGGTGCGCGGCCCGATGTCGAGCCTGTACGGCACGGGCGCGATCGGCGGCGTGATCAACCTGATCACCCGGCACGGCGCCGGCGCCCCGCATGGGCATGTGACGTTGGCCGCAGGCGCCCCTCGCGCCGGGCTGGCCCAGGCCGACATCGCCGGCGGATACAACATCTGGGACTACGCCGCCAATCTGCAGGGCCTGTCCGAACGCGGCTTCGATCAGACGCCCAGTCGCGAGAAAAGCGTATACACCGGCGAGGTGGATGGCGACCGCAGCAAGCTGGCGCAGGTGGAGCTGGGCGCCACGCCCTTTGCCGACACGCGGTTTTCCGTTCTGCTGCGCGCGCGCGACGCAAAATACGGCTACGACGAGGTGGGCGGGCTGGCCTATGACGGCGGCAATGCCACCGGCTACGACGCCTCGCTGTTCGGCCGCCTTGGCGTCACCAGCAAGTTGCTGAACGGCGCATGGGACACGAGCCTATACCTGACACGCGTGCAAGACGACCGCCGCTACACCGTGACTCTCGACGGTTCGGACCCCAACCAGGGCGTGAGCGACAACCGCTATCACGGGCGCCGTACCGACGCGCAGTGGAACAACACCGTGCACCTGCCCGATTACGGCGTGCTCGCTTCCAACAGCGTCACTTTCGGCTACGAGCACCAATCCGACCAATCCGACAGCACGATCAACATGGTGTCCGGTGGCTACCCGGATCGCAGTTCGGTGCACGCACACGATGACACGGATTCAGGTTTTCTAGGTGCGCAGACGACGCTGCTCAAGCGCTTGGCCCTGACCGGCCAGTTGCGTGAGGACGCAACGACCATCGCCGGCGACGCGTTCACCTGGCGCGTGGGCGGCGTGGTGGACGTGCCAGAAATCCTCTCACACCTGAAAGCATCCTACGGCACCAGCTTCCGCGCGCCGGCGCTGTACGACCGCTACGGCATCGACAGTTTCGGCTATGTCGGCAACCCAAATTTGCGCCCCGAACGCGCGCAGGGCTGGGAGGCTGGCGTGGTGACCGACCTGCCGATTGCCGCACAGCGCAACGCCAGCATCGGCGTCGCCTACTTCAACAACCGCATCCACGACCTGATCGAAACGGTGTATGCGGCGGACTTCCTGTCGTCCTCGCCGGTCAACATCGACAGCGCGCGCACCGAGGGTGTGGAGACGACGCTGACCCTGCGCGCCAGCCCCTGGGTGCAGGCCGATCTCACCTATACCTACACCGACGCGCGCGACCTGGGCACCCACGCGCTGCTGCTGCGCCGCCCGCAGAACCAGGCTTCCGGCAACCTGCGCATCGTGCCGCTGCCCGGCGTGGTGATCGCGCCGGAGCTGCTCTATACCGGCCGTTTCCAGGACTACCCGACCGACGATGCCGGCGTGCCCGGCTACACGGTCGGCCGCTCGCCCAGCGGGCTGGTCTTCAACCTCAACGCCACCTGGCAGGCGACATCGGCCGTGCAGCTGTTCGCCTGGGGCAAGAACCTCGGCAACTCGCATTTCGAACCGGTCAACGGCTATCAGACACCCGGCGCCTCGTTCCTCGCCGGTGCCCGTTTCGGGTTTTGAAAGGCGCAATCATGCAGCAAGCGACAGACATCCTGCACATTCAAACCCGCACTCGCGGCCTGACGGACATCACGCAACCCGCCCGCCGTTTCCTGCAAGGCAGCACCGTGCAGACCGGTTTGCTGACGCTCTGGTGCCGGCACACGTCTGCTTCGCTGCTCGTGCAGGAGAACGCCGACCCGGACGTTCGCGCCGATCTGGAGACATTTTTCGCCCGCATCGCTCCGCAAGGCCGCGGTTTGTACATCCATGACGCAGAGGGACCGGACGACATGCCGGCCCACATCCGCGCCGCACTCACCCAGACACAGCTCAGCGTGCCGGTCGCCCGCGGAGCGATGGTGCTGGGCACCTGGCAAGGCATCTACCTCTACGAACATCGCGACAGCCCGCATCGCCGCGAGGTGGTGCTGCACCTGATCGGCGCGTAGCGCGCCCCTACCGGCGCTGCTAGACAGCACCGGCGTGCGGAGGCCGGCGATGAACAAGACGATGCGCATTGCTGCCGGCAGCATCGGCGTGGGGCTGGCCGTGCTGACCCTGAAGGGCGCGGCATGGCGCGTCACCGGCAGCGCTGCCTTCTACTCCGACGCGCTGGAGACCGTGGTCAACGTCGCCGCATCCGCAATAGCCCTCGCCGCTTTGGGCTTTGCCGCACGCCCAGCCGACCGCAACCACCCGTATGGTCACGACAAGGCGGAATTCTTGGCCGCCGTCGTCGAGGGCGTGCTGATCGTTGTTGCCTCCGTCAGCATATTGCAGCACGCCTGGCACACCTGGCGGCACCCGGCGGCACTCAGCGCGCCGGCGCTGGGGGTGAGCCTGAACATTGCAGCCACGCTGCTTAACGCGCTGTGGGCATGGGTGCTGTTCCGCGCCGCCCGCCGCGCTCGCTCGCCGGCGCTTGCTGGCGACGCGCGCCACCTGATGGGCGACGTGGTCACCAGCATTGGCGTGGTGGCCGGCGTGGGTCTGGTCCTACTGACCGGTCATCTATGGCTAGATCCCATCGTTGCGGCCGCCACAGCCGCCTACGTCCTGTGGTCCGGCGTGCACCTTATCGGCTCGTCTGTCGGTGGGCTCATGGACATGGCGCCGTCCGACGACACGGTGCAACGCATCGAGCGGGTGCTGACGGCCCAAGGCGGTGGCGCCATCGAAGCGCACGACATCCGCACCCGCCAGGCCGGCCGCAGCACCTTCGTGCAGTTCCACCTGGTCGTCCCCGGCTCCATGCGCGTGGACGAAGCCCACGAGATCTGCGATCGCATGGAATCGGCGCTGCGGGCCGACATGGAACAGTTGGTTGTGAGTATCCATGTGGAACCGGAGCATAAGGCGAAGCATGAGGGGGCTGTGGCCCTGTGAACGAAGCAAGAAAGACGTCTTGTTTGAAAAAAGAAGCGAGAATTTTTGCTCTCTTGGCTTTTGCTTGGATTATCGGTCTATACTTTGATACTGCGCTTGCCATGAGCGTAATTTCATTGAATCTTTGCACGGATCAGTTGCTTGTGATGCTTGCGCCGCAAAACGTCACCGCCTTGGAGCCTTTGGCCCGCGATCCAGCCCTCTCCTTTGTCGCAATCCAGGCGGGCCACCTGCCGAGCGTGCGCGCCGATGCCGAAGCGGTGCTGGCGCTGCACCCAGACCTCGTGCTCGCCGGCCGCACCGGCGCACAAACCACCGTGGCCCTGCTGCGTGCCAGGGGGGTGCGCGTGCTGCAAACCGACGAACCGCAGAACTTTGCCCAAGTCGCTGCCCAGGTTGTCCAGGTCGCCTCCGCGCTGGGCACGCCCGCTCGCGGCCGGGCGCTCGCAGCGGCCATGTGGCGACGTCTCGCAGCACTCCGCAAGCGAACCGGCACCGCAGTGCTGTGGCAGGCCGGCGGCTGGACGGCCGGCTCCGGCAGCCTGGGCGATGCCGCGCTGCGCGCCGCCGGCCTGACCAACGCCGGCACCGGCGGCCGCATCGGGATCGAAACGCTGCTGACCCGTCCGCCCGATCTGCTGGTGACCGAAACCGCGCCGCGCTTTCCCTCCATGGCCACCGACCTTGCCCGGCACCCCGCCCTGCGCGCCATCCCGCACCGCAACATCCCTCCGGCGCTGCTCATCTGCGGCGGCCCTTTTACCGCGGGCGCCGTTGAGCTGCTGGCGCGGTGACTCGCCTGTGGGCGGCCGTGGGCCTGCTTTGCGCCGTGTCGCTGCTGGTGGGCGCAGCAGGGTTCGGCGTGCCAGACTGGCTGATCCTGACCCAGATACGCCTGCCGCGCACCTTGCTGGCGGGCCTGATAGGCGCGGGCCTGGGCGTATCGGGTGCGGTGCTGCAGGGGGCACTGCGCAATCCGCTGGCCGACCCCGGGCTGCTGGGCATCGGCGGCTGCGCAGCCTTCGGCGCGGTGCTGGCCTATTACTGGGGCCTGGCCGCGCTGTTCGCACCAGCGCTCCCGATGGGCGCGCTGCTGGGCGCCGGCGCCGGCTGCGCGCTGCTGCTGGGCGGGCTGGGGCGACACGTAGCCGGCGCCACGCTCATTTTGGGCGGCATCGCGCTGTCCGCCTTCGCTTCCGCGCTGCTGGCCTTGGCCCTGTCGCTGGCCCCCAACCCGTTCGCCCTGACCGAGATCACCTTCTGGCTGATGGGCGGGCTGGAAGACCGCACACTGGTCCATTTGGCCCTGGCCGCCCCGGTCATCCTCGCGGGCTGCGCGCTGCTGCTGCGCCTGGGCAGGCGGTTGGACGCGCTGAGCCTGGGTGAAGCCACCGCCGCCACCTTGGGCGTGCCTACGGGCCCCACCCTGCGCCTCGCTGCAGGCGGCGTGGCCCTGGCCGTGGGCGGCGGTGCGGCGGTGGCCGGCGGCATCGGGTTCGTGGGGCTTGTCGTGCCGCATCTGCTGCGTCCCTGGTTCGGGCAGCGGCCTGGCGCCCTGCTCTGGCCGTCGCTCGCGGGCGGCGCCGCCCTGCTGCTGGCCGCCGACGTGCTGGCCCGTCTGGCGCCCCTGCTGCTGCCGCTGCAGGGCGAGCCGCGGCTGGGCGTTCTGACGGCCGTGCTGGGCTCTCCGTTCCTGGTGCGCATCGCCCGGCGCGCCGCCTTGTGATCGCCGTCACCGGCGCCAACACCGACATCGGCGGCCGGCGCGTGCTGCACGGCGTCAGCTTCGCCGCCGGCCCTGGCGAGTTCGTGGCCATCTGCGGCCCCAACGGTGCCGGCAAGACCACCCTGCTGCGCACGCTGGCCGGCTTGCTGCCCGGCGGTCAGCCGGATCCGCGCCGTGTCGCCTACGTGGAACAGGGCGCGCGCTGTGCGTGGGGCTTGACGGTGGCCGAAACCGTTGCCCTGGGGCGCATTCCCTGGAACGACGCCGACCGTAGCGCCGTGGAGCACGCCATGAACGCCTGCGGCGTGGCCGATTTCGCGCATCGCCGCATCGACCAGCTTTCCGGCGGCCAGGCCCGGCGTGCCATGCTGGCCCGCGCGCTGGCCACCTGCCCCGCGGTGCTGCTGCTGGACGAGCCGGTGGCCGACCTGGACCCGCGCGCCAGCCACGAGATCATGCAGCTGCTGGCCCGCTTGGCCCGCGAAGGCCGCACCGTGCTGGCCGTGCTGCACGCGGTTGGGCTTGCGGTCGCCTACGCCACCCGCATGTTGGTGCTGGACCAGGGCCGCGTGCTGGCCGATGCGGCCCCGGCCGCGGCGCTACCGGCGGCCGCCGCTGCGTTCGGCATGGCCTATGGCGCCGATTCGTCCATACGGCTTCTGAGACCGCAGGGAGAGACGTGATGGTGGTGCGGATCGATCGCGTGGTGACGCGGGGCGGCGATGGCGGGCAGACTTCACTGGGCGACGGCACGCGCGTGGGCAAGGACCACCGCCGCGTCGAAGCCTACGGCACGGTCGACGAGGCCAACGCCACGCTGGGCATCCTGCGCCTGCACACCGCCCACGACGCCGAGGCCGACGCCATGCTGGCCCGCATGCAGAACGACTTGTTCGACATCGGCGCCGATTTGTGCGTGCCCGGCGAGGCCGGCGACCGCTTGCGCGTAACGCCAGTCATGGCTGCCCGCCTGGAGGCCGAGGTGGCCCAGGTCAACGCCGTCCTGCCATCGCTCGCCAGCTTCGTGCTGCCCGGCGGCACAGAGGCGGCGGCCCATGCGCATTTGGCCCGCACCGTGGTTCGACGGGCCGAGCGCCTGGTGGTGCATCTGGCCTGCGAGGAGGCCGTGAACCCCGAAGTGGTGCGTGCCCTGAACCGCATGTCGGACCTGCTGTTCGTGCTGAGCCGCCGGCTGAACGCCGGAGCCGACGTGCTCTGGTCGCCGGGCGGCACGGACAATGCCGCCGCCCTGGCCTGAGCTACATCGGCGGCTTCACGCCGTCTTTGCCGCCGGCCACGAATTTGGCCTGGCGGTCGGCGGCCACGATGAATGCCTGCGCGCCCGTCTTCACCACTTCGGGCCCGCCGACCTGGAAGGCGACCACCGGGGCGCTCGCCGGCACGGTCGCGTCTTTGTGGCCGCCTTTGTAGGAGACCGCGATGTGCAGCCCGCCCGCCTGCTGCGAGGCGGCATCGATGTTGCCGTTCGTCATCGAGCTGCCGACCAGCGGCGCGTTCCCGGCCTGCACCGTGCCGTTCGTCATCGAGCTGGCCACCGCACCGCCGCCGGTGGCGTCCGGTATCTTGTCCCAGCCGTAATGGCCCTCGCCCATGCCGCGCATGGCGGCCGGGAACACGACAACCTCCAGCGCCGTCATGTGGCTGCCGAAACCCTTGGTGGCCGTGCCGATGAAGCTGCCCGGCTGGATCGCTTTGGTGTCGGAGGCGACGACAGAGGCGTATTTGACGTCCGAGCCCAGCGCCAGCTTCACGTCCGCACCGTCTGCCGGGTGCACCGTGATGCTGCCCGCATCGGCGGCCACGATCGTGCCGCGTACCCGCATTGCCTGCGGCGCCGCGGCGTAGGCCGCCGCGCAAAGGACGGTGCAGGCAGACAGTATCAACAGCGACCGGTTCATGCTGGTCTCCTCGGCAGGATGTTGGTTCGGGCAGGTCGCCCATAGCAATCCGCGAACGGCAAGGATAGGCTGCGCCGCCCGGAGCCAACCGAGGCGCGGACAGAGGTGTGCCATGAAACGCAACGAGACAGCCTTCACGCGCATGGCGCTATCGGCCGCGATCCTGCTCACCCTGCCGCTGGCCGCCACGGCCAAGACGGCGTGCAAGCCGATCCAATTTGCGCACGGCGCGTCGTCCACCACCATCCACGGCACCGCGCCGGCCGAGGACACGGTCTGCTTCACGCTGGCCACCGCCAAGGGCCAGACGGCAACCCTGAAGGTGACAGCGGGTGCCAACACCATCTTCGGCATCGACGGGCTGGTAGATGCACAAGATAGCTATCATTTCACCACCGAGCACAAGGCATACGAGATCGATGTCGGCCAGCTCGAACGCTCGCTCACGCCTGAGGCGTTCGCCATCGCCGTCTCGGTCAAGTAGCCGAATTATGCT
>CAXUHU010000018.1:0-20750 GCA_964250925.1 uncultured Acetobacteraceae bacterium
GCCCACAAGTAGAAACATGTCTACGTCACAGGCGCTGGTCAAGCCGAGATGCGATCGGACTCGCGCCTGACCTCAGGCACCGTCACGCCCATCATGTCGCCGTCGTCCACCGCGCTGCCAGCGCTGCCTCGTCCTAGCCATCCTTATTGGCAGGGCGCAGCGGCAGAACCATTCATCGGTGGTCGGCCTCCGGGATAGCCTCGACGCCGCGCCGAAGCTCGTTCACGCTCATGGGTCACTTGGCGCTCAGGATGCCGCATATCGCGCCCTCGGCACGGTCGACAACGTCCAGCACGTGGACGGAGGTGTGGATCGGCTCGAAGAGGGACTGGTGACGCCGCTCATGTCGTGGTGGCGCACCCGCCCCCGTCCAGCGACAACGGTTTGCAAGTCAGCTGGCCATCCCTCGCCCACCGTGACAACTGCAGCCTTCACTGGTGTCGCCGCGCCCCCACTTGCGACTTATGCTCCAGACCCTGCCGCCGCGCGCTCCCCTACCGACCCGGCTGCGCACGCAGCTGGAATCCTTCCTGGTATTGCGCCGCAACTTCCTCGAGCTATGGGGGCAGCCGGCCTACGAGCTCGAGATTTTGCCAGGGCGTTTCCTGGGCCGCGAGCAGCTCATGATAAACGCGCCGGAGGCGATCCGCCACGTGCTGGTGGGCAACGCAGACAATTACCAGCGTAACCCGGCCACCCGCCGCGTGCTGCAGCCGGTGCTGGGCGGCGGGCTGTTCCTGGCCGAGGGTGAGGCGTGGCGCCACCAGCGGCGCACCATCGCGCCGGCGCTGGTGCCGCGCACCATGCCGATCCTGGCGCATCATGTGGTGGCCGCCAGCGCCGCCAAGGAGGCCGAGCTCGCGGCGCTGACGCACCGTCCGGTCGAGTTGCTGCCGCATTTGCAGCATTTGGCGTTGGCCATCGCCGGGCAGTCGATGTTCTCCCTCGAGATGTCGGGCTTCGCCGGCGAGTTGCGCCGCCTGCTGATGAGCTACGGCGCCCGTTATGCCACGCCGGGCATCCTGGACCTGTTGCTACCGGAAAACGTCCCGTCGCTGGTGGACCGCGGTCGGGCCACCTTCCGCACGGAATGGCTCGCCTTTCTCGACCGCCTGATCGCCGTACGGGCATCCTTGCCGCCGGCCGAGAACCGTGCGCGCGACCTGTTCGACCTGCTGTCGGCCGCGCGCGACCCGGAGACAGGGGCAGGCTTTGACCACGCGCAGCTGCGTGACGAGGTCAGCACGATGATCCTGGCCGGCCACGAGACGACGGCTGTGACCCTGTTCTGGTCGATTTACCTGGCAGCCCTGTATCCCGAGCAGCAGGAGCGGCTGGCGGCTGAAGTGGCGGGCCTCGACCTCGGGCCTGCGCAGGCGGCTGCGTCGATCCCGCTCATGCCGCGCGTTCGCGCCCATGTGGACGAGGCGCTGCGGCTGTATCCGCCGGCCTTCCTGATTGTGCGCCAGGCGCAGCAGGCCGACAGCATCATGGGCCACGCCGTCTCGCCGGGCACGACCATCACCATCAGCCCCTGGGTGCTGCATCGCCACCATGCGCGCTGGCACGCGCCCGACGCCTTCGACCCGGACCGCTTCATGCCCGGCGCTCCCGCCCCCGAGCGCTACGCCTACATGCCGTTCGGCGCCGGGCCGCGAATCTGCGTGGGCGCCCAGTTCGCGCTGACCGAGGCGGTGCTGGTGCTGGCCCGGCTGTTGCGTGCGTTCCGCATCGAGCTGGCCGGCACCGGCCAGGTGTTGCCGCGCGCGATCGTGACGACCCAGCCGGACCGGCCGGTGCGCTTCGTACTCTCGCCGCGCTGATCGGCATGTCGGCCTGATCGCAACCCGGCCCCGGTCGCGGTGTTTGGGCAGGCAACGATCCACCCCGTGTATGAGGGACAACCCGGTGCGAATTTTGACCCTGACTTCGGCGACCCTGCTGGGACTCGCCACAACTCCGGTGCTGGCCCAGACGTTTGCCCACGAGCCCGGCACCGGGCTGAGCGGCCCGGCTTCGGCCAAGGCCAGCAACATCACTGAATCGGACACGCAGTCGCCGATCGCGCCTCATTTGCCGCAACCGCAAAGCGGCTTGAACGAGGGCCCGCGTGGCTACCTGCGTGCCGCCGACCGCGCGTTGGCCATGCACCGCACCGGTGAGGCGCAACAAGCCTTGGAGATGGCGGAAACGCGCCTGCTGGATCGGTCGACCCCGGCTAATGCAGCGGGCCAGCCGTCGCAGAACCAGATGGTGGCACGGGTCGCCGACGCACGGCGGGCGCTCGGCGCCGGCGACCTGGCGGCTGCACGGGCGGCAATCAAGATGGGACTGGCCGGCGCCCCGCCGGGCGATGAACAGGGTGAATACTGAAATCTCGGCTGGTCCGGCTTAGTCGGCAGGACAGCTGCACGCAGCCCTGCCATACGCCCCCCGTTCGGCAGTGGTTTTCTCTCGCATCTGCGAACGCCAGCGCCTATCTAGATGCCACACGCGGTACCCCAAGGGTCTGACACATCGGTCAGGCCCTTTTCGTATGGGCCGCACCCCTCTCTCGTCAGAAGTGCCCCATGGACATCCGCAACATCGCCATCATCGCCCATGTCGACCACGGCAAGACCACGCTGGTCGATCAGTTGCTGAAGCAGTCGGGTGCCTATCGCGAGCACCAGGCCGTCGTCGAGCGCGCGCTGGACCGCAACGATTTGGAGAAGGAGCGGGGGATCACCATCCTGGCCAAATGCGCCAGCGTGGTGTGGCGCGAGACGCGGATCAACATCGTCGATACCCCTGGCCACGCCGATTTCGGTGGTGAGGTGGAGCGCATCCTCAACATGGTCGATGGCGCGATCGTGCTGGTGGATGCGGCCGAGGGCGTGCTGCCACAAACCAAATTCGTCGTCGGTAAGGCGCTGCAGCGCGGCATCAAGCCGATCGTGGTGGTCAACAAGATCGACCGCCAGGATGCGCGCGCCGACGAGGTGCACACGGAGGTGTTCGACCTGTTCGCCGCCCTGGGTGCCAGCGACGAGCAGCTCGATTTCCCGATGCTGTATGCCTCCGGCCGGCAGGGCTGGGCGGATGCCGAGCTGAACGGCCCCCGCAAGGACCTATCTGCCCTGTTCGACCTGGTGCTGAGCCACGTAAAGGCGCCGGCGCTGGATGCGGAGGCGCCGTTCGCGATGGTGGCCTCCATTCTGGAGTACGACCAGTTCCTGGGCCGCGTGCTGACCGGCCGCATCGAGCAGGGCCGCGCCAAGCTGAACATGCAGGTGAAGGTGCTTCGCCAGGACGGCACCACGGTCGAGACCGGCCGGTTGACCAAGCTGCTGGGCTTTCGCGGCCTGGACCGAGTGACGGTGGAGGAAGCCGAGGCTGGCGACATCGTGGCGGTAGCCGGGCTGACGGACGCTACCATCCCCGACAGCATCGGAGCACCGGAGCTGACCGAGCCGCTGCACGCCATCCCGATCGACCCGCCGACGCTTGCCATGACGTTCCGCGTCAACGACGGGCCGCTTGGCGGCAAGGAAGGCAAGAAGGTCACATCACGCCAGATACGCGACCGCCTGCTGCGCGAGGCGGAGGGAAACGTCGCTATCAAGGTAACCGAGAGCACGGAGAGCGAGGCTTTCGAGGTCGCCGGCCGCGGCGAGTTACAGTTGGGCGTGCTGATCGAGACGATGCGCCGCGAGGGCTTCGAGCTGTCGATCGGCCGCCCGCGTGTGCTGACGCAAGTCAATGCCGAGACGAAGGAGCGCGAGGAGCCGTTCGAGGAAGTGCTGGTCGATGTGGACGAGCCATACTCGGGCGTGGTGGTGGAGAAGCTGAGCCGCCGCAAGGGCCAGATGCAGGACATGCGCCCGTCGGGCGGCGGCAAGGTGCGGCTGACCTTCATCATGCCCAGCCGCGGCCTGATCGGCTATCACGGCGAGTTTCTGACCGACACGCGCGGCACCGGCATCATGAACCGCCTGTTCGCCGGCTACCGCCCCTGGGCCGGCACGATCGAGGGCCGCCGCAACGGTTCGCTAATCAGCTCGGAGAACGGGGCCACCGTGCAGTATGCGCTGTGGTACTTGCAGGAGCGCGGGACGTTGTTCGTCAGCCCGAACGAGGCGGTCTACGTCGGCATGATCCTGGGCGAGCACTCGCGCGAGAGCGACCTCGACATCAACCCGATCAAGGAAAAGAAGCTCACCAACATACGCGCCGCCGGCAAGGACGAGGCGATGCTGCTGATTCCGCCCCGCCGGCTGAACCTGGAGCAGGCGATCGCCTACATCGAGGACGACGAGCTGGTGGAGGTAACGCCGAGTGCGGTGCGCATCCGGAAGAAGTGGCTGGACCCGAACGAGCGCAAGCGGAACGAAAAGAAAGCGGATGCCGCGTAGCCGTGTCGCGCCAATGCGTAATGCGGCTTGCGCGGTGACCTGATCGCGGCAGAACGATGCAGGCCGTGTCGGTTTTGGGCTATTCGGGTAGTGGTGGGCAGCGGGCAAATGCCGATCACAGACGGTGACACGCGGCTGTTTGCTAAATCCATCGCCAACACAGATAGCGTGCGCATTCGTTAGCGGAAATGCCGCAAACACACGTGAATAAGCGACACGCACCTTCGCGCACTGTCACCTCTGCGCTGATCGGAGCAGGACTTGCACCAGCCTGACAGGGCGCGGCGTCCCTTCACGCGGATGCCCGGGTCGTGCTGCCGGACCACATGCACGCTATCTGGACGTTGCCTGACACCGACGACGACTGCATAGGCGGGAAGCGCTCCGCTTTTCCGGCCTACGTGGCAAGGAAGACAGGCGGAAGACCGACACCGTGACAGTTCGCCCTGCCTCGCGCTAGAAGCGCCGCTCTGCCCGCGGCATCATGCCCCGGCGACCACGGAGTGACCCATGTTCAAGGGCTCGATCGTCGCCCTGATCACCCCCATGCGCGAAGACGGGTCGCTCGACGAGCAGGCAATGGCGCGTTTTGCGGAGTGGCAGATTGACCAAGGCACCAAGGGCCTCGTTCCCGTTGGCACGACGGGCGAGTCGCCCACCTTGACCCATGCCGAGCACCAGCGCGTCATCGAAATCGTCGTGGACGCTGCGGCGGGGCGGGTGCCGGTGATTGCCGGCGCAGGGTCGAACAGCACGGCCGAGGCGGTGTCGCTGGCGCAGCATGCCAAGCGCGCCGGCGCCGACGGAGTCATGGTCGTTACGCCGTACTACAACAAGCCGTCGCAGGAAGGGCTTTTCCTGCACTACACGGCGGTGGCCGATGCTGCCGACTTGCCGCTGATCATCTACAACATTCCGTCGCGCAGCGTGATCGACATGAGCGTGGAGACGATGGCGCGGTTGGCCCGCCACCCCAACATCGTGGGCGTGAAGGATGCCACCGCGAATTTGTCGCGGCCGCTGCATACGCGTCGCGCGTGCGGGGCGGATTTCGTGCAGTTGTCCGGCGAGGACCATACCGTGCTGCCGTTCCTGGCGGCCGGCGGGCATGGTTGCATTTCGGTGACTGCCAACGTGGCCCCGCGCCTGTGCGCCGAAATACATCGAGCCTGGACCGAAGGGCGCGTGAGCGACGCGATCGCATTGCAGGACGGCATAGTGCCGCTGCACGATTCGATGTTCTGCGAGAGCAACCCCGGCCCGGTGAAATACGCGGCGAGCCTGCTCGGCATGACCGACGCGTATTGCAGGCTGCCGTTGGCGCCGATCAGCGAGGCGGCGCGCGCGCGGGTGCGTGCCGCGATGACCGAAGTGCGGTTGTTGAATTGAAAGAGCGCCGGCTTGGCTGAAAAGAAAACGAAATCGGGCCTGATTACGCATGGCTTGGCGGCACAGAACCGGCGCGCGCGTTTCGACTACGCGATCAAGGAAACCGTCGAGGCCGGCCTGGTGCTGCGTGGGCCGGAGGTCAAGTCGCTGCGCCACGGCCGCGCCACCATCACCGAAGCCTGGGCCGGCGAGCGCGAGGGCGAGCTGTTTCTGTTCAACTGCTACATCCCTGAATACCAGGCCGGCGTGCTGTCGCGCTTCGAGCCGCGGGCGCCGCGCAAGCTGCTGCTGCACAAGAAGGAGATCGGCCGGCTGTTGGCCCATACGACCCGTAACGGCTACACGCTGGTGCCGCTGGACATACACTTCAACGACAAGGGCGTGGCCAAGGTGGTGCTGGGCGTGGGGCAGGGGCGCAACAAGGCGGACAAGCGCCATGCGATCGCCGACCGGGATTGGCAGCGCGATAAGGCTCGGATCATGCGCGATAGGGGTTAGGCAAGCCGTCCTTTGCAATAAGGACCAAATCTTTGCTTTTGGAGGGCTGAACCGGTCAGGGTTGCAAGACGCTGCTGCAATCTGCGTGGCCGGACAGAACGCAATCCTGGAACAGCGCCTGGCTGTGAAGCGCGTCGATCAAGTATAGTCCCACGACGACGAGCAGAAGGCTGACCGCCAGCCCCGCCAGGCTTCCAGTCTGGCGCCGGGGCTCGGTGTCGTAGTCGGCCGTCAGGCGTGTGATCGGGGCCATCGTCACCACAGCATCGGATGGTCGCAGCCTAGACCATCTTCTGACCGTTTAGAAAGTCTTCGACGACGCTCCCGAACGCGTCGGGCCGGTCGGCGTGTAGCCAATGGCCGGCATCCTTCAGGCGAACCAGCGTGGCGTTTGGGAACAGCGCCAGCGTGGCGGGCCAGGCATCCTCCTGGACATAGCCGGACCGTGCGCCGGCGATGAACAGGGTAGGGCCGTCGTAACGCGAATCCGCGGGTAGGTCGGGCCAACCTTCGATAGCGTCGATACCGGCGGCGATTTCATCGAGCCCAATGCGCCAACGCGGCGACGGGCCAGGCACCAGGTTCTGTAGAAGCAACCCTCGCACGGCAGCATCGGGCACATCGGCCGCCAGCGCTGCGTCGGCTTGCCGCCGGTCCAGGCCAGGGGTGAGCGCCAATGCCTGCAGCGCGGCCGCCACGCGGGCGTTGTGGTGGGCATAGCCGACGGGCGCGATGTCGGCCACGACGAGACGCGCAACCTGCGCGGGTGTTTCGGCGGCCAGCATCATGGCGACCTTGCCGCCCATCGAGTGGCCCAGCACGCAAGCCGGCAGCGCGCCGCGGTCTGCCAACGTTTGCCGAACGTCGTCCGCCATCGCCGCATACGTCATGCCGGAGGCGTGCGGGCTGGCTCCATGATTTCGCAGGTCGATCGATAGAACCCGGTGGCGCTGCGCCAGCCTGCGAGCGACCATGCCAAGGTTTTGCGCCCGTCCGAACAGCCCATGCAGCAGGCAGACGGGCGAACCGCTCCCCTGCTCCACCGCGTGCAGGATCATCGCGCCGCTAGCCCAATGTCAGCACGATCTTGCCGATATGGCGGCTGCGTTCCATCAGCGCATGCGCCTCGGCCACCCGGGCCAGCGGAAAGACGTCGTGGATCACCGGTGCACACTGCCCAGCATCCAGCTTTGGCCACACGTGGCGGTGCAGTTCGTCGGCTATTGCGCCCTTCTCCGCCCGCGTGCGGGGGCGCATGGTCGAACCCGTGATGGTCAGCCGCTTCATCATGACCAGGGCGAAGTTGAGGTCCGGATCGTGCACGCCGCCCTGCACGGCGATCACGACCAGCCGGCCGTCGCGCGCCAGTGCCTGCGTGTTGCGCGACAGGTAGGAGCCGGCGACCATGTCCAGCACGACGTCCACGCCCCGCCCGCCGGTCAGCGCGCCGATGCGGGCAACGAAATCTTCGGTTCGGTAATCGATCGCCGCCTCTGCACCCAGCGCCACGCAGGCCTGGCATTTTTCCGCTGAGCCGGCGGTGGCGAACACGCGGGCATCGAAGGCGCGGGACAGTTGGATGGCCGTGGTGCCGATGCCGCTGCTGCCGCCATGCACCAGCGCCGTCTCGCCGGGCGCCAGTCGGCCCAGGCCGAACAGGTTGGCCCACACGGTGAATAGCGTTTCGGGCAGGGCGGCCGCGCGCACCGCATCGTAATCCTTGGGCCAGGGCAGGCATTGAGCGGTGGGTGCCACGCAATACTCCGCATAGCCGCCGCCATTGACCAGCGCGCAGACCTGTCTGCCGTGCTCCAGGCCGCCAGCCGCGCCATCGCCAAAGGCGACGACTTCGCCCGCCACCTCAAGGCCCAGCACCGGGCTCGCATCGCTTGGCGGCGGGTACAGCCCCTTGCGCTGCTGAACGTCGGGCCGGTTCACGCCGGCCGCTGCCACTCTGATCAGCACCTCGCCCGCCCCGGGCTGTGGCACCGGCGCCCGGTCCACCCGCATCGCCTCGGGACCACCCGGCTTGGCCACGTTCACCTGCCGCATGCTGTCGGGCAGCACGGCCTAGCAGCCCGCATGCATCGGCGGCGGTGGCGGGTCGCCAGGCACCTCGATCGGCTCCGGCGGCTCCTCGATCGGGACCGGAGCGTCCGGATCCGGGTATTCCGGCGGCACGAACGGCACGGGATCTGCGGGGACCTGCATGGCGCCACAACACGCCCTGTGTCCGCCGGTTGCGGCATGGGCGTCCGCAAGGCTAGCAATCAGACGCACGGTCATCGCCGGCCGACGGACAGGATCATGCCGCCAACCCCCACGCAGGCTGAGGCCAAGCCGCCCATCGTTTTGCGCCGGCGCCGCGGCCTGGGCGACGTGGCCCTGCACGCACCGCTGGTCCTGCGCAGCCTGGTGCGCGGCGGCGAAATCTGGCTCGTCGTCGTCGCAGCCTGTCTCGGCGCCACGGCCGGCCTGCTGGTGGTTGCGATGAACCAGACCACCCAGCTTGCCCACGAGTGGCTGTTCGCCCTGCCGCCGGCCCAGCGCCTGTCGGGCCAGCCGCGGTTGATACTCTGGCGTGCGCTGACCGTGCCCGGCGTCGGGGGCCTGTGCATGGGCGCGTTCACCTGGGCGCTGGCCCGTTGGCGGCCGGCGCGCACGATCGATCCGATCGAGGCCAACGCGGTGTTCGGTGGCAAGATGTCGGTGAACGACAGCCTCGTTGTGGTGGCCCAAACGCTGCTCAGCAACGGCGTCGGTGCGTCGGTGGGGCTGGAGGCTGGCTACACGCAGATCGGCGCCGCGATCGCCTCGCGCGTCGGTCGCCTCTTTCGCGTGCGCCGGGCCGATCTCCGTCTGCTGGTCGGCTGCGGCGCGGCGGGCGCCATTGCCAGCGCGTTCAACGCCCCGCTCACCGGTGCCTTCTACGCCTTCGAACTCGTCATCGGCACCTACACGCTGGCCACGCTGGCACCCGTGGTGGCCTCGGCCATCAGCGCGGTGATGGTGCAACGGGTTATCCTGGGCGACGAGCCGGGCTACGGTGTGGTGCTGCCTTCAGGGATCGAGACGGCCGACTTCCTGCCTGTCCTGGCCTTGGGCGTGCTCTGTGCCGCAGCCGGCATCGCCATCATGTACAGCGTCACCCTTACCGAGCAGGTTTTCACACGCAGCAGGGTGCCCACCTGGCTTCGGCCGGCCATTGGCGGGCTGGTGGTGGGCGGGATGGCGCTGCTGACCCCGGCGGTGATGAGCGCCGGGCATGGCGCGTTGCGGGCGTGGCTGGCGGCGGCGGTGCCGTTGCGCGCGCTGCTGCTGCTGCTGCTGCTGAAGGCGGCGGCTTCGGCCATATCGCTCGGGTCGGGGTTCCGCGGCGGCCTGTTCTTTGCCTCGCTGTTCCTGGGTGCGTTGCTGGGCAAGTCGTTTGCGGCCCTGATGCTGCTCGCCTGGCCGGTGCCGGTGTTCCCCGATTCCGTCTATGGCTTGATCGGCATGAGCGGCTTGGCTGTGGCCATCGTCGGCGGGCCGCTGACGATGACGTTCCTGGCGCTGGAGAGCACCGGCAGCCTGCCGGTCACCGTGGCTGTTCTGGCGGCCGCTGTCGTCTCGTCGCTGACGGTGCGGCGCACCTTCGGCTACTCGTTCGCCACCTGGCGCTTCCACCTGCGCGGCGAGAGCATACGAAGCGCCGTCGATATCGGCTGGATGCGCAGCCTGACGGTGGGACGGATGATGCGCCGCGACGTGCGCCCGGTCCGCTGCGACATGACGCTGGCCGCCTTCCGCCACGACTACCCGCTGGGTTCGGCGACCCGCGTGGTGGCCGTCGATCTGCAGGATCGCTACGCCGGCATCGTGTGGGTGGCCGACGCACACGCGCAGGAGCTGACGGCCGCGCGCGTGTCGGAACTGCTGCACCACACCGCCGCCGTGTTGACCCCGCAGATGACGGTGAAGGAGGCTGCCACCTTGTTCGAGCAGGCCGAAGCGGACGCGCTGGCGGTGGTGGATGGTCCGGAGACGTTGCGGGTGATGGGGGTGCTGACCGAGCAGTTCGCGCTGCGGCGCTACAGCGAGGAGCTGGAGCGGCGGCGGCGGGATTTGAGCGGGGAATGATGATACCGATGGCGCGATGGATAGAGTGGAGGCAATTGGCCGTTTGAAGACGCATGAAGCCGGGCTGAGGCGACGTGGTCTTGAGGGCCTCGATGTGCTTGTGTCAACGATGCGCTGCGAAGCATGACTGATCCGATGCCGATCCGTTCTTTGATTACCCGGGAGGCTTAAGTGTTTGTCGAGCCGAACGGCCCGCGGCGAAGGGCTGTGACGCGCGACGCCCAGCGAGAAGCCAGCTTAACGTCCGGCGTGACCGTCGAGCCCGGTCTCGTAGGCCGACGTGCAGCAAAAACCGAAGCGGGCGGTCTTTCTAAAAACGATGTTTGTGGCACGTAGCCGGTGATCTCGGTCGTATGAGGGTGGCGCGGAGTAGGCGCCCGACCAGCCGTTACGACGATGTCTTCGACAGCCGCATCTCGCTTGATGCGGCCCAAATCATGGTTCTAGTTGTTCATCACCAGAAACGCGCTGTGTTGCTCGGTGTGGCTTCAATCCACCCTTGCTTGACCGGCGAGGCCGCATTGCCCTTCGTCGCGCTTAGGACTGTAGCCGCCAAGGCAGCCGGGCTGCACCAGCGCTAGCGCCTTGAGCCTTTCGTGTGGAAGCGTTGTGCCGCTAGTCGAACTCAGGGTCGGCCGAGACTGTGCCCGAGTAAATCGTGCCTTTCTTGACACGCCCCTGTCCGCGCGTGTTCATCCGGCAACCCGTCCGGACCCAGACCCCATGCCCGTCACCCAGAAAACCGTCTCTGTGAAGACCGCGCAGCCGCCCGCCGACAAGCCGCAGGCGGGCGGCGTTCTCGAGACGATCAAGACCCTGGTTTATGCCGGGCTGATTGCGATGGGCATACGCACCGTGGCCTTCGAGCCGTTCAACATACCGTCCGGCTCGATGATCCCGACCCTGCTGATCGGCGACTTCGTGTTCGTCAGCAAATACAGCTACGGCTACTCGCACTTCTCCATCCCGTTCTCGCCGCCGCTGTTTTCCGGCCGGATCTTCGGCTCCTACCCGCATCGCGGCGACGTCGTGGTGTTCCGCAACACGCGCAACACCAGCGAGGATTGGATCAAGCGGGTGATCGGGCTGCCCGGCGACCACATTCAGGTCAAGCAGGGCCAGCTCTACATCAACGGCACGGAGGTGCCGCGCGTCTCCGCCGGTGATTTCGACTCGTCCAACGAGAACGGCGGGCACATCCTGACCAAGGAATACATAGAGGCGCTGCCGAACGGGCCGAAGCATCCGCTGCTGAAATACACTGACGACGCCCGCATCGTGGCCGACGACCTCGACCCCAACAACACCGATGAATACGTGGTGCCGGACGGCGACCTGTTCATGATGGGCGACAACCGCGACAACTCAGCCGATAGCCGCTTCATGAACGGCCTTGGATTCGTGCCGTTGGAGAACGTGATCGGCCGGGCGCAGTTCATCTTCTTCAGCTTCGATGCGGTGCATCCCTGGTGGGAGTTCTGGACGTGGCCCACCGAAGTGCGCTGGCGCCGCCTGTTGACGGGCGTGGATTGAGCCCAGCCGAGGCAGGGCGCCTGCAACAGGCCGAGCACCTTCTCGGTCACCGCTTCGCCCGTCCGGCGCTGCTGGCAGAGGCGCTGACACATCGCTCGGCCGCCGGTGGCCGGTCGCCAGGCCGGGGCCGTAAGGCCATCCGCGCGACGGGCGCCGGCTCTAATGAGCGGCTGGAGTTTGTGGGCGACCGCGTGCTGGGGCTGGTGATGGCAGAATGGGTTGCCGAACGCTTCCCCACCGAGCAGGAAGGCGCGCTCGGCCCCCGTCATGCCCACCTAGTCTCGCGTGAGGCGGTGTGCGCGGTTGCCGAGCGGATCGGCCTGGCCGCCGTGCTGTCGCTGGGCGCCAACGAGGCGATGACCGGCGTTGGCCGCCTGGCAACCGTGCTGGCCGATGCGATGGAGGCGGCGATCGGCGCACTCTACCTGGATGGCGGGCTGGGCGCCGCACAAACCTTCATACGCGATGCCTGGGCGCCGCTGATGCAAGCCCAGGTGCTGCCTCCGAAGGACCCGAAAACCGCCTTGCAGGAACGCGTGCTGGCCCGCGGCGAGACGCTTCCCGCCTACCAGGTCGTCTCCAGCGTAGGGCCGTCCCACGCGCCCCGCTTCGTCATCACCGTCACCGCCCGCGGGCAGATGGGTATGGGCGAGGGGAGCACGAAGCGTGCGGCGGAGCGCTTGGCGGCGGCGGACCTGCTGGGCAAGATCGGGTAGGTCAGACAGGTGATCCGCCCCCGCTTACGGCGCACGGCAGGCAGGATCGCGCGGCCTTTCGGCCGACCAGGCACACATGGGCAACATAAAATTAGGACATTGCCAAGACGTTACAGCTAAACTGCCCCATCTTCTGGATGCGATTGCAATGCCCCGATGGCGTCTCTACCGGACGGCCGAACCGCAACGTGGTCCCCCGACCGCCCTGCTGTTGCTTGGCATCTTCACAGCGTTGGTCGTCATCATTCGCCTGCTCTGCAACGATCAGCTCAGCGATTCCTCGTTCTGGCCCGCGAATGCCGCCCTGGTCGTCGCTATTCTCGTGCTTCCGCCACGCTTAGGCCTATGGACCAGCATTGCGTGCTTCGCCGCCAACCTGCTCCTCAACCGCTTCGCCGCCTTTACTCTCTACAGCAACCTGCTCTTTTCCACGCTGAACGTCGCGGTCAGCTATCTCATGGCCTTTCTCACGCGGTCGCTCTGCGGCGCCGCGACCGACCTCACGCGCGTGCGACGCCTCTCCGTCTTCATCGGCATCTGCTTTTTTGCAGCAGGAGCCGAGGCCTGCCTCGGCGACGCGCTCGACCCCGCAGTGGCCAGCGGCAACGGCGGCCTGATGCAGGATTGGTTGCAGTGGACCTTGTGCGACGGTCTGGGCCTATTGCTCGGGGTTCCAGCCATTTTGTTCGCCGTCAAAAGCCGGCAGGCCGATCTGGCCGGCGATGCCGGCCGTGGCGAGCGATGGATCCTGCTGTTCGGCACCATTCTGCTCAGCGTCTTGGCGTTTGCCTGGGCGCGCACGCCGTTGATCCTAATGCTGTACCCGGTCCTGATCCTCACCGCTTTCCGCGCCGGGCCCGCCTGGGTACTCGCGTGCGTCCTGCTCGCCTGCCTCATCGCCTCTGCCATGACGGCCCACGGTTATGGTCCGCTGGTCCTGCTCTCCCCACACGGCTCCAGCATGCGGGAGGACATGATGCAGCCCTATCTCGTCTCTCTGTTCCTCGCGGCCGTTCCTGCCAACAACGTGCTGGGCGAGAAGAACCGCACTGCCCGGCGGCTGCGGCGCCTCAAGGCAGCCATGGAACATGAGGCTACGCACGATGCGCTCACCACACTGGCCAACCGCGACCTGTTCCGCCGCCGTGTTGCCGCCGATCTGAAGGCAGGCCTTGTTCGCGCCGTCGTCTTCATCGATCTCGACCGCTTCAAGGAAGTCAACGACACGCTCGGCCATCAGGCGGGCGATGAGTTGCTCCGAGCATTCAGCAGCCGGCTTATCGACGCCGCCCCGGCCGATACGCTAATCGCCCGCTTCGGCGGCGATGAGTTTGCGGTTCTGATGGAAGGGAGATGCCAAGCCAGCGACATCGACGATTTATGCCGCGCTATTGTGGAGACGGCGCGCGCCCCATTTTGCTTGGCGCACGGCAGCGCCCACATATCGGCCAGCGTCGGCGTCGCCCTCATGCCGGCTCAACCGGTCGAGGTCGGCGAGTTGCTGCGCATGGCCGATATTGCGCTCTACGATGCCAAGGCTGTCGGCCGAGATGGCTTTCGTGTCTTCAGCAACGAGTTGGACGGCCAGGTGCAGCAAAAGGCCGAGCTGGAGGCCGACCTGCGCGCAGCCCTCGACGGCGCCGGAGGCCTGTTCCTCCACTATCAGCTTAAGCTCGACCGTGCTGGCGCGGTTCGGGGCGTCGAGGCACTCGTTCGTTGGGACCATCCGCGCTATGGCCTGCTCGCCCCGCCTCGCTTCATCGCCGTCGCCGAGGAAACCGGACTGATCCTGCCCCTCGGCGCCTGGGTCTTCAGGGAGGCGGTGGCCTTCGCTGCCCGGTGGCCGCAACTTCACGTTGCTGTAAACGTGTCCCCCGTGCAGCTCCGTCATGCCGGGTTTGTGGAGGACGTACTGGCGACGCTGCGCCACTCGACGGTCGTTGGGGGCCGCATCGAGCTGGAAGTGACCGAGACAGTCTTCCTCGACGAAATCTGCCCTGCGACAAACAGCCTCAGACTCCTGCGGGAGGCCGGACTGCACATCGCCCTCGACGATTTCGGCACCGGCTACTCGTCGATGCGCCAGCTACAACGTTTCAAGGTTGATCGTCTGAAAATCGACCGTTCCTTCGTCGTCGCCCTCGGCGAAGGCGCCGAACCGGCAGCCATCGTCCAAGCGATCATCCGGCTTGGCCATGCAATGGGCCTGCAGGTCACCGCCGAGGGAATCGAGACCGAAGCGCAACGCGACTACCTTGCCACCACCGGTGTTGACGAGTTCCAGGGCTACTATTTTGCCCGCCCCACCGACGAAGCGACCCTTGCCGCCCGCTTGCAGTGCACCTCCGCGCTGGAGGCCGCGTAGTGCGACCGATGGCGGTTCAGGCCGGCCCTGAACGGTCGATACGCTTTGATCTCGTGCGATCGGGCAGTCGCCTCATTGCGGCTCTGCCAGTCTGCGTGATCACGATAGCTCGGGTAGCCGAAGCTATTTTGATCGAGGCGGCAGATCGAGCTTGATCGACAGCTCCTTCAAGCGCGCGGCCGGCACCTCCGCCGGCGCGCCCATCAGCAGGTCCTCGCCCTGTTGGTTCAACGGAAACAGGATCACCTCGCGTATGTTTGGCTCGTCGGCCAGCAGCATCACCATGCGGTCGATGCCGGGGGCCGAGCCGCCATGCGGGGGCGCGCCGTAGCGGAAGGCGCTCAGCATGCCTCCGAACCGGGCTTCCACGTCGGCCTGCGTGTAGCCGGCGATTTCGAAGGCGCGGATCATGATGTCGGGCCGGTGGTTGCGTATGGCGCCGGAGGACAGCTCGATGCCGTTGCACACGATGTCGTATTGGTAGGCCTTGATCGTCAGCGGGTCCTGCGATTGCAGCGCCCCCATCTCGCCCTGCGGCATGCTGAACGGGTTGTGGCTGAAATCGATCTTCTGCGTTTCCTCGTTCAGTTCGTACATCGGGAAATCGACCACCCAGCAGAAGCGGAACACATCCTTGTCGATCAGCTCGAGTTCGGTGCCGACACGCGTGCGCACCTGGCCGGCGAATTTCGCGGCCGTCTCGTGCGGGCCGGCGGCGAAGAACACGGCGTCGCCCGCCTGCAAGCCGCACTGGGCGCGCAGGGCCTCCAGCCGGTCGGCTTCCAGGTTCTTGGCGATCGGCCCCTTCGCACCGCCCTCGTCCCAGGCGACGTAGCCCAGGCCGCCAGCCCCTTCGGCGCGCGCCCACTCGTTGAGCTTGTCGAAGAAGCCGCGCGGCCGGCCGCCTGCGCCGGCAGCCGGGATGGCGCGGACGATGCCGCCGGACGCGGCAATCCTGGCAAACAGGCCGAAGCCGCTGCCGGCAAAATGTCCGGTCACGTCACAGATGCGAATCGGGTTGCGCAGATCGGGCTTGTCCGAGCCGTAGTCGAGCATCGCCGTGTCGTAGGCAATGCGCTGGAACGGCGGCCTGTCCACCGCACGGCCGCGGGAGAACTCCTCGAACAGGCCGGCGATGACGGGCTCGATGGTCGCGAACACGTCCTCTTGCGTGACGTAGCTCATCTCGAAATCGAGCTGGTAGAACTCGCCCGGCGAGCGGTCGGCGCGGCTGGCCTCGTCGCGGAAGCATGGCGCGATTTGGAAGTAGCGGTCGAACCCGGCAACCATAAGCAACTGCTTGAACTGCTGCGGCGCTTGTGGGAGTGCGTAAAAACGGCCGGGGTGATTGCGTGCGGGCACCAGGAAATCGCGCGCCCCCTCGGGCGAGCTGGCCGTCAGTATCGGAGTCTGGAACTCGGTAAAACCCTGCTCCTGCATGCGGCGGCGCAGCGAGGCGATAACGTGCGCGCGCAGCATCATGTTGGCGTGCACGCGCTCGCGCCGCAAATCGATGTAGCGGTAGGTCAGGCGGGTTTCGTCGGAGTAGGCCTCGGTGCCCGCCACCTGCATCGGCAGCACGTCGGCCGTCGATTGCACGGCGATCTCGCGGGCGACAAGCTCGACCTCGCCGGTTGGCAAGCGCGGGTTCACGGTTTCGGGCGAGCGTGCCACGACGTCGCCGGTCACCGTCACGCAGCTCTCCACGCGCAGACCGTCGGCCGTGGCCAAGGCGGGCGAGCCATGCGGAAAGACGATCTGCGTCAGGCCGTAATGATCGCGCAGGTCGATGAACAGCAAGCCGCCGTGGTCGCGCTTGCTGTGGACCCAGCCTGACAGGCGGGCGGGATGGCCTGCGTCGGCCGCGCGCAGCGCCCCGCAGGTGTGGGTCCGGTAGGTGTGCATCGATTCCTCGTCGGGACGCGGGCGGGCCGGCAGTGGCCTTCAGGCTGTTCCCATAAGGCCTTTGCGCGATGTATGAAACCGGATGCCCCGCCCCCAGCGCGACGCCTTTCCGCGCCCCGTCCTGATCACTGAAACTCCCGTCCTCCTCGACCTCTGCTCGCGCCTGGCCGCCGAGCCCTACGTGACGGTGGATACCGAGTTCATGCGCGAGCGCACCTACTGGCCCGAACTGTGCGTGGTGCAGTTGGCCGGCATGGCCGATGTGGCCGTGGTCGATGCTTTGGCGCCCGGCCTGGACTTGGCCCCGCTGGGCCGCCTGCTGGCCGACGCCAACCTGACAAAGGTGTTTCACGCGGCACGACAGGATGTGGAGATTTTTCTGCAGCTGTTCGGCGCCGTGCCGGTGCCGCTGTTCGATACGCAGGTGGCGGCAATGGTTGCCGGCTTTGGCGACCAAGTGGGCTACGAAGGCCTGGTGGCCGGGCTGGCCGGCGGGCAGATCGACAAGGCGCACCGGTTTTCCGACTGGTCGGCCAGGCCGCTGAGCCCGGCGCAGGTCGCCTATGCCGCAGCCGACGTGACGCATCTGCGCATCGTCTACGAACGGCTGACCGACAGGCTGGAGCGGGAGGGCCGGCTCGCCTGGGTGGCCGAAGAGATGGCCGTGCTGGCCGAGCCTGCGACCTACCGCCCCGATCCGGACACGATGTGGGAGCGCTTGCGCCCGCGCACCAACAACCGGCGCATGCTGGGCGCGTTGCGCGCCGCCGCCGCCTGGCGGGAGCGCGAGGCGCAGCGCATCAACATCCCCCGCCAGCGCCTGGTGCGCGACGAGAGCCTGCTGGAGATCGCGGCGACCGCACCGGACAGTGCCGAGGCGCTGGGGCGGATACGCGGGGTGACGCGCGGTTTCGCCGAGGGGGCTACCGGAGTGTCCCTTCTGGCGGCCATCGCCGGGTCGGCCGCCCTGCCCGAGCAGGCGCTGCCGGAGGCCAAGGCGGCCCGTGAGGGCGCGCGCCCCTCGCCGGCGCTGGTGGCGCTGCTGAAGGTGCTGCTGGCCGAAAAGGCGGAGAGCCACGACGTGGCGCCCAAGCTGCTCGCCTCGTCGGACGACATCGACCGGCTGGCGGCCGAGGACGATCCGGACGTGCCGGCGCTGCACGGCTGGCGACGCAGCGTGTTCGGCGAGGACGCGCTGGCGCTGAAGCAGGGCCGGATCGCGCTGGGGGTGGAGGGCAAGCGGATCAAGCTGATCCGCTCCTGAGGCGCGCCAACGAATCGTATGGAGTTGGCCCTAGGCGCCGAAGCTGATCCGGACGGGTTCGGCGCCGCCGAAGCTGACCGTGACAGCCGCCCCGGCCGATGCCGCCGTCTTGCCGGTCCAGGAGCCGCATGTGATGAGCTGGCCGGCGCGCAGCCCGCCCGCCCAGACCGCGCCCTCGTTGGCCAGCCACACCATCAGCCGAACCATGTCGCCGGCCGGATTGCCGATAGCTCGGCGCATGGGGCCGCCGGCAATCGTCTGGACGACGGCCAGCGCCGAGAAGTCGATGTCACGCCAGCCCTGGATCGGCGCGCCCACCGCATAGGCGCCGTGCTGGATCAGGTCGGCCAGGTTGGCCAGCGCGCCGGCCGCGTCCGGGTCGGCGTAACGGGATTGCAGCACCTCGATGCCCGGATGGCACGTCGCGATGGCGTCCAGCACATCGCTGCCGGTGTAGGCAGCGTCGCGGCGCGGCAGGTCCGCCCCCAGCCGGAAACATATTTCGGATTCGACCTCGCGTCGGGTGAAGACGGCCGGGTCGAAGCGATGCGGCGCAGGCACGATGCCCATAGCCGGCATCGGCGCGCAACTTGGCGGCGCAACAGGCCCGGCGGCGCCCACCTTCCAGCCGCCAGGTTCGGCACCGAGACCGGCCAGCACGCGGCGCTGCACGGCGTAGGCCTGGGCCTCGCTGCCCAGTAACGGCGCACGACTCATCGGCACCCCGCGCCAGGCGGCCAGCAGAGCGTCGGCAATGGCGTTCTCGTCCATTCATGCATCCGGTTGTGTTGCGCGCCAGCATACCTTGGCATGCAGCCAGGAGGATCGCCTATGGCGCACCAATCCCGTTGAACTCGACCCCAGCGGCCTAGAACGTCTCTCTCGACAGGTCCTAAAGACGTGTCCTGAGAGCGGTTCAAGCGGGTACGTAGCCACGATGGCGTATGTAGTTTGCGCACTCCTTGGTGCTATACCGGTCTAGCGAAGCGCCGATGGTTCTCCATAGCGTTTCGCGCAAGCTCGGACGGGCGAAGGGGTGAACTGGTGGGCCTACACGCCAGCCCGAAAGCTCCGGCAAGCGGCTGGCGGCTTTCCCCAGCCTGCCGCGAAAGCCTGAAGCAAGTAGAGCGCCATGCCACTCCTCGATCCCGTGCCTGAACTCTTGGGCTTCGAGGAGGTGGCTGCCGTGCTGGATGAGGGGCGATGCGCGCCCGTGGTTGTCCGGCCTACCTGGTATCGGCTGCCGGCCGGCAGCTTGCGACGGCGCTGGACGCGGCGGGCTTCCGGGTGGTTTGGGCGCTGGTACCTGGCGCGCAACTGACACTGTAGGTGGACGGTGCCGGACAAGGTGCATTCCAACCGCAAGCGCGAGACGCTGATACGCCTGCCGATCGGCAAGCTGGCAGTCTGGCGCCTCATGGTGACCTGCGATCATTGCCGGGCGGAACGGGCTGTCACGGTGCGGGACCTTGTGGCGCGGTTCGGGCCGGAACAACGGCTGGTGTTCCTGGTTGCGCGGCTGCGCTGCAAGGAACCGCGAGGCCGGCGGCAACCGGATCGGGTTAGGCTACGGAGCAAGCTTCCGGCTTTGCCGGGGCCTGAGGCGGTCGAGATCGTTTTGACAGGGTTGCTGCAAAATCGCGCGGGTCATGTGCTCGCTTTAACACGTCACAAAACCCGCGCGCTGAGCCAACTTAAGCGGCTTGGAGAGTATCCAGACAGAGTATGTCAGCCTGTCTGGCCAGAACCGCCCTCAAAGTCTGTGGAATCTGACGAGCGGATTTTGCGCGAGGATATGTCATCTCGACCAGTTCGGTTTGGTCGCCAAAAAGGGCGAGGTGCTCACTCCAATTATCGAAGGCCATTCGATCGGCATTGTCGATAAACGTTTCAGAGGGCGCGCCTTCGGCTAGGATCAGTGCGTGGTCGGCTAGTTCGATATGGTAGTAGCGAAAGAGCCTCGGCATTTGCGTCTCACGGACGATGGAGATGCCGTTGACCAGAGCACCAGCCTGGACAAGCACCCCCTCCAAGAACATTGCGTGTTGTGGCGAGACGAGAAGGTCGCGTCTGGGCAGGTTATCACCTAGCGCGCCAGTGCGGATGCGCACCGGCATGGTCCGCAGCTCATCCGCAAAAGCGGTGCAGACCGTCAATCGGCCGATCCACTTGACGGGTTCATGACGACCATCTGCCGTAATTATGTTGTCGCCAATCTGAAGCGCCTCGACGGTCTTTTGCCCATTAGGCGTCAATATGTTGGTGCCTTCCGCAAAGCAGACGGTCAAGTCAACCCCACCATGACCGTCCGCCGTGATCTTCAGCGGGCCGTTATCAAGAGAGTTGAAGGTGCCAACCTTCAAGTTGGCCCCGCTCGTCTCAAACTGCAAAGCACTGCCATTCTCGTTGATGGTGATGGTTTGTACGTTTCCCGATCCACTTACGGTGTAGCCGTTAAAACCCGCAAAGCTCAGCGAGCGGTCGTCTATGATATCGGAGGTAGAATCGAAGTTTGTGATAGGTGTTGAAGTAGATATGGCGGCCAATGTTCCAGCCGTGCCTAGAAG
>CAXUHU010000018.1:20850-29379 GCA_964250925.1 uncultured Acetobacteraceae bacterium
ATATTGAAACTGTCCAAAACTCCTAAAATATTAAAAATCACGGTCGCGTTGTCGTCCACAGATGCCGTTACCGGGACGTTAGCGACCCCGATAAGAGTGTGAGTGCCTGACCCGTATTTCGCCATGATATTCTCCAGAAAATACATGCCTTGAATGCAAGTGCGTGTAAGTGTTGGAGAGCTTACAACCGCACTGATTTAGCCAGTAGCAAAACTAACCGGTAATTGCAACGATATTATACGACTCAATTAGGTGTGGTGGTCAGGGCACGACAGAATTCTTATGACGACGTGCACATGAAGTAGCTTTAGTCAGCGTAGGATGAAGCGCCTGTTTCGAACCGATACGAGGCACCGAGCAAATCGACTGTTGCCGAATTGGTCAGGCTGGTACTCCTCCGGCGCAAAATAAGGGCAATACTCCACATACCGGCGCCGATAGCATGCGGCGCGTCCGTCCTTGCGAGCTTGGTACGCAAGCCGACTTGCTTGCACCTAGACTGAGTCGGTCATCGTCGGTTCATTTGTTGTCACCTCCCGACACGCAACGGTATCAATGCACGCTTTCTCGTCTCAACCAATAGTTGTTACTACGTTGTAACTACACCTCTCGACTTCGTGATCGAACTGGCCAGGGTTTTGCTCGAATGTTCTGCCGATCTGGCGCCGCCAGAGGACGACGACACACGATGCTACGGGGGTGCAATCGAGGTTGTAGGACCGAAGCGTGTGGTTGGTTGGATTGTATCGTCGGCTGCCCCGCTTCGCGGTCGGGACAGTAGAAGTGTTCCGCCGCGGCTTGCTTTTGGCGGATCTTGAGGACGGCTACGCGGGTTTCGATTTCCCGATCTCGCTATCGTCCGACCAGGACATTGCATCCGTCGTGATCCGGCTGGAGCACAGCGACGCGGCAATCCTACAAGCCGGGTGTGAGGTTGTGCGGGCGTCCCGCTTCTTCACCGTGTGCGAGTCCACCTCTACAGCCACCGGCCGGGTGATGGGATTGCCGTCTTTATCCGTGCCGATCCGCACCGACTCGAAAGTGAAGGCAAGCTCCTGGCCGAGTGCTTCGCCGTTCCGGTTCTTGCCGAAGGTGACGCTCACGACGTTCGTCTCGGGGTCCTTGGCCAGGAACAGGGAGACGTCTACGTCCGCCTTTAGCACACCAGAACCGGCCGCAGTCTGCCCTCCGGGCTTGGTGGTATGGTGGACGAGGATCACCGCCGGGCCTGGTTCGCCGTCAACGGCTTTGGTCAGTTCACGAGCGAAGGCCACAACCCCACCCATCGCCGCCTGATGCCGACGCGCGCCGTCTCGGTGCCGCCATGACTGGGACGCCCTGGGGTGGGACGAGGCGGATGGCACCCGGACCGAGCGGGGGCCAAGCGGTCAACAACTGGCTGTTAAAGCCGATCCGGTGGACGGAGCGTTTGCGCACCTGATGATCCACGGGCAGCACGTGGCTCGCGGCCCTTCTCGGTCGGTCTGCACGAGACGTCCGGCATGCAACAGGCGCATTTCTGGAAATGATAACTCCACAGGGCGAAGCAATCGCTAAAATCAGCAAGTAGACAGCCACAAGCGCGCCCGGCTGCACAAAGGCGTCAGGCGTGGTTATGATGCCCGCGAGAGTCTAAGACGAAGACTCGATCTGGAGAGAACGTCCATGGCTCCGCCCATCACGCGACGCGACCTGATCGGCACCTCGGCCGCCCTGGCCGCCTTGCCACACCCTTCGCTGGCTGCCGACGCGGCAACGCCTGTAGTGCCATCGACGCAAGCTGCCGTCTCGCTGACCATCAATGGTGAGCGGCATCGCCTCGTCATCGACCAGCGCACATCTCTACTGGATGCTTTGCGCGAGCATGCTGGGCTGACCGGCACCAAGAAGGGTTGCGACCAGGGCAGTTGCGGCGCCTGCACCGTGCACGTTGATGGCAAGCGCGTGCTGGCCTGCCTAACCCTGGCCCACCGGGTAGAGGGCAGGGCAATCGCCACGGTGGAGGGCCTGGCGAAGGGAGACACGCTGCACCCGATGCAGGTAGCGTTCCTGGAGCACGACGGCTATCAATGTGGTTACTGCACGCCAGGGCAGATCATGTCGGCCATCTCGGTCGTCGACGAAGGCCACACGCAGTCCGAGGCGGAGATCGCCGAGTGGATGAGTGGCAATCTGTGCCGTTGTGGCGCCTACACCAACATCCGAGCCGCCATCCAGGACGCGGCGCGCGCGAAGAGGGCCTGAGCAATGCAGGACTTCTCGCGGCTGGTTCCCTCGAGCTTGGACGCGGCAGCGCGGGCTGGCATGCAGCCACACGCCAGCTTCATCGCCGGCGGCACAGATCTGATGCAGCTCTGGAAGGGTAATGTGGAGCCGGCCAGCGTGGTCGTCGATCTCGACCGGTTGGACCTTCGTCAAATCTCGGCCGACGCCCACGGATTGCGCATTGGCGCGCTGGCTACGATGGCCGAGGTGGCCCAACACCCCGAGGTGAAGCGCCGCCTGCCTGCCGCGTCGGAGGCGTTGCTGGCCGCCGCCTCGCCGCAGATACGCAACATGGGCACCGCCGGCGGCAACCTGCTGCAGCGCACGCGTTGCGGCTATTTCCGCGACACCGGCTTTGCTTGCAACAAGCGAGCCCCTGGCTCCGGCTGCCCCGCCATCGCCGGCGAAAACCGCGAGCTGGCGATCTTCGGCGCCTCCACACACTGCATCGCCACCCACCCTTCCGACTTCCCCGTGCCGCTCGTCGCCGCGGATGCCGCCGTCGCGATACACGGTGCTGACGGGCAGACCCGCACGGTCGAGCTGGCACAGTTCTACCGACTGCCCGGCGAGACGCCGCATATCGATACCGTGCTGCGCGCCGGCGACGTGATCACCGCAATCCTGGTGCCGGACGCGCCAGTTAACAGGCGAGCCACCTACGTAAAGGTGCGTGACCGGCAGAGCTACGCCTACGCACTGGCGTCGGTATCGGCCGGGATCGAGTTGCAGGGCGGCGTGGTGCGCGACGTGCGGCTGGCCGCTGGCGGCGTCGGCACGCGTCCTTGGCGCCTCAACGCGTCGGAAGCCGTGCTGCGCGGCCAGGCGCTGACACCCGCGCTGATCGAGCAGGCGGCCGCGCGCGCCACGGATGGCGCACAACCGCAATCGCAGAACGCATTCAAGATGACGCTGCTGCACAACACGGTCCGCCGTGCGCTGCAGGCCGTCACCGCGTAGGGAAACCAGGTCATGTACATCGGACAGGGGATCATCCGGCAGGAAGGCAAGCTGAAGGTGACCGGCGGGGCGCGCTATGCCGCCGAATTCGACGTTCCCGGCTGCCTGCACGCGGTGCTGGTACAAAGCACGATCGCCGCCGGCAACATCACCGGTTTCGACACCGCGCAGGCCGAGCGCATGCCCGGTGTTGTCGCCATCATCACGCACCAGAACGCGGGCAGGCTAAACCAGCACAAGGCGGCCAAGCAGACGGTGACGCATCCGTTTCTGCAGGACGACCGCATCGTCTATAACGGCCAGCACGTGGCCGTCGCAGTCGCCGACACGTTTGAACGCGCCGAGGCTGCGGCTGCCGCGGTGCGCGTGCGATATACGCCTGCACCTGCGGTGACGGTGATGGACGAGGCCACGCTCGCGCGCGCCTACAAACCGAAAGATTTTCAAAACGGCGAGAAATCGCCTGACGTGAGCCGCGGCGACGCCGAGGGTGCCTACGCCACCGCTCCGTTCAAGGTCGAGGCGACGTACGAAACGCCCGTGGAGCACCATAATCCTATGGAGCCGCACGCCACCATCGCGCTGTGGCGTGGCGATACGCTGGCGGTGTGGACGGCAACGCAGGGGATTTCCGGAGCACAGGAAACGCTCGCTTCAGCGTTCGGCTTGCCCAAGGAGAGCGTCACGGTCATCTGTCCCTATGTCGGCGGCGGGTTTGGTTGCAAGGGCAACACTTGGCCCCCTGCCGTGATCGCCGCATTGGCGGCGCGCCATGTACAGCGCCCGGTCAAGCTGGTGGTAACCCGGCCGCAGATGTTCACCTCGAACGGATTCCGCCCAAAGACCATTCAGAAGATCATGCTTGGCGCAGACCGAAACGGCAGGCTGCTCTCTATCCGGCATGACGGCTTTTCGCAGATGTCGGATCCTTCGCTCGGCGAGTTCTGCGAGCCGGTCGCTGTGGCGACCGAGATGGCTTACTCGTGCAAGAACCTGGCGGTGTCGCACCGGGTCGTGCCGGTAAACCAAGGCCTACCCACCTACATGCGTGCCCCCGGCGAAGCGTCGGGAATGTTCGCGCTGGAATCGGCGATGGACGAGATGGCGCACGCGTTACGGATGGACCCGCTCGCCTTCCGGCTTGCCAACTATGCCGAGCGCGACGAGCAGGAAGACAAGCCGTTTGCGAGCAAGGGTCTGCGCCAGTGCTACAGCCAAGCCAGCGAGAGATTTGGCTGGTCACGCCGTGATCACACGCCAGGCTCCATGCGCGACGGCCGTATCCTGGTGGGTTGGGGCATGGCCACCTCAACCTACCCCACCAATCGCCGACCCTGCCAGGCGCGCATTCGGCTGAATGCCAACGGTACGGTGCTGGTGCAGAGCGGCGTGCAGGATCTGGGCACGGGCACGTACACGATCATGGCGCAATGTGCCGCAGACCGGCTGGGCGTGAACATTGCGGACGTCAGCGCACAACTCGGCGACAGCCGCTTCCCACCGGGTCCGGTCTCGGGCGGGTCGGCCACCGCAGCCAGCGTGATCCCGGCTGTCGAGGCCGCCGTCGACGCGCTTCGTGCCCGGCTTGCCGCAATGGCGGCGATCGATCCGCGTTTTGCGAGCGTGGCGCCAGCCGACATCAAGCTGAACGGCTTCGAACTCGTGGCGCCCGGGTTTCGCGCCCCTTTGCAAGAGTTGATGCAGCGCGCTGGAGCCACGCATTTGGAAGCCGAGGGCGGTTCGGCCCCGGGCGATGCTCGCAAGTCTCACTCCTGCCACGCCTTCGGGGCGCAGTTTGTCGAGCTGCGCATCGACCCGGACTTCGGCACCATACGTGTCAGCCGCGTGGTGAGCTGTTTCGAAGTCGGCCGGCTGCTGAACGCCAAGACGGGCCGCAGCCAATTGTTGGGCGGCATCGTGTTCGGCATCGGCATGGCACTGCAAGAGGAAACGCTGATCGACCGCGGCACCGGCCGCATCGTCAACGCCAACATCGCTGACTACCACATGCCGGTGAATGCCGACGTTCCACAGATCGAGGTGATGACGGTGGATGCGCCGGACCTGGCCACAGGCGCGTTGGGGGCCAAAGGCGCGGGCGAATTGCCGATGGTCGGCGTGGCACCGGCCATCGCCAACGCGGTATTCCATGCAACTGGCAGGCGCGTGCGTAAGCTGCCGATCCGCGTCGAGGATCTGTTGGTTTGAGGCGCCGTTACTGCCCGGATCGTAGGACCACAAGCGGCTACGAACATCATCAATGCTCGGCGGCGGCCCGTGTGCAGTTCTGAGACCGGTCGCTCCGTCCAAACCGCATTGACTAACGGTTTCCAGGCATACTCCACCGCCGAAAAGCGGGAGAACCTCCGTCGTAACCGGCCCGTGGCGCCTTCACCAGCAGAGGGTGCACGCTGATGGGGCTCGTGCGATCCGCCTATTACGACGCCTCGCCCGCCACGCTGCCGGACGATGGCATTCTCGCCCGGCTCGGCACGATCTACGACGAGTTCGAGGGCGATCGGGCGGACGTCCCGACACGCCTCAAGAAAATTGCCCAGAATACGGTGGGGCGCGTGGTGCGTAGCGTAGCCACCTGCGGTATGCCGGGCCTCCACGCGGCTGGCGGAGCGGCAGAGCAGTCGCCGCGCAGCCAGCGCTGGTCGCGTTGACGGAGCGCATGGGGTCCAGGCCCTTTTGCCGCGCCAGCATCGCCAGCGCGGCGGTCGAGTTCAGGCTGGCGACCGTCCTGTAACGAGGGCGTATGCCATGATCCCCATCGAGATCACGGGCCGCCCTGATCCCGCTGGTCAGCCGTTCACGCCGACGCGGCGTCTCGCAGGTATGCGTGCACGAGGCTCGGGATATGGCTACCGAGCCAGTCGCCCATCTCTTGCTCCTCCTTGGACGATTGCTCCAGCACCGGCATGTCCCCGGTCGCGCCCGCCGCCTCGGCCAGGGTCAACAATACCTTGTAGGACCCGATCTCGTAAGCCTTGAAGCCGACCGCCGCGAGGACGTCCTTGATGACCTCATCCCCGGCCACGGCGTGCACGAAGCCGGAAACGGTAGCGACCGCACCAGTCACCGCCTCCTTGGCCGCCGACGCGTTCGTGCCATGCTTCTCCAGCAGCCGGTCGAGCCGGGCCGCCTGCTCGGTCGAGCGCTGCATCTCCTGCTGCATGCGCGCGTGCAGGTCCGCGTAGCGCTCCATGCGCGACATCTGGTTCTTGACGGTGCCGATGGCCTGCGTCTCTACCGCGTGCTGGTTGCGCAGCCCGGTCAGGTAGACCTCCATCGTCGTTTTGGGATTGCTCATCCTCGGTCCTGTCCTTCGTTAAGCCCTGCTACGTGGTCGCGCGGCCTCACATTCAAGATGTCGGCTCAAACGTCGGGCTGCCGGTCGGACAGTGGCAGCTTCCGCAAGCGGGGCAGGCCAGCCGAAAGCATGTGCGCGGGATCTCTCGTCTTGTTCCGTTCTCGGCCCATCATGCTGTTAAAAAACGTGGCCGGCGCTGGATTAATCTGTTTGGTTCTGGCCCGCCGTGGTCTACGCGGCACGAGGCTGGTCACCTCGGACGCTCATGACGGAAGCAAGGCCGCGATCGCCACGATTCCTCAGCGCAACCTGGCAGCGCTGTCGCGTGCGGGGCGTCGGCCAGCGTCTGGTCCGCCGATCTATGCAAGCCTGGGATCAGATGACGAGGCCCGCAAAATGGCGCGGTGCCAAAGCAGGAGTCCCGTTCCGCCCAACAGTTCGACGGCCATGGCGACCAGCAGGACCGGTCCGGGCGACCCATAGATTACGGCAGCGCCCAGCCGCGCCACGCCGCTGAGCACGAGGATGCCGGACAGCAGCCGGAAACGATCGGCCTGCCCAATCAAATCCGAACTCGTCTGCCACAGGATGACGCCGAAGCCGAGCCAAATCGCGCCCCAAAAGCCGACTTGGCTGTTCAGGACCGGATCATGGGCGACGGCGTTCAACCGTGCCCCAGCCGCCTCGAGGAGGCCAACGCCGTTCACCATGTCGGCAACGCCGGTGCCAAACGGGATGATGCAGAGTATCCGGATTGCAAACGTGAGTGCGTGCACAGCGTGTTCCGCCCATATGCCAAGCGGTAACTTTGCAGGGTGCAGGGGCGGGTTGTAGCCAGCCAACGCCCAAGGCAGTGTTGCTGTCGTGTCAACACCGCTCCATTCGGCTTCGCTGCTTCAGCTCACGTGCTTCGTGGGCGTGGTGCAAGCAGGCTCGTTCGCCGAAGCCGGCCGCCGGCTTGGGATGACCACGTCCGGCATCTCCAGGGCCGTCAGCCGGCTAGAAACTGAGCATGCGGTCAGGCTGCTGCACCGTTCGACCCATGCTCTGTCGCTGACAGAGGCAGGCGAGCGGGTATTCGAAGAGGCTCGTGACGTGCTGCGCGGGGCCGAACGACTCGGTCTGATGCTCTCGCAAGCCGCCGATGGCGGGCAAGCCGGACGCGTGCGCATCAGCGCACCGCCGGGCTTCGTAAGGGCCTGCCTGTTGCCGGCATTGCCGTGCTTGCTGGAGGCGCATCCGGAGATTAAAATCGAGGTGCATGGCAGCTACAGCACCGTCGATCTCGCCGAGGATGGGATCGATCTGGCTTTTCGAACCGGCCAGCTTGCCGGCGTCCCCGGCCACGTGGTGCATCGGCTATTTGCCTCCCCCTGGTGCGCCTACGCTGCCCCTTCCTACCTGGCACGGCACAACACGCCAGAAGTACCGGACGACCTTGGCAGCCACTCGCTCATCGGCTTCCGCAACAGCGGGAACGGCCGGGTCGGCAGCTGGACGTTTCATGATCCCGACGTGCCCGACAAGACCGGCATCCTGCGCTACGATGCCCAAGCCCGCATCACCTTCGATGACGGCGCGGCGGCTTACGATCTCGCTCGGAGTGGCTATGGCATAGTCTGGGCGCCGGAGTGGCTGGCCATCGGCGATCTGCGCTGCGGCCGCATTGTGGAAGTGCTGAAGGCCTGGCGCGCTATCACGATGCCGATGTCGATCGTGCGCCGCGAGCGCAAGCTTACCCCAATCCGCATGCGCGCCGTGATCGACTTTATGACGGAGGCTGCACCCTCCTGGCAAGCGCCGAACGACGTGCCCTGAAGCTGCGGATCGGATCTGCCTGCGCCCTCTATAGTGTTGCTCAGCTACCCAGTGTCGTATGAGATCGCCTGCAAAGACGAGCCGATGCCACGAAGGTCTGTCGAGATGCCGTTTCAGGCCGTTGTTAGCGTGGTGGCGTTCAGCGCTGTGGCTACCAGAGGCACTCGTCA
>CAXUHU010000018.1:29479-43491 GCA_964250925.1 uncultured Acetobacteraceae bacterium
CGCGAAGGGGGAGCTTGCGGCTGTTGCGGGGTTTACCATTGTCTTCAGCGATAACACGAGGACAGAGCATGCGTTTGACAGTGTTGCTGGTCACCTTACTGGCGTCCGGCTGTGCGCCGTTTAACGGGCCAGTTGTTCCACCGCCACTTTTCAATGGCCTGCCCACCGGCGCCGATACCGGCTCGGTGAGGTAGTCCGATTTTTCCGGGCCGCTGTCGACTGCTCCAGCCTTTCGCTTCAGCAACCATGCCTATCGCGGTCGACGATCGACCTGATGGGATCTTGCTCTAGAAACGTGCGACCAGGGCAAGCCCGCCGATCATCAGTGCCGCACCGGCGAGACGTAGCGCGCTTGCGGCATGTTGCCTGAAGCCAACCAGGCCGAAATGGTCCACGGCGATCGAGGCAACGATGCCGGCCGTGATCGTCAGCCCGGTGAACAGCCCTGCGCCCATCCGTTGCGCGAACAGGAGCGTGCTGGCAACGTAGGTGGCCCCGCATACGCCGCCTATCCAGGCCCACCAGGGCGCGCCCTGAAACTTGGCGGCGTCGGGCAGGCGGGCACCCGTGGCAAGGATGGCCAGGACGAACACCGCTGCGGTGACCAGGCTTACAAGCAGGCCCACCAGCCAGGGCCGGCCCAGCGACCGCACGAGCTGGGCGTTGCTGCCCGACTGCACAGCGTTCAGCGCGCCGGCAATGGTGACAAACAAGTAGGCAAGTGCATTCATCCGGGTTTGCCCTGGGGAGGCGTGCTTGTAGTGCCACGGCGCCCACACCGGTAGCGCTGATCCGGTGGTCGGGTTGTCGGCACGTTGACCAAGTCAGATCGGCCAGTGGAAAAACCGGTTGAAGGCAGTTTGCCGATACAGGGAGAACACCGAGCCCTCGGTGAAGCCGCGTGATCGGTAGAGGGCGTGCGCCGGATTGAATGCCGGCCCGCTCCCTGTCTCAAGGCTGAGCCGTTGCAACCCGCGCAGGCGTGCTTCAGCCATTATGAAGTCGAGCAAGGCGGCCGCTACACCCCGGCGCAGGTGATCGGGGTGGGTGCGCATGGATTTCAGCTCTCCGGCGCCACCGCCGAGCTCGTTCAGCGCCCCCACACCGGCGATTGTGCCGTCACGCCAAGCCGTCCAGACGGTAACCTCGGGAACTTTCAGGCCGGACAGGTCGAGGGCGGAGACGCCCCCGGGTGGGGAGTTCGCGTGCATGCCCACGAGGTGGATGGCCAGGAGTGCTCGCACCGCCTCGCCGGATAAGTCGTCTTGACGGATGTCGAGCAGCAAAGCCATTCGGTTGCCAGGATAGGATGCGAAGTAGACGGCGATCGTGACTGTTTGACGCCCTTCTCGGTTCTCTGCGCAAGACCGGAGCCGAAGGTTGCCAGCATGCCGGCCGATACGCCAGTGAGGTTGGTGCATGCACCGTCGGAGCGGCCGGGCAGGGTAGTGCTGCCGATGACGGCAGGCCGCCCACCGATCCTTGCCGGATTGGAGAAACGGTTGTAGCGACGTGCCAAGTCTTCGCTCTACGCGCGAAGGTGGCGGCGCAATCTTCAGGACCGTCTTCATGCGCAAGCGCGACGTTGCTTTCGGCCTCGTTCCCGACGCAGGTTCCGAATCCGGGTGGCAACGCGCAGGGCTGCTACCTGACCCTCGATCGGCAGGGCGCGTTGCTTGTAGCCGATGGTGTCGGCAACACGGTATGGGCGTAATCGCCGCGCTTGGCGGAGGACCGGGCCGCTTATGGTGATGCTGCCGCGATTCCTGCCGCGTTTGCTGGGCGGACCGGACCCGGCCGATGTGCCTGCGGCGCCGATGGCTCCGGGGGCGGAGAGCAGCGACGAAGACGCAGCCGAACTCGGCCTGTTCCTGTTGCGCACCGGCCGCAACAACTGGCTGGCCGTCCAGCCGGGTTTGCCCGACATCGTCATGGCCGACCTAATTATGCCGCAGACGGCGCTGGTCGCCTGCGTGCCGCCGTCCTGCCCGCAGGCGAGCTTTCTGGTTGCACCGGATGGGCGCCCGATTGCGGTCGAAGGCGACGGATTCGAGGGGCCGGCTGTGACCGCGCGGCTGAAGCGGGTTGAGGGTGCCCGGGTGGAGTTCCGTCACCCTCTGGCGCCCGCGCGGCACATCGGCGTGGTCACCGGGGTTCCTACCGGCAAGCCGAACCGGGTGCTGTTCGACCGCATGGGCCATCCCGTGCTGGACCGCTTTGAGCTGCATCCGGCGGGGCTGGACCGCTTCACCCGCGACGGCCGCAAAATCCTGGCGGAGATGGCGCGGGCGACACGCGCGCCGATGTCGGCGGATCGATTGATGGATCAGCTGCACGACGGCACGGTTCGGCTGGGCTTGGCCGAAGCGTTGATACGCGTGTTGCCCGCCGACGAGATGGCGGCACTCGCGCGCCGGCTGATGCGCAGCTCGGCTGATCTGGCGCTGTTGCAGCGCGCGATGCACGGCGATGGTTGGTTGAACTCGGTCATGCCCGGGCTGCTGGCGTGGTGCGCCGAGGGACGCCCGAAGACGGGCCGCGCCGTCTCGCCGCCGAACGAGGATTATCTGGCTGTGCTGCAGACGGGGGCACTGCGCCCACAGGCGGGGCTGGCGCTGCAGGCGATGGCGCGCCGCACGCTGTCGGCGCGGCGTCAGGCGGCGGTTCTGGGGACTGCGCGCAACGAAGGCGCCTATCTTCTTGACTGGATCGCCTATCACCGCGCCGTCGGCTTCGACCACGTGGTGCTCTACAGCAACGACAACGATGACGGATCGGACGAACTGCTGGGCCGGCTGGCGGATGCGGGCGAGATCACGTGGGTGCAAAACGATCTCAGCCCCAAATCGCGCGCGCAGTGGAAGGCCTATGGCCATGCCTTTCAGAAGCTGCCCGACCTCGCCGACTATCGCTGGACGATGGTGCTGGACATCGACGAGCATTTTGCATTCCGGCCCGACCTGTTCGGTTCGGTTTCCGACGTCATCGGCTGGCACGAGCACCAGCACCTGGAGGCGATCGCATTGCGCTGGTTGACCTTTGCGGCCGGGCCCGAGGATGTGTGGCACGATGCGCCCAGTACGCTGCGTTTTGCGCATCGCGATCCGAATATCGACCCGGTTTTCAAGAGCCTGGTGCGCTCGAACCTGTTCTGGGACTCACACTGCCATTTTCCCTATCCCACAATGGAACTGCCATTCTCGTATCGGATCGAGGACGGGGCCCCCTGCCATCACATGGGCCTGCTGAAGGGCGTCAAGATACCGAAGGACGCCGTCACAGCCGACAATGTGTGGATATCGCACTACATGTTCCGCAGCGCCGGCGAGGCGCTGATCAAGATTGCGCGGGGCTATGCCTTGTGGAGCGCAGAAAGCGTAAGCACCGACAAGAAGGCGGTAGCCGAGCGGTTGGAGACGGTGATGCAGCGGTTCTTGGGCCTGGCTGGCAAGTCGCGGGTAGAAGACCGGCGCACCATCGACTGCGCCCCTGGCCTGGATGCCCAGATCAAGCGGTTGCGTTCATTGCCGGGCGTGCACGCGTGCGACCGGGCGATCAAGCGGCGCTTTCCCGACCGGATCAGCGCGGTGACGCAGGCTTTTCTGGAGGCGCCGGTTCCGCCCGACCAGTCGAAGGCGCATGCGGCGTTCCGCGGCATCCTCGCGCGCCAGGACGCTGCATCGCCGGCGTTTACCATTGCTTAACCGCGTCGGGCGTATGCTCGGGCTTTCCGATTGTTGAGGTGAGCGTGAACATATCGTCTGCGGTGGGCGGCTACGTTCATTTCACCGCTGTGCAGCCTAAACCGAGCCACTCCGGTCCGGTGGGCCAGGATGGCGGCCGCGACAACCGGACCAGCGATGCGCCGCAGCAGCAATCTAGCCGGCAGACGGCAAGCAAGGGCACGGTCAACCTGCTGGTGTAGAGCATGATCGCATTAGGCTCACCTGCAACCGCTTGCCAGGCAACGGGCTGAAGCTGGTGGCATCAGCTGCCAAGAGGTGTCGTGCTCTGGCCAGCGCTTGATTTCGCGCGGCACGGGGCCCAGATCGGGCGATCTTGGAAACCGATGTCGTCATATTGGGCGCGGGTGCGGCCGGATTGATGTGCGCACTGACCGCGGGACGACGCGGCCGGCGTGTGGTGGTGCTGGATCACGCCCGGCAGGCAGGTGAGAAGATACTGATCAGCGGTGGTGGGCGCTGCAACTTTACCAATGTGCAATGCGGGCCGGACAACTTCTTCTCCGACAACCCGCATTTCTGCCGGTCGGCATTGGCGCGTTACACCCCGCAGAATTTTGTGTCCCTGGTCGATAAGCATCGCATTGCCTGGCACGAGAAGACGCTTGGCCAGCTTTTCTGCGACGGCTCTGCGCGCGCGATCGTTACCATGCTGTTGGCCGAGTGCGCGGCGGTCGGCGTCGATGTGCGATTGCAGCAGCGTGTGGGCGAGGTTTCGCGGCCCGATCGGTTCGCAGTGGAGACGGAACGCGAGACGATCAGCGCTGAGGCCTTGGTGTTGGCGACTGGTGGGCTGTCGATTCCCAAGATCGGCGCCACTGGCTTGGCCTACAACATCGCCGGCCGGTTCGGTTTGGTTCTGGTGCAAACGCGGCCGGCATTGGTGCCGCTTACTCTGGCTGCGAACGAGTTGGAGCGCACCCAGGTATTGGCCGGCGTCTCTGCCGCGGTCGTGGCACGGTGCGGACGCTCGGCGTTCCGGGAGGGCATGGTATTCACGCACCGCGGCCTGTCGGGGCCGGCTATTCTGCAGATTTCCTCCGTGTGGCGAGACGGCATGGCTGTGGCGCTCGACCTGGCGCCGCACGCGCCGGCGGGTTTCTTGCTATCGCGCAAGCGGGCCCGGCCGAAAGCCGGGCTGCGGGGCGCCTTGGCGGAGCTACTGCCACAGCGATTGGCCGATGCGTTTTTGCCGGACGCGCTTGCCGGACCACCGATGGGTGAACTGCCCGACCGGGCGCTCGTTGCGCTGGAGGCGAGACTGCGATGCTGGCAGGTTCAGCCGTCGGGCACGGAAGGCTATGGGAAGGCAGAAGTGACGTCAGGCGGGGTGGGCACAGGCAGCCTATCGCAACGCACGATGGAGTCGCGCCGAGTGCCTGGTCTATTCGTTGTTGGTGAGGCGGTGGACGTCACTGGCTGGCTCGGCGGCTACAACTTCCAATGGGCCTGGGCCAGCGGTGTGTGCGCAGGAGAGGCCGCCTAGCCCTGCGGCGATTATGGCTGCGTGCTTCCGCACCCCACGGTGCGAAAACACGCAGCCCAGGAAGCCGAGGTGCGTGTAATGGTAGCAACGGGCCACATTATGGGCCCAAGCGACTAATCGAAATGCACGTCTAGCTAACTTGAAAAAAGCTTTTCATGGACCTGCTCGCACTCTCTCAGGCCGCGATTGGTAACCGTGCACGGATCAGCTTCTCAATACCGCGCAGCTGGGCGCGTTCGCCATCGTCGCATAGGCTGATTGCCCGACCGGCGGCACCGGCGCGCGCCGTTCGGCCGATCCGGTGAACGTAGGCCTCAGGCACGTCGGGCAGATCGAAGTTGATCACATGCGTTACGCCGTCCACGTCGATGCCGCGGGCGGCGATGTCAGTCGCGATTAGGACCGGCACCGAGCCTTTCTTGAAGTCGGACAGCGCACGCTCGCGCTGGCCTTGACTCTTGTTGCCGTGGATGGCGCTGGCATTGACGCCGGCTGCCGCCAAGTGTTGCACGATACGGTCGGCACCGTGTTTGGTGCGCGCAAATACCAGGGTGCGGCTCATCTCCGGCGCACGCAGCATTCGGGTCAGCACCGCCCGCTTCTCGGACTGGCTGACGAAAACGACGCTCTGATCGATGCGGTCCGCGGTGGCTGCCACCGGTGTTACGGAAACGCGGACCGGGTCCTTCAGCATCTGGTCGGCCAAGCCCTGGATCTCCTTCGGCATGGTGGCCGAGAAGAACAGGGTCTGGCGCGCCGCCGGCAACTCGCGAGCGATGCGCTTGATTGGGATCACGAAGCCCAGATCGAGCATGTGGTCGGCTTCGTCCAGCACCAGCACCTCGGTGCGGTCCAGGCGGACATGGCCTTCGCCGAACAGGTCGAGCAGACGGCCGGGGGTGGCCACGATCACATCGACGCCGTTGGCCATCGAGGTGATCTGCCGGCCCTTGGGCACGCCACCGAAGATGAGCGCCACGCGGACGTTGGTCTGACGGCCATACGTTCGAAAACTTTCGGCAATCTGCGCGGCGAGTTCGCGGGTCGGTGCCAGCACCAGGCAGCGCGTGGTCTTGCGTTCATAAGGCCGCGGCGTAGTCATCAGCCGCTGGATGATCGGCAGCGCGAATGCCGCCGTCTTTCCGGTGCCGGTCTGCGCAATCCCCAGCAGATCCTGGCCTTTCAACACATACGGGATAGCCTGCGCCTGTATGGGCGTGGGCGTGGAGTAGCCGGCAGCAGCGAGGGCTTTGAGCAGCGGTGCTGCCAAGCCCAGGTCGGAAAATTCGGTCATAAGGAGACAACGTCTTTCAAGTGCCACGGCCCGAGAGCAGTGGAACAGCGGTCGGCAGGACCGCAAGCCGGCGCGATTAGTCGAAAAACGGAAACCGGCCAGGCTGAGCAAGACAATCGGTCGCGTTCATGCCGCGCCGCAGCATAATGGGCGGCGCGGCAAGACAAGTCAAGGAAGACCTAGGGTTTTGCGCCAACCAGCTTCTAAGGCCCTGTCCTTAACGAGACCCAAAGGCGTCGTGCGAAGCATGCAGGTGCGTGACGCCCCTAGCCTTTCTAAACCTTGCCCGCCCGGCCGCCCTGCGCTACGTCCGCCGCTTCGCGGCCGGCGGGCGTGGTGAAATTGGTAGACACGCCAGATTTAGGTTCTGGTGGCGTAAGCTGTGGGGGTTCAAGTCCCTCCGCCCGCACCAACCGGCCTCCAACGCCGTGCGCTTACTTAGGATGTTCTCCCCGATGCAGGTTACCGAGACGCTCTCCGACGGGCTCAGGCGCGCGTTTTCCGTGGTTGTCCCGGCGGCCGAGATTGAAGGCAAGGTACGTGTCAAGCTGGCCGAGGTCAGCCGAACGATAAAGCTGCCGGGATTTCGCCCTGGTAAGGTGCCGGCGAACCTGGTGCGCCAGCGCTATGGCGCCTCGATCATGGCCGAAGTGATGCAGGACGCCCTGAACACAGCTACCGATCAAGTGGTCGAGGAGCGCGGGCTGCGCCCCGCCGGGCAACCGAAGGTGGCGCTGGCCAGCGAGCCGGATGTCAATGCTAAAGCCGCCTCCGACCTCGCGTTCAGCGTGGAGATGGAGGTGCTTCCGGAAATTGCGGCGCCCGATCTCGCCTCTCTGCAACTCACGCGGCTGCGGTCCGAAGTGGCGAGTGAGGTGATCGACAAGACGCTGGAACGCCTGGCGAGCCAGCAGCGCGAAACCTTGCCGTTAGACGATGATAGGGGGGCCGAGCGGGGCGACGTGTTGGTCGTCGATTTCGCCGGTTCGATCGACGGCGTGCCGTTCGAAGGCGGAACCGGCCAGGACGCCAAGGTAGAAATCGGTGGCGAGGGCTTTATACCCGGCTTCTCCGAAGGTATGGAAGGTATGAAGGCCGGCGATGCCCGCATCGTCGACGTGACGTTCCCGCCCGAGTATCATTCGGAGGCATTGGCCGGTAAGATCGCCAAGTTCGAGGTGAACGCCAAGTCACTCGGTAAGCCCGTCGAGCAGAAAGTGGACGACAGCCTTGCGGTCAAGCTCGGCTTCGAGTCGATCGACAAGCTGCGCCAGACGGTGCGCGACCAGATGCAGCGCGAGCTGGACCAGATGTCGCGCCTGCGCATAAAGCGCGAACTGCTCGACGTGCTGGCCGAGAAGGCGGACTTTCCGGCACCCCAAAACTTGGTCGATGCGGAGTTTGGGGCGATCTGGCAGCGAGTCGAGCAGGATATCAGTGCCGGCCAGATCGACGAGGAGGATCGTGGCAAGGACGCGGAGGTTTTGAAGTCCGAATACCGCGCGATCGCTGACCGCCGCGTCAGGCTTGGGCTGCTGCTTTCCGAGGTGGGGCGGACCGCCGGGGTTCAGGTAAGCCAGGCCGAGTTGAGCCAGGCGCTACGGGCAGAGGCCGCGCGCTATCCTGGGCAGGAAATGCAGGTCGTCGAGTTCTTCCGCAAGACACCCCAGGCGCTTGAGCGACTGCGGGGGCCGCTGTTTGAGGACAAGGTGGTGGACTATATTCTGGAGCTGGCCCATGTCGAGGACCGTGTCGTGTCGCCCGACGAGCTGAACCTTCCGTCAGTAGAGGCGGCCGTCTCGCCAAAGATAGACTTTGCGACGGAAGCGGCAGAGGTGGCGGCCGACGAAGAGGCGGCTGGAGCCGATTTAGAGGCAACGCCGGACCACATGCCGGAGGACGGCGAGGAGACCCCGGTTCGCCATAGCGGTGACGACTTCGCCTGAACGGCGAGGCAGCGACGGGCGGCTACGCACTGGAACCAGCCAGGCAAACGCCTATGTGAGTGCGCCATACCGGCCCGTATTCCAGCAGGCCGTCCCGATAGGAGTGCGTATGAGGGCTCGTTCTGTGCCGGATCGTGATCCCGCCGAAATCTACAGCCAGGCCCTTGTTCCCATGGTCGTCGAGCAGACTGCGCGTGGAGAACGGGCCTACGATATCTACTCGCGCCTGTTGAAGGAGAGGATAATCTTCCTCACCGGCCCGGTGTTCGATCAGATGAGCGCTCTCATCTGCGCCCAGCTGCTCTTTCTGGAGAGCGAGAACCCTGCAAAAGACATTTTTTTCTACATAAACAGCCCCGGCGGCGTCGTCTCTGCGGGGCTGGCCATTTATGATACGATGCAATATATTCGTTGCCCAGTCAGCACGGTATGTATCGGGCAGGCAGCTTCGATGGGTTCGTTGCTTCTATGTTCAGGCGCCAAGGACAAGCGGTTCGCGCTACCCAACAGCCGGGTGATGGTGCACCAGCCCAGTGGTGGCGCCCAGGGCCAGGCGGCCGACATCGAAATCCAGGCGCGGGAGATACTCACGCTGCGGCACCGGTTGAACGAGATCTATGTTCGTCACACCGGCCAGACCCTCGACGCGATCGAGGCGAAGCTGGAGCGCGACAGCTACATGTCGGCCGAGGAGGCACGCGATTTCGGGCTGGTGGATCAGGTGGTCGAGAACCGTCCGCAATCGATGATCGACGACGCAATCAAGGTCTAAGACGGGCTGGCAGCCCCGCCCGCCGCATCCGTTCGGCTGCCCGGCACGTATGTCGCATGGCACAAACAGACGGGTTCTCGATACCGCAGGTGTCCTAGGGTGATGGGGACTGCAGCCCGGCGTCGGTGGGTCCGCCTTGTCGATTTTGAAAGGCGGGCTGTATTATCCTGACATAGTCGCCCTTGGTCTGCCCGGGGCAGGAGACTCCATGAGCAAGTCCGGCGATACTAAGAACACCCTTTACTGCTCGTTCTGCGGCAAATCCCAGCATGAAGTACGTAAGCTGATTGCGGGACCCACCGTCTTCATCTGCGACGAGTGTGTCGAACTATGCATGGATATCATTCGCGAGGAGCACAAGACGCACCTGGTGAAGGCGCGCGACGGCGTGCCCACGCCGCGGGAGATCTGCCGTGTGCTGGACGACTACGTAATTGGCCAGAGCCATGCAAAGAAGGTTTTATCGGTCGCAGTTCACAACCATTACAAGCGGTTAGCCCACGCTCAGAAAAATAACGACATCGAGATTGCCAAGTCGAACATCCTGCTCGTTGGCCCTACCGGATCGGGCAAGACCCTGCTGGCGCAGACGTTGGCGCGGATCCTGGACGTGCCGTTCACCATGGCCGATGCGACTACCCTGACCGAAGCCGGCTACGTGGGGGAGGATGTGGAAAACATCATCCTCAAACTGCTGCAATCGGCCGACTACAACGTGGAGCGGGCGCAGCGCGGCATTGTTTACATCGATGAGGTCGATAAGATCAGCCGCAAGTCGGACAACCCGAGCATCACCCGCGACGTGAGCGGCGAGGGTGTTCAGCAGGCTTTGCTGAAGATCATGGAGGGTACGGTAGCCTCGGTGCCGCCGCAGGGTGGCCGCAAGCACCCGCAGCAGGAGTTCCTGCAGGTCGACACCACCAACATCCTGTTCATCTGCGGTGGCGCATTCGCCGGGCTGGAGAAGATCATTGGTGCCCGTGGTAAAGGCTCGGGCATCGGCTACGGCGCCGAGGTGCGGGACCCCGACGAACGGCGGACCGGCGCCATCCTGCGCGATGTGGAGCCTGAGGATCTGCTTCGATTCGGGCTGATCCCCGAGTTTATTGGTCGCCTTCCCGTGGTCGCCACGCTTGAGGATCTCGACGAGGCGGCGCTGATGGAAATTCTCACCAAGCCGAAGAACGCGCTGGTGAAGCAGTATGGCCGGCTGTTCGAGATGGAGGGCATCAAGCTCAGTTTTACCGAGGACGCGTTGAAGTCGGTTTCCACCCGCGCCATTGCGCGCCGCACGGGCGCCCGTGGCCTACGGTCTATCATGGAGTCAATCCTGCTTGGGACCATGTTCGATCTGCCGGGCCTCGACAATGTCGATGAGGTCGTAATCAACCGGGAGGTGGCGGAGGGACGGGCTAGCCCGTTGTACACCTATTCCAAGGAACGGGCAGAAGGGGCAGGGTAGAAAAACACGCGGCGCAAACGATATGTTGCCATGATCGATTTGTCTGAAGCGTGCATCGCCCCTTGACGATTTTTGGGGAAGGTTGACCGCATACCAGACGTTGCTTTCGGCGTCTTGCCTGTCTCGTCTTGGAGCAGTTCGTGCCATTCTAGGGCGAATGGGCTCCCGACTGTCCGCTTAGGAGGTCTTCTATGTCCGTAAAAAAAGCTGTTGCTGCCGCAGCCGCCGATAACACCCTGGCGGTTCTTCCTCTGCGCGACATAGTGGTGTTTCCCCACATGATCGTGCCTTTGTTCGTCGGCCGCGAGAAGTCTGTACGCGCTCTGGAAGCCGTCATGAAGGACGACAAGCAGATACTGCTCGTCGCCCAGAAGAATGCTGCCCAGGATGATCCGTCGAGCGATGACATCTACCGGGTGGGCACCGTTTCGACGATCCTGCAATTGTTGAAGCTTCCGGACGGAACCGTGAAGGTGCTCGTCGAAGGGGGCCGCCGTGCCAAGCTGGTCGCTTTCAAGGATAGCGAGTCTTACTTCGAAGCGCATGTCGAAAACTTGCCCGACCAGGAGGTCGAGGCGAAGGAGTTGGAAGCGCTGGGCCGAACCGTGGTCGGCCAGTTCGAACAATATATAAAGCTGAACAAGAAGATAGCGCCTGAGGTTCTGGTATCGCTCAACCAGATCGAAGAGCCGAGCAAGCTGGCCGATACGATCGCCAGCCATCTCAACCTGAAGATCAGCGAAAAGCAGGAACTGCTGGAGACAAGCCGCATCGGCGAGCGGCTGGAGCGCGTGTTCGGCCATATGGAGTCCGAAATCGGCGTGTTGCAGGTAGAAAAGCGTATCCGCAACCGCGTCAAGCGGCAGATGGAGAAGACGCAGCGTGAGTACTACCTTAACGAACAGTTAAAGGCGATTCAGAAGGAGTTGGGCGAGGGCGAGGATGGTAAGGACGAGACGGCCGAACTCGAGGAGAAGATCAAGAAGACCAAGCTGAGCAAGGAAGCGCGTGAGAAGGCGATGGCGGAGCTGAAAAAGCTGCGAACGATGAGCCCGATGAGCGCCGAAGCCACGGTTGTACGCAATTACCTCGACTGGATACTGTCAATACCGTGGAAAAAGCGGAGCAAGGTACGAAACGACGTTGTCGAAGCCGAAGGCGTATTGGATGCCGACCATTTTGGCTTGGAAAAGGTCAAGGAACGCATAACCGAGTACCTAGCCGTCCAGGCGCGCAGTCCCAAGGTTCGCGGCCCCATACTGTGCCTTGTGGGTCCGCCAGGGGTTGGCAAGACGTCGCTTGGAAAGTCGATCGCAAACGCTACCGGCCGCAGCTTCGTACGCATGTCGTTGGGCGGCGTCCGTGACGAAGCGGAGATCCGTGGCCATCGTCGGACTTATATCGGCTCGATGCCCGGCAAGGTGATCCAGGGCATGAAGAAGGCTAAGACCAGCAACCCATTGTTCCTGCTCGATGAGATCGACAAGTTGGGGCAGGATTGGAGAGGTGACCCCACGAGCGCCTTGCTGGAGGTGCTGGACCCCGAGCAGAATGCAACCTTTGCAGACCACTACTTGGAGGTGGACTACGATCTCTCGGACGTGATGTTTGTGACGACAGCCAACTCGTTGCGCATGCCGCAACCTTTGCTGGACCGGATGGAGATCATCCGCATTTCCGGCTATACGGAAGACGAAAAGCTGCAGATCGCTCGTCGCCACCTGATCGCCAAGCAGAGCGAGGCGCATGGCCTCAAACCGGACGAGTGGTCGATCACCGACGACGCGTTGCGCGACCTGATCCGCACCTACACCCGTGAAGCAGGCGTGCGTAACCTGGAGCGCGAGCTGGCCAACCTGGCCCGCAAAGCGGTCAAGGAGATTGTGACGAAGAAAGCTAAGAAGGTTGTGATCAACCTCAAGAACATCGAGAAGTATGCGGGCATAAGACGCTTCCGCTACGGCGAGACCGAATCCGAAGACATGGTCGGTGTCGTCACAGGCCTTGCCTGGACAGAGGTGGGTGGCGAGATTCTCACGATCGAGAGCGTTATGGTGCCGGGCAAAGGCAAGATCCAGCACACGGGCAAGCTGGGCGACGTCATGCAGGAGAGCGTGACGGCAGCGCTGTCCTACGTTCGCAGCCGATCGATCAGTTTCGGCATTAAGCCTACCCTGTTCGAAAAGCGCGACATCCACGTCCATGTGCCTGAGGGTGCTACGCCCAAGGATGGACCGTCTGCCGGCGTTGCCATGGCTACAAGCATCGTCAGTGTATTGACCGGCATACCCGTGCGCAAGGATGTCGCCATGACCGGCGAAATCACCCTTCGAGGCCGCGTGCTGCCGATCGGCGGGCTGAAAGAAAAACTGCTGGCCGCCCTCCGCGCCGGTATCGCCACTGTTTTCTTTCCAAAGGACAACGAGAAGGATCTGGCCGACATACCGGATAACGTGAAAAGCGCGCTTACCTTAATTGCCGTCAGCCATGTGGACGACGTGATCGGTCAAGCCCTGGTCCGCCGCCCCGAAGCTATCGAGTGGGAGGAGCCTCCGGAGCCAATCGTCAAGACAGCGGTCGAGCACGCTGCAGCCTCTCTACCGCACTAGAAAGTTGCCATGCCTATCGCCCGGAAAACTGCGAAAATGGCGGTTTTCCGGGCTTTTTGTTGACTTGCCGTTTGGCGCCTGCGTAGTGTCCGCCGAAATCACGCCGAGGATCGCCGACATGGACGACATCAAGGAACCGAACGACGAAGCTACCGGTGAACTGGCGGGGGAGCAACGATCCGAGAAAGTCGTCAATCGTCAGAAGCTGCTTGCCGTCGTCACCGAGAAGACCGGGCTGCCACGGGCGAAGGCGCTATCCGCGATCGATGCCGTGTTTGACGCGGTCAGCCATTCGCTGAAGGATGGCAAGGAAGTTCGCGTGTTGAACTTCGGCGCGTTCATCGTCAGCGAGCGCAAGGCCGGTAAGGGTCGCGATCCCCGCACCGGTGCCGAGATCGATGTGCCTGAGAGCAAGTCCGTGCGTTTCCGTGCGAGCAAGGCGCTGCGGGAGATGGTAGCCGAAACAGTTGTTTGACAGGGTTTGAAGCTCGGTTGATATGCCTGCGGGGCGGTTAGCTCAGAGGTAGAGCGGCTCGTTTACACCGAGTTGGCCGGCGGTTCGATCCCGTCACCGCCCACCACCTGGACAGCCGAACCAGGGTTGACGATCCTATGGCCTAAACGTAGAAGCTGCCCTGCTCGGAAGCGGGTGTAGCTCAGTTGGTTAGAGCGCCGGCCTGTCACGCCGGAGGTCGCGGGT
>CAXUHU010000019.1:0-32831 GCA_964250925.1 uncultured Acetobacteraceae bacterium
AGGGTAGCAGCAAGATGTCGGCCGTCCGGTGCTCGTTGAAGTAGCCGTAAACCAGGCTGGTGAGTTGGTCTGACGGGCCGGCCGCGGCACCCACGGTCTGCAGCAGTTGGTTCTGGGCGATGTCCTGGCGGACCAGATCGAGGAAACGCGCCTCGATCATGTTGTTGCTGGACAGGGTCTGCAACAATACGCGGCGGTCGAACTTCCCGTCTGGGCCTTGAAAATCGGGCATTGCAAAGACGGCCTGGCGCACTGCGTCGTCGGGCACGGCCAGCCTCATGCTGGCGATCTCGCCGGAGAGCGCCTGCTGTGTGACCAGCTTCTGCAACGTCTGCTGCGCGACCTGCACACGCAAGGCTTGCGGCAGCTGGCTGGGGTCGGGCATTCGCTCGGCAGTGCGTCGAAGGTTGGTCTGGTACTCGGCCATGAACTGCTGCTGCGTGATGTCGTGCCCACCCACGGTGGCTACGGCACTGCTGCCGCCGCTGACGACGTTGCGCACCACATCGGCCACACCCCAGCTGGCGAAGGAGGCGACCAGGATCAGCAGCAATATCCGGGCGGGCCACGTGTTGACGATCTTGCGGAAGGCGGCGAGCATCAAGGCGGTATCCGGCTGTTCAGTTTACCAGCATAGGGCGGGTAGGAGCGGGCGCAAAGAGGAAGGAAAAGGTTCTTTTTTGAAAAATAACCAAGAACTTCTGTTCTTTCAGCGTGATCTATCGCCTAGGGCGGGCGCCAAGCAAACCACAGTCTTTTGCTTCCCTTCTTTAGAAAAGAAGAATCTTCCTACAAATTAACTTGCTCCTCCACCGGCACCTGCTCGTTCGGCCCTACGTACAAGGTCGCGCACTCCTTCGCCAAAACGCCGCCCTTCAGCGTGAGGTCGTTCCGGTAGGCGTCCAGGACGTAGTCCACCGTGCCGCGGTCGCGCTCCTCGAAGTACATCTCGTGCACGTCGCCTCGCTGCGCGCCATAAACGATGCGGCCGATCTTGGCCCAGATCGAGGCCATGGAGCACATGCCGCAGGGTTGCAGCGTGGAATACAGGGTCGCACCGCGCAACTCGATCGTGCCGAGTGCCTCGCAGGCCCGGCGAATAGCCACCATTTCGCCATGGGCGGTCGGGTCGCAACGCATCTCGTTTTCGTTGTGGCCTTCGCCGACCACGCGGCCGTCCAGCACGATCACACAGCCGATAGGGTTGCCGCCCGGAGTGACCTCTCCTTTCCTGGCCCAGTCGAGCGCACGCCGCATGTAGGCGATGTCGGTCCCCTCCGGGTGGCCGTCTCCCATCTGCTGTGCCGTCTGAGTCTGGTCGTTCATGCAATCCCACCATCCTGTCCATTAGCAGGAGCGGGTTGCCGGTAACGGAGTTGCCGTCCACCCCACCCACGCAAGACGATTAAGGTGTGTCCCGTTGCGTCGCTTACGGCCTCTCTGATTCGCTCTTCTTGGATCGGTCGCTCGCGCGGCGGTCCCACCACCAAGATCCACGCGCTCTGCGACGGAGGCGGCCGCCTACTTTGCAAACGGGCCGTCTTGTCGATATTCAGACTAAAGCACCTACACGAGCAGCGGGCGGTAGCGCTTCCAACCGTAAAATCCGACGGTTTACCGATCGCAGCCGAGCTCGGGCATGCTTGATGATGTTACCGGTCGCGCCGCGGACGAGGCCCTAGTTCTCGGCACACGGGAGATCTACGTGCGTTACGGATCGGGCATGGCGGCCACGAAGCTGCGCATCCCGGCGGCTTCCGAAGGCACGGCGCGCAACCTGAACACGGTGTCGCGGCTAGCGGAGATGGCCGGATGAGCGGCCCGCCCGCGCGCCTCGCTGCTGCCGTTGACTGCCGCGACGGCAGGCCGGCCGCGGGAGGCTGGATTGCCAGCGACAGGACCGGCACGGGCGACCCGGATCAACGACCCGGCCATCGCCGGGCCGCCCGATCGCGCGCCGCTGGCCGCCATCGCCGACCATGAGGGCGGTCCCGCCACGACGGGAGCACGCGGAGCAGCGTCGCGACAGGTCGGATCGCTCGTGGCACGGTGGACGGCATGAACGGTGAGCGACCCTGGGTGATCGTGCTGAACGGCGTCGGCAGCGTGGGCAAGAGCTCGACGATCCGCGCCGTGCAGACCATCGCCGCCAGGCCCTTCCTGCACGTATCGATGGACGCCTTCATCGGCATGCTGCCCGAGAGGATGCTTGGCCATCCGGATGGGCTGGTGTTCGATGCGGGCGAGGCCGATGGCCGGCCATGCGTCGCCGTGCGGACTGGCCCGGTGATGGCCCGGGCGATGCGCGGCATGCGCCACGCCGTCGCCGCCCTCGCGGGTCAAAGCAACGACCTCCTGATCGACGACGTCATGTTCGATCCGGCGGAGGCGGCGGAATACCGCGCCCTCCTGGCCCACGTGAACCTGCGCTTCATCGGCCTGTTCGCCCCGCTGGACGTGCTGGAAGCGCGCGAGCGGGAGCGCGGCGATCGCGTCATCGGCTTGGCGCGCGGGCAGGTGGATCGCGTGCATGGCGGCATCGCCTACGACCTCGAGATCGACGCCGCGCGGCATGATGCCGGGGCGCGGGCCGCAATCGTCTGCCAGGCGTTCGGATTGGCGACGGAAGCGGCCGGTTCGGCCGTGCGCGAGGAGGGGCCATGCTGATCGTGTTCGGTGGTCGGCCCGGCACCGGCAAGACCACGATCGCGCGCCGGATTGCCGCGCAGCGCTCGGCCATCTACCTGAGGATCGACGCGATCGAGCAGGCGATGCGCGACGCGGGTATCCCGGCCGAAGGGATCGGGGCGGCCGGTTACGCCGTGGCCAATGCGATCGCAGAAGCCAACCTCCTGGCTGGGAGGACGGTCGTCGCAGATTGCGTCAACCCGGTGCCGGAGAGCCGCGAGGCATGGCGCGCCGTCACATCGCGCGCCCGAGTGCCGCTGGTGGAAGTCGAGATCATCTGCACGGACGCGGTCGAACACCGGCGCAGAGTGGAGGAACGTGTTTGCGACGTACCGGGCCTCGTCCTGCCGCGCTGGCGCGACGTTTTGGAGCACGCCTACCACCCCTGGGATGAGCCGCGTGTCGTCGTCGACACTGCCGGCCTCACGCCCGAGCAGGCCGTCGCCGCCGTCAACCGGCGCCTCCCGCCCATCGGCACATAACCGTTCGCCCAACCGGCCTCCCACACGTCCCGGTTCACCGACGCGCATCGTCCAGCGCTATTGTGATGGCCTCGAACCGCTCGTCCACCTCGCCGCGCATCTTCGGGTGGATGAAGACGTAAACGTCCCGCTATTTTGCCACGCTGGCTTGTGCGGGCTGGCCGCAAGTCTTGGTTCGCACTTCGTTGGCCGCTCTCGCACGCCAGGACCGGCAGCAGCCGGCGTAGTCCCCCCAACACCGTGCAGCCAAATGTCGGTGCGACGCTGCGCTTCTTTGACCCGGCTCCGTATTACGCCCACCATACGATGCCTGAATGCCGCTCAGAAAATTACAGCCTGACCGTAAAATCACCCCTGACCAATAGGATCGACGCTATGCCACGGCCAGCGACGTAATGACGCTTAAAGTCGCGTTAGCTACGGTCAACTACTATTTGGCCAGTTGGTCGCAAGTCTTCGACAATTGCTCGTTCAACGCAGCTTGTCGTCGCTCTGTGGAAATAAGCCAACCCGTCATGCGCCCAAGCGAACGTATGATCTCGTACTGAGCCGTGAGGTGAAGTAGTATAAGGACGGCAAAGAATTGGAGGTAAGGCGTCCCGCTCATGAGGCACGCCATGCCAGGAAGCCCTAAAGCGATCGTTGTCTGACTTCTGGCGGCCAATGGGGAAGCGCTGTTTCTAACGGCCGCTCCGCCGGCGAAGGAGAGGACGTTAGTTGCCATGTACAGACCTGCGACGAGATCTTTCGTAAAGAGGACAGTAAGACCTGCCCCAACACCTGCTATCAGGGCGGTGCTGATTGCACCTGCAAGAAACATCCACGCCCACGAATCCGCCTCAAACCGAGATCTGTTGCGATGAAAGGTGAGAGCCAGCGCAAGACGAAGGCCCAACATAATGCACCCTGCGAAGCCCCAAACCAGATACCAGCTGCTTCCAGTTTGCCTCCAGCAAACGCCAGCCGCAATGAGAGTGCCAGTATTGCTTACAGCCAGGATCGGGGCTGGCGAAACAACGAGGCGACTAGCTGCCAGCGCTGCTCATCACCGTACTTCCCTGCATCGAGAAGCAAGTTGCGCGCGACTATCTTCATTTTGATCAGGAGCCTCAACCCTAGCGCGCCAAGCGTGCCGCAGTCGACGTTACAAGAAGCTTGGACATTCCCCAATTGGTCACTCGTCGCTCGCTCGTCCGTTCAAAACGTTTATGGCTCGAGAGTAGGTGGAGAGTCCTGACTCGCCGTTAACATCGAGGCAAAGCCGACTCCGGACCGCCGTCATGGACCATTCCAATGCCAACAGGTTTTCAACGCGTCTAGAGTGTTCTCTGTCCGTCATCGCACGGCCTAACGGTCGCCATAAGCGCGTAAAGCTGAACCGCAGCATCGGCCACACTGGCCACGCTCTCCGCATACCCCGTGTCAATCCACGCACGCGCAATGTGCAGGCCGCCACCGATAACGCCCCGCAACAATAGCGGAGACGTCGAACTATCGACGGCGAGAACCTCCATCAGTAACGCCCCGAAATCATCGAGGCTTTGAGAGACCAGCGCGTCCGTCGCCGCACTCACGCTGGCCATCTCAATCAAGAAAACCCGCGCACCGCTAGGATTGTCCTTGATCTGCTGAAAATACACCAGCAACGCCGACCGTATCCGTTCCAATGGCGCCCGTCCGTCCGGCAAGGCCGCCTCACGCATGCGCACGATCAAGGCCCGGTTAACCTCCAGAAAGCAATGCTTGAGCAAATCCTCGCCATTTGTGAACGACTCGTAAAAGTAGCGCTCCGTGAGGCCGGCCTTCACGCAGACTGCCTTCACGCTGGCCGTCCTGAAGCCTGTAGCGCCATATACGCTGAGCGCCGCCTGCATGATTTGTGCGCGTCGCTCTGCCCGACGCTCGTCCGCCGTCCTGTCACCCCAGCGCCGTTCCGCTTGTGTCACTCTTGATGTCCTAAAAGCGACTTCTGCTTGCTGAAAGAGGAACGCAGAAAGCCATGACGTTCACTGTGTAACCAGCTGCTGACCCCCCTCTGTAAGGCCAGTGCGAGGCCGCTTGGAAGGACACCGCGTGCCTCGCCTGACCTTGCAACTGACATGAACTCATGTCAAATGCCTGCAACCGACCCGCCTCAGGAACATCACGATGCCCGACCTCCCCTCCCTTGAAGCCTTGCGCGATCGCTACCGCATCGAGCGCGAGCGCCGCGCGGAAAACCTGGACGCCCGCAAATACCAGGACATGAAGGAAGGCTTCTCCCACCTTCTCTCGGACCCTTACACCACACGGGTCGACCGCGCGGCCGTGGTGGACAGCGTGGACGTCCTCGTGGTTGGCGGCGGCTTCGGCGGCCTGCTCGCGGCCGCCCGCCTGCAGCAGGCCGGGGCCGGCCGCATACGCATCGTGGAAGCCGGCGGCGACGTGGGCGGCACGTGGTATTGGAACCGCTATCCGGGCGCGGCCTGCGACATCGAATCCTACATCTACTTCCCATTGCTGGAAGAGACGGGCTACATGCCGAAAGAGCGCTACAGCAAGGCGCCGGAAATACGCGAGCACTGCCGCCGCATCGCCACCCATTTCGGCCTGTACGAGGACGCGCTGTTCTCCACCCAGGTCACGTCGTTCGACTGGAACGCGGACGAAGCGGTCTGGCAGGTCCGCACCGACCGTGATGACCACATCCGCGCCCGCTTCGTCGTGCTGGCCACCGGCCCGCTGAACAAGCCGAAGCTGGCCGCCATTCCGGGCCTCGGCAGCTTCCACGGCCACAATTTCCATACCAGCCGTTGGGACTACGCCTACACCGGCGGGTCCGCCACCGAACCTATGACGAGCCTGGCCGATAAACGCGTCGGCATCATCGGCACCGGCGCCACCGCCATACAATGCGTGCCGCCGCTGGCGCGCGCAGCCAGGCACCTGTACGTGTTCCAGCGCACGCCCTCCTCGGTGGACGCACGGAACAACACGCCTACCGACCCGGAGTGGGCGGCAAGCCTGACACCGGGCTGGCAGGCCCGCCGAATGGCCAACTTCACCGAGCAGATGGCCGGCCACCTGCAGGATCCCGACGAGGTGGCCGACGGCTGGACGGTGCTGGCCCGCAAGGTGCGCGAGAGAATGGCCCATGACCCGGCGAACGCCAACTTCATGGCCCTGCTGGCGCAGGCCGACGCAGAAAAAATGGTGGAGATCCGCGCCCGCATGGACAGTGTGGTGCGCGATCCCGCCACGGCGGAGGCGCTGAAGCCCTGGTTCAGCCTGTTCTGCAAGCGGCCCTGCTTCCACGACGACTATCTCGCCATGTTCAACCGGCCGAACGTGACCCTGGTCGACACCGCCGGCCGCGGCGTGGAGCGTATCTCCGAGCGCGGTGTCGTCGTCGCCGGCCGGGAGTACGAGCTGGACTGCCTGATCTTCGCCACCGGCTTCGAGGTCAGCACGGACTACTCAAAGCGGTCCGGCTTCGAGATGCACGGCGTGAACGGCGTCTCGCTCACCGAGAAATGGTCTGCCGGCCTGTCCACGCTGCACGGCATGCACAGCCGGCGGTTTCCCAACTGCTTCGTCATCAGCCAGGCGCAATCGGGCATGTCGCCGAATTTCCCGCACATGCTCAGCGAGCAGGCCAAGCACATAGCGCACATCGTCGGCTACAGCCTACAGCACGGCATACGAACGGTGGAGACGAGCGACGCCGCCGAGCGTGACTGGGTGCAAACCATCCTGAAGATGGGCGAAGGCCGGCGCCAATTCCTGGAGGCTTGCACGCCCGGCTACTACAATAACGAGGGCAGGGGCATGTCGGACGCCGCAGCCAGCGGCTTCCCCTACGGCGCCGGCCCGGTCGCCTTTATCGATCTGCTGACCAAGTGGCGCGAGGACGGCGATTTTGCCGGCCTCGAACTCGACGGCAAGACCGTCCGTCAGACGAAGGAGCCGTAAGGTCATGAGCCAGTCGGACGGGCGCAAATCCATCTTCGTCACCGGTGCCGCCAGCGGCATGGGGCTGGCAACCGCCAAGCTGTTCGCGTCCCGCGGCTGGTTTGTTGGCGCCTACGACGTCAACGTCGCGGGCCTTGACAGCCTCAAGGCCGAATTAAAAGCCGAGCGCGGCATCTTTGCCGCGTTGGACGTGACAGACCCGGCCGCCTTCGAGGCTGCGATGACCGGGTTCGGGCAAGCCACCGGCGGCACGCTGGACCTGATGTTCAGCAACGCCGGCATCGCCGTCGGCGGGCTTTTCGACGAGATGGCGTGGGCCGACATCATGAAAATCGTGAGCGTCAATTTCCTCGGCGTGATGATCGGCACGCGCGCGGCCGTGCCGTTGCTGCGCGCCACGCCGGGCGCGCTGTGCCTGATCAACTCGTCATCGTCGTCGATCTTCGGCACCGCCGGCATCGCCGTGTATTCCGCCACCAAACACGCGGTACGCGGCCTGACGGAAGCCTTGTCGATCGAGTTCAAGCGCTTCGGCGTACGCGCGTCCGACCTGCTGCCCGGCCTGATCGACACGCCCATCCTGTCCGACACGATGCGCAAGATGGCGCCGGCGGAAGGGATGTGGCGCCTGGTGCAGCCGGCGGAAGTGGCGGAGACGGTGTGGCATGCGTATCACGCGGACAAGCTGCACTGGTATGTTCCTGAGGAGCTGAAGCATTTCGACGTGCAGGCGACGCAGGAGCCGGAGGCGGTGCGGGAGGAGCGGACGGCGCTGTTGGCGATGATGAAGGAGTAAGGCAGAGCCTTCTTTTTTGAAAAAAGAAGCAAAACTTTTATCGCGGCTGTCGCAGACGTTCCCGCAATGCACGCCTAGAGGACCAAAAGTTTTTTGGTTCTTTTTTTCAAAAAAGAACTGCTTGCTTTCTGAGGGAGTACAAAAATGGCCAACGACGCCGCAGCAATCACGAAACTCAAAACCGCCTTCCAGGCGCAACGCGAAGCCTTCGCCGCCGACCGCAACCCCTCGCTGGAGGAACGCCGCAACCGCCTGGCCGCGCTGATGGGCATGCTGGCCGCCAACCGCGAACGCATAAGCGTCGCCCTGGCACAAGATTTCGGCACCCATCCTGTGCCCGCCTCAGACCTTATCGAGGTGCTCGGCCCGCTCGGCCGTGCACGTTACGTCTCCGAACACCTGGAAGACTGGATGGCGCCGCAGCCGCGCGACACCGACCCTGCCCTGCTCGGCACGTCGCGCGCGTACGTGCAGAACCAGCCGAAGGGCGTGGTCGGCAACATGGTGCCGTGGAACTTCCCGTTCGACCTTTCCGTGGGCCCGATGGTGGAGATGCTGGCCGCCGGCAACCGCGTCATCGTCAAGCCGTCCGAATATACGCCCGCCTGCGCCGCGCTGCTTGCCGAAATGGTGGCGGCCACGTTCGACCCCACGCTGGTCACGGTCGCCGAAGGCGGACTCGATCTCGCCCGCGCCTTTTCGGCCCTGCCGTGGGACCACCTGCTCTACACCGGCAATCCGGAGGTGGGCCGCCTGGTGATGGCCGCCGCCGCGCAGAATCTAACCCCCGTGACACTCGAACTCGGCGGCAAGTGCCCGGCCGTCCTCACCCCAGGTTCGGTCACACGGCGCAACGTGGAGTCCGTGCTGGGCACCAAGATGATCAAGGGCGGCCAGATGTGCGTGTCGGTCGACTACGCTATGGTCCCACGCCCCGAGTTGCAGAGCTTCGTGGACCATGCGCGCGCGTTCATGGCTGACGCAGTACCCGACTACGCCCGCGGCAGCGAGTGCACCGGCATCATCTCCGACCGGCACCTCGACCGCCTGGAAGGCTTGCTGGACGAGGCCCGCCAGCGCCAGAGCAGCATTGTGACGCTCGAGCAGAACTGCGCAACCGACCGCGACGGCCGTCGCATGCCCATCTCGCTCGTCATCGATCCCGCGCCGGATCTGCGCATCATGCACGAGGAGATCTTCGGTCCGATCCTCCCTGTCGTCGCCTATGACGACCTGAGTTCCGCCATCGCGTCGATCAATGCGGGCGAGCGGCCGCTCGGGTTGTACATATTCGGCGACGACGACGCTGTCACTAGCCACGTGCTGGACCAGACGAGTTCAGGTGGTGCAGCCGTCAACACCTGCGCCATGCAGAGCGCGCTGCCGTCGATGGGCTTTGGCGGCTCCGGCAACAGCGGCATGGGCCGCCACCACGGCATCGAGGGCTTCCGCGAGTTCTCCAACCCGCGTGGCATCTTTGTGCGGGGCGACGGAGACATGATCGAGACATTCTATCCGCCTTACGCAAAGGGAGCGGCGCTCGTGCAAGCGGTATTGGGTTTGTAGCACTGTCCCCTGTTTGAAGAGAGGCAAACGACTCGGGTCAGGGCTCTGGTTTTTGTTGAACGAAGATCAGAGCGCATTCAGGCCGACGGTCAACGGTCAGCGCGCTCTGAATATGTTGGAACGAGCAGTTTACGCACGTCGACTGTTCCGGTCCGCACGAGGTTGCTCTCGGCTTCAACCTTCCGGATGCAGCACCGACGCGCGGCTGCGCACCGCCTCTGCAACGCAATCCAATACGGCGCGCACCCGGGGAACATCGCGGTTCTCCCTATGCACACCCAGCCAAATGTCTGCGCTCGGGACGGGAACGTGCGTGCCGATCCGATGTAGCGCCGGTTCCGCATCGGCACGGAAGCGCGGCAGTATCGCGAGCCCTCCGCCGCAGGCCGTCGTCCAGTGCTGCGTCTCGTAGCTGTCGCTGCGCAGCACCACCTCGCCGCGTCCGGCGTGCTCCGACAGCCACGCCGCCTGGGCGGTCAGCTCCCTGTCGTCCAGCGAGGTGATGATCTGGTGCCCGGCGCAGCCCCCGTTCGTATCGGGCATGCCGCAGCGGGCCAGGTAGGCGACGCAGCCATACAGCCCGAAGGCGATCGAGCCGATCTTGCGGATGACGAGGTCCTGATGGTGGAACGCCTGCAGCTGGACGGCCACGTCGGCTTCCAATGATGCCAGCGGGTCACCGGGAAGCGTCGGCAACAGCTCGATCGTGATCGAGCGGTTGCGGGCGTGCAGCCCCGCCACGCAGGGCGCAACAAGGTGGCTTGTGATCAGCTGGCTGCTAGTCAGGCGGACGGTGCCTGACATCGTCGCATCGTGGCCGCTGATGGCGCGCTCGACCGACAGGGCACCGCTCTCCACCCTTTCGACATGCTCCAGGATCGCCTTGCCCGCGGCGGTGAGGACGTAACCGTCCGGTGTGCGCTGGAGAAGGCGCACTCCGACGGCGGACTGCAGGGTGCCCAGTCGGCGGCCGACCGTCGACTGGGTTACGCGCAAGTCTCTGGCCGCCGCCGCCAGGGTCCCATGCCGTGCCACGGCCAAGAACACGCGAAGGTCGTCCCAGTCCAGCATCTTGCCAAGCATCTCGCAGGGCGACGCGGAACGCTCGTCGTCCCATCCGTCACGCGCGGCAAAGTTACCGAAGCGCCCATGCCCTGCCAAGACAACACGTCGGAGCTGGACTGCCCGGATCCAGCCATGGGGTGCCGGCTCGGCAACGCCGTCAACCCGTCGAGCCGGTGGACATGGCCGACCAGGGATACCTCGACCACGCTGTGTTATACGGCCGTAGCCTCGCGCCGCTCACGTTTGCGGTCGTCCTCCCGCCGCGCCACCGACCGTCGGGTCGGCTGGTTGGGCGGAGGACGCAGAGAGCGCAACGGTTCCCGGGCATTCCTGCAAGGCAGCTTGCAGGAATGGTTGTCGCTTTCGCCTCCGGCGGGTGGGCAGGTGGCGATTATGCAAGCTCGTCGTGCAGACAGTCGGAAAGCTGCCCATTCACGCCGCACCGTGCACGCGGGACAGCGTCGCGGGCGAGTAGGCCTGCCGATCGTGGCGTCCCGCCATCGCGCATTCCGCGCGGCGTGCGCTGATTTCGCCGTCGGGACCCGCTGTCGGCTGGGTCGAGCCTCTAGAGCCGCCCGTGGACCGTAAGCTGACGTGCCGCGTCAGCGCGGAGGGCGCGGCCCAGCCGCAGGTCCACCTGCGCCGTCTCGGGCCGATGCACCTTCATGCCGCGTTCGGGACGGCCGGCATCAAGCCGGAGGCGTCGCCCTCGGAACTCTTGCTCGCGACCTTGGGCCATTGCCTCGCGGACCGCATCCGCGCGAACGCGGTGCTCGGCAATATTGCCGTCGAGGGCCTCGTATTGGAGATCGAGGCCGACCTGGCGGTGTCTCCGCTGTGGGGCGGCACAGGCCACGAGCCCGCGCCGGCGGGCTTCGAGGCGATCAAGGTGAAGGTGCATCTTCTTGCGGCGGCGCCGCACGACGCCCTTAAGGCGATGGTCAGCCACGCGGGCATGTGGTCGCCGGTCGCCAACACGCTGCATACGCCGGTCGATCTCGACGTGACCCTGATGCCGTCGGTGCCGTCGTGAACGACCCGCACCGGCTGGCCGAGCAGACGCTGGCGAGCGGCGGGTCTTCCGAAACCATCGTCGAACTTCTCGAGGAGGAAATCGCCGTCGCCCGGCGCACCGTTCGCGGCCAGACCGTCCGCATCGCGACGACGACGCGGTCGCGCGACGAGGCGGTCGAGGTGCCGCTGGTGCGCGACCGCGTCGACGTCGAGCGCGTGGCCGTCGGCCGCGTCGTCGATACAACGCCAGCGGTTCGGGAGGAGGGCGACTTCACCGTCTACCCGGTCATGGAGGAGGTCGTCGTCGTCGAACGGCGCCTCATCCTGAAGGAGGAGGTCCGGATCAGGCGGGTCCGTAGCACAGAGGTGCATCGCGAAACGGTGCGGCTCCGCGAGCAGATCGCCACAGTCACGCGACACGAACCGCCGCCGCCTGATGCCGCGAGCGGCACCGGGTTCTCGACACCACAGACCACCAAGACAGGGATATTATGACAGACCAGACGATCGTTGCCGTCTACGACACCCAGGCCCATGCCGAGACGGCCGTGCGCGACTTGTTGGAAGCGACCGTACCGGAGTCGGCAATCCAGCGGCACGCCCAGGAGGGCAGTTACATAGGCAACGCCGCCAAGCCGGCCGGCCGCACGACCGAGGGGACCGGCTTTTGGTCCAGCCTGTTCGGCGGCGAGCCCGATCACGACACGGCCGTCTACGATCGCAGCGTGAGCAATGGATCCAACGCCGTATCGGTGAAGGTGCCCGAGGAGCACGTGGCGAAGGTCACGGACATCCTCGAGCGTCACAACCCGATCGACATCGACGAGCGGGCCGGTACGTATGGGCTGACCCAGGCTACGACGACGACTCGCGCGCCGATGGCGACCAAGGCACCAGCGCCAACCGCCGGGACAGCCGACAACGGAACGTTGCAGCTGTCAGAGGAGAGCCTGGTCGTGGGAAAGCGGGTGGTGAACCGCGGCACGACCCGCATTCGCCGATTCGTCGTCGAAACGCCGGTCGAGGAGAAGGTCAGCCTGCACGACGAGCGCGTGACGATCGAGCGACACCCGGTGACCGATGGCCGGACGGTCACCGACTCCTTCAGCGACAAGACCATCGAGATGTCCGAGTCCGCGGAGGAGGCGGTGGTCTCCAAGACGGCACAGGTCAAGGAGGAGATCGCCATCAAGAAGGAGGCAAGCGACCGCACGGAGACGTTGCGCGACACCGTGCGCCGGGAGGACGTGGAGATCGTCAAGGTGCCGGGCGACCAGAGCACGGCGTCCACCAAGACGCGCACGCTGGGAACCTAATCAGAAGCATGCGGCACGGCCAGGATGCGCTCTGCATCCCGAGCCGTCCGCCTCGGGAGACATCCATGTCAGCCACCAATTACAACGATCCGATCGCCCGCGGCCCGGGCGTGCTCGAGACGACTACGACCGTGGCTGGCGGCGGCTCGCACACGCACGGCCGAATTTCCTGGGCGGCGATATCCGGCGGGGTGATCCTGGTGGTGACGGTCCAGCTGCTTCTCAGCATGCTCGGCGCCGGCATCGGCCTGGGTACCGTCAACGTCAACGCGGGATCCACGCCCAATGCCAGCAGCTTCGGTATCGGCGCGGGCGTGTGGTGGGTGGTCAGCAGCATCATCGCACTTGGTTTCGGCGGCTTCGTCTCGGCCTGGCTTGCAGGCATCGAACTGCGCTGGGACGGCCTGCTGCACGGGCTCATCACCTGGGGCATCGCCACCCTGCTGACGATCTATCTTCTCTCCTCCGCGGTGGGCGGCATCATCGGCGGCGGCTTCTCCGCGCTGGGCGGTCTCACCTCGGCAGCGGGCAGCGGCATCAAGGACGCCGCACAGGCGGCCGGCGTGTCGCCCGACATGGTCCAGCAACAAGCGCAAAGCTATCTCAAGCCAGCCGACCCGGACCCGGCGACGATGACGCCGCAGGACGCGCAGAAGCAGGTGGCGACCAACCTGGTCACGTACGCCAAGGGCGGCCCTGACGCGCCGGCCGCCAAGCAGCGCGTGATCGCCATCATGGCGGCCCAGCAGCACATCAGCACCGATGACGCCGCGAGGCAGTTCGACACCAACGAGGCTAAGCTGAAGCAAGAGCGCGAGAAGGCCTTACAGACGGCGAAAAACACGGCCGACGAGAGTGCTGCGGCAGCCTCCAAAACAGCGTTCGCCGGCTTCGGCGACTTGCTGCTGGGGGCGATCGCCGCGGCCATCGGCGGATCGCTCGCGGTCCAGCGCCGCCTGCAGGTGTCCCAGCGGGTCGTCCGCTAACACCGCTTAATCCGAGCGGATCGGGGCTGGTACGGCCACGATCCGCTCCTCTAGAAGGAAATCACCATGTCCATCATCGGCTGGCTCATTCTGGGCCTCATCGCGGGCTTCATCGGCAGCAAGATCGTCAACAAGAGCGGTGAGGGCCTGATGATCGACATCGTGCTGGGCATCGTCGGCGCCGTGGTCGGCGGCTGGCTGTTCACCCTGGTGGGTGCGGCCCCGGTCACCGGGCTGAATATTTACAGCATGTTCGTGGCCGTGGTCGGCGCGATCGTCGTGCTGGTCGTTTATCACGCGATCATGGGCCGGCGCGCGGTTCACTGATTCAGCCAACACCCACACCATAAGGATACAGACCATGGGATTACTCGATCAGGTTCTCGGCGGACTGATGGGCGGCGGCGGCGGCACGTCGCCGATGGGGGGCGTGCTGTCGGGCCTGCTCGGCGGCAGTGGCGGGCAGCAGGGTGCAATGAGCATGGGTGCGCCCGGTGGGACAGGGATGGGCGGCGGCTTAGGCGGCCTGATCTCAATGTTCGAAGGAGCCGGTCTAGGCCACATCGCCCAGTCCTGGGTCGGCAACGGCCCCAACCAGCCGGTCTCTCCCGACCAGCTGCAGAGCGTGCTGGGCCAGGACCGCGTCCAGAGTATGGCCAGCCAAGCCGGCATGCCGCAGCAGGACTTCCTCTCGCAGCTTAGCCAGCACCTGCCCAATGCGGTAAACGGAATGACCCCGAACGGGCGAGTGCCCGACGAGGGCACCGTCTCGGTCTAGGCCGATGTCGATGCGTGCCCCCACCGCCTACGGAGAACCGAAAGTGCCATTCCATCGCGTCCTACTCATGGCTGCCGCGTTTTTTGCCGCCGCGACGTTCGCTGAAGCCGCAAGTGCCCAAGTCGGCGGGGCCACCGATCAATCGACCCATATCGGGGGCAGCACCGGAACCGGCCAGACGGGCACGGACGCGGGAAGCCCTGTCGCTCCGAGCGGCATGCATGCACCTTCCGGCCCGGAGACGAGCGGAAGCACGGGAACCGGCAAGACCAGCCGCCACGGACGGAAGGTCCCGCGGGGCATGCATGCACCGACGGGTCCGACGATGGGCGGCAGCGTCGGCACGGGCGAGACCGGCACGGACATCCCCAAAAATCGGGACTGAGCCCCGCGGACAACTCGCGGCGCGGCACCACAACGGAGCGTCCGTGAGCGGCACCAGCGAGCAAGGTGCGATCCGGATAGCCGGACGGCTTTGAGGCGGTGAATGGCGCCGTGCGGCCGGCGAACAGGCTGCACGCGCCGGGCCGGGTAATTTCGACCACGTGGCGAAGGCGGTCCATCGCTCCGGTGGCTGGACGCGCCTGCTCCAGCCCGATGGTCGGCGGCTTCGAAACGAAGCCATGCCATTATTGTCGACGACCACCTTCACCGGCAGTTTCTGCTATGCGAGTGTGGTCGGGTCGCCCATCGGCATGGTGGACCCGACATCGCCCGACGGGGGAATAAACCGTCGCCCCAGCTATTACGGAGCCATGGCAGTGACGGCTGGCCGATGAGTGGCGCCAGGTTAAGCCGCGCGGCGGCGTCGCTGCGCGCCGGGCGACCGGGTGACGCGGTCCGCGACCTGCGCGCTGCAGCCGACTGCGATCCGTTCAACGCGCTTTTGCAGCACGACCTCGGCCTTGCCTGTCTCGAAGCGGGCCTGATCGCAGAGGCGGTCGAAGCGCTGCGTCGGGCGGTCGCCTGCAACTCGCGCTACGCCGACGCCTGGTTGCGACTGGGCATCGCGCTGGAGAAGGCGAACGACCTTCCAGGCGCGGTTATCGCCTACGACCGGGCGACCGAAATGCGACCCACGCTGACGGAAGCGTGGTTCCGGGCAGGTGCGGCCGTCTATACCCTGGGCCATCGCGCCGAGGCGATCGGCTGCTTCCGGCGAGCTGCCTCCTCGGGTTCCAAGACCGGCTTCGGGCGGCTGGGCCGCGCGCGCGCCTTGCTGGCCGAACAGAAGGACGCGGAGGCGGAGCGTGCGCTGCGGCAATTGCTGGCGCTGGATCGCGGCAACGCGATGGCGCTGGACTTGCTGGGCAACATGCTGGCCGAATCCGGTCGCTTTGAGGAAGCGCGCGCCTGCTTCGAGCGCGCGGTGGCGGCGGCGCCGTTGATGGCTGGCAGCTACTACGACCTCGCCCGCTGCCGCCGCGTCACGCGGGCGGATGGCGACCTGCCCGACCGAATGGACGCGGCACTCGCCTTGCCGGGTTTGCAAGACGAGCAGCGGCTACGCGTCCACCTTGCGCGCGGCAAGGCGGCCGCCGACCTTGGCGACCCGGCGCTGGCCATGCATCACTTCGACACGGCCGACGGCATACGACGCCGCATCGCTTCCTTCGACGCGGCGGCTTTCGACGCCGGGGTGGATCGGCTGGTCGCCACGTTTACGGCCGATGCGTTGGCGTCCGCCCATGGCGCCACCGGCGACCCTACCCCGCTGGTGATCGTCGGCATGCCGCGCTCGGGCACCACGTTGGTCGAGCAGATCCTCTCCAGCCACCCCGACGTGTTCGGCGGCGGAGAGCTGAACTTTTGGAACGAGCGGGGGTCGGCATGGCTCGGCGGCGGCGGGTGGCTCACCGGGACGCCGTTCCTCGCCGGGGCGGCGGCCGATTACCTCGGGGTACTGCGCAGTATCGGGCCGCAAGCAGCGCGGGTCACGGACAAGATGCCGTTCAACTTTCTATGGGCCGGGCTGATCCACGCGGCGTTGCCCCGCGCCACCATCGTGCACTGCCGGCGGCCGGCGATCGACATTGCACTGTCCATACACCAAACGCATTTCAGCCCGCACTTGGCCCTGCCCACGGGCGGCGCCGACCTGGTCGCCTACCTGCGAGCCTATGCGCGGCTGATGGACCATTGGCGCCGCGTGCTGCCGCCAAACCGCTTCGTCGAGATCGACTACGATGCGCTGACGCAGGCGCCGGAGCCCGCCATCCGGCGCGTCGTCGCCGCATGCGGCCTGAGATGGGACGATCGCTGCCTGCATCCCGAACGCAACCCGCGGGTATTGAAGACGGCGAGCCGCTGGCAGGCGCGCCAGCCGATTAACCGCCACTCGGTCGGGCGCTGGCGCCGCTACCAACCCTGGCTGGGTGCCTTGCAAGAATTGCTGGACGAGGATGCATATCTAACGAACTGATCTAGTCTGACAAGGAGCTGACGAGAATTTGGTGTTGGCGTTCTCTAGATAGCTAAGCGGTAATACAGTGTTAGTTTAACAAAACGGTAACCGCGCCGGTACTGATTTTACACGCGGTTGCTCTCACCATACTGTCTGATTTCTAACGGAGACGAGCACCATGTCGCGTCAGCACCGCTTACGCCCCCTTGCCGGGCTGCTGCTCGCCGGATTGGGCGTTCCTTGCGTGTCCGCGGCTTCGGAGCTTTTCCCCACCTACACGGTCGGCCTGCAGCCCAACGGGTCTTATGTCGTGTCGAACGGGCAGGTGATCACGCCTGCGGGCACACAGGTGAACCTTGGTATCGAGGTGCGCGCGAAGGCGGTGGCGGTTCATCCAGATCCGCGGCTCCACGTCGCTGCCGTACTGACCATGGGAGCTTCAGCGCCGGTAATCGTGTTCGACACGCTGACGGGCGAGGTGCTGCAGCGCTACCTGCCGTTCCAGGACAGCAGCGGCACGTATGGTGGGATCGCGTACTCGGCTGACGGAAAGTATCTGATGTTCAGCCAGGACAACAGCTACGTGACGCTCGCCAACGTCGGCACGGGCGGCCTGCTCAGCGACTACGCGCACATCTCGGTTCCGCCCGACCCGTCGTTCATCACGTGTTTTCCCAACAGCCCGATCGGCGACTACGGCGAGCCGTGCGGCACGCTCTATACGCCGAGCACCTCCTACCCGGGCAGCGTCGCCATCGCCAAGGACGGCCGCACGGCCTATGCGCTGCTGAACCAGAACAACACGCTCGCGGCGTTCGACCTTACCCAACCCAGCCCGGTGATGGGTCCACAGATCCGCGTCGGCAACGCACCGAACAGCCTGCTGCTCGACGGCCACCTGGCCTATGTCAGCAACGAGGGCGGCCGCCCCGCGTTGCGCAGTGACTTCCAGGTGTTGTCTGCCGGCACCCCGATCGTGGCCGACGCCGTCAACGGTTCCGCGGTCACCGGCACTGTTTCCGTCGTCAACACGGACAGCTTCAAGGTTGTGGGCAGCATACCGGTGGGGCTGCACCCGACCGGCATGGCGCTCTACGGCAAGTCCCTGCTCGTCTCGAACACCTACAGCGACACGCTCTCGGTCATCGACCCGGCCTCACGCACCGTGACGCGCACGATCAACCTCGGCCCGCCGGTCGCAATTCCCGGGAAGACCGGGCACGCCTACGGGACAGCGCCCACCGCGATCGCGGTGGACCAGATCACGGGCACCGCCTATGTTGCACTCTACAACGCGAACGCGATTGCGGTCGTCGATCTCACGGGCACGCTCAAGCAGCCGCTCATGGGTCTCATTCCGGTCGCTTACGCCCCAGCCTCTGTGGTGCTGGACAAGGCGCATAACCAGATGATCGTCGCCAACGACAAGGGCATCGGCACGCTCGGCTCGTTCGGTACATACTACAACGTCACCGGCTACAACACGCACCAGGACACAGGCACGGTCAGCATCGTGGCGCTGCCGAGCGCTGCGCACCTCGCTATGCTGACCCAGCAGGTGCACCACAACAACCATTGGGACCTGAGGGCGAACATCCAGTCTGCCAGCGGCGGGTCCTATACCACGCCGCCGGTCGCGATCCCCGCCCACATCGGCGACCCGTCCCTGATCAAGCACGTGTTCCTGATTATTCGCGAGAACCGCACCTACGACCAGATCCTAGGCGACGTCCCGGCCGGCAACGGCGACGCGCAACTCGCCGTCTTTGGCGGCCAGGACACGCCGAACGCGCACACGTGGATACAGCGCTTCCCCTTGCTCGACAACTTCTACGACCCGAGCCGCCAATCGGCCGACGGGCACCAATGGATCATCGAGTCTCTGGCACCCTACCAGGACGATATCCAAGCGCCGGACTGGGTGCGCAGCTACCCTGGCGGCAACGCCGGCGACTCGCTTGCCTACACAAAAAATGGTTTTCTGTTCCAAGAGTCCGTCGCGGCGGGACTGCCGACCAAGATATACGGCGAGTATGTCGAGAATGAGTACTGGCCAACGCCGCTCGGCCACCCCGACTGGTCGCAGCTCTACGCCGACGCGCTGGCGTTCGAGCGCGGCCAGGAAAGCACGCTCAAATACCAGTATGCACAGGTGGCGGCATCGTCCGTTCCCATCGTATCCAACCACCTCGTCAAGAACTTCCCACCGTTCGACTTGAACATCCCCGACCAGTGGCGCGTGGATGTCTGGCTACAGGATTACCGGCAGGACCTGGCCAACGGCACGGTTCCGGCGCTGAGCGTTCTGTGGATCATGGACGACCACACCGGCGGGCCGCCGACGGTGAACGCCGAGCAGGCGGATAATGACCTGGCTGTCGGGCGGATGATCGACATCATAAGCCACAGTGCGGTATGGAAGGACTCGGCAATTTTCATCGAGGAGGACGACGCGCAGAACGGCGTCGATCACGTCGATGGTCACCGCAGCCCCGGCTATGTGGTCAGCCCCTACACGGTGCAATACGGACCGACCGACCACACCAACTACACGCAGGTCAACATGACCCGCACGATCGAACAGATCCTTGGTCTGGCGCCGCTCAGCCAGTTCGACCTCATCGCCTCGCCAATGACCACCGACTTCACCAACACGCCCAACTTTGTCCCTTGGGACCGTGTACCGAACCAGGTTCCGCTTGATCAGGGCGTGATGCAGAGCGGCGCACCGATGGGCGTCATGGAAAAGGCCTGGAAGGAGACCAAGGCGAAGATGTTTGCCGGCAAGACGACCAAGGCCGACTCGCAGGATCCTGTCACCCTGAACCATCTGGACTGGTATGAGGCGACCGGCTTCAAGCGGGCCTACCCAGGCGAATCCGCCATACGCCCTCCGTCGGATTTTACCGACCGCTTCGCGCACCCCGTCAACCAGGACGACGACTAGCTCAGCCGGTCCGATCAGGACATCCCTACCTGGGCTGGTAGTGGGTGTCTTGCTCGATCGTCTTCACGTGGCTTCGCATTGGCCGTTTCACGCCGTCGCGTTCGTGCTTGACAGACATGCGCTCGCCAGGAGAGCACGGATCGTAGCCTTCGGAAGCACGCCTTGAGAATTCTCCTCGTGGAGGACAGCCTTCCCCTACAGGCCCTCATCCTTGCGCATCTTCGCGAGCGCGGGTTTGCCGCACATCCTGCGTCGACCGGGACCGAAGCCATCAACGCCGTTGCGATTGCGCATTACGATGCCGTGGTCCTCGATCTCGGCCTGCCGGATACCGACGGGATGGACGTTTTACAGGCCTTGCGCACAAGCTCGCGCGCCGACCTTCCTGTGTTGATCTTGACGGCCCGCGACGGAGTGCAGGCCCGTGTCGCCGGTCTCGACGCTGGGGCGGACGACTACATCCTGAAGCCGGTGGACGTGGCCGAGCTCGACGCCCGCATCCGTGCCGTATTGCGCCGGCCCGGCACCCGCCAGAAACCGGTGCACGTCTATGAGGATCTCATCTTCGATACGGCGACGAGGCTTGCCTGCCATGACGGGCGAGCGCTCGACCTCACGCCCCGCGAAGCCAGCCTGTTCGAGGAGTTGGTCCGCACGGGTAACCGCGCCGTGGTCCGTGACGTGCTGGCCGACCGGCTCTACGCTTTCGACGCTAACGTAACCGCAAACGCCATAGAGGCTACGGTGTCGCGCCTGCGGCGCAAACTTGTGGCCGCCGGCTCGCGCGTGCGGATCGAAACACTGCGCGGCATCGGGTATCGGCTCTCGTGATGCTGTGGGCAACACCGATACTGATGTGCGGGGATCAGCTCGACGCGAGCGCTGGCGCGATAAAGGCAGCCTGATGGCCGGCCACGGATCGCTGGCCGACCGGTTCGGCAGCCTGCGTTGCCGTCTGGCCGGTGCGATGTTGTTGGTTCTCGTCTGCGCGCTGGCGTTATCGAGCGTGCTCGACCAGTTGGTCGCGGCCGTGGCGCGCAGCCACGGCATCCTCGGCATCTTGCAACGCGAACCCTACCAGGACGGGCTGGTACTGGCGTCTTTCGGACTGGCGGTGGCGGCGCTGATCTGGCTCGTCAGCGCTTGGAGCCTGGCCCCTCTGTCGCGCGCATCGCATGAGGCGGGCCGTATCGGCCCTGCCCACCCCGGCGCACGGATTTCGGCCGAGTTGCTGCCCACTGAGATGCGGCCCCTTGTCGGCGCGGTGAACGGCGCGCTCGACCGGCTGGAGATGGCCTACGAGGCGGAGCGGCAATTTACGGCCGATGCGGCCCACGAGCTGCGGACACCGCTTGCTGTCCTAGGCCTGCGCCTGCAGCGCGCCCGCGCGCAGCAGGGCCACGCGGCGCCGGATTGGCCGGCCATCGACCAGGATGTGCGCCACATGACGCGCCTCGTCGCCCAGCTTCTCGACCTGGCGCGCAAGCAAGCCGTTGGGGCCGGCCCCGGGCGGGACAGGCATGTGCTGAACCTGGCCCGCGTCGCGCGTGAGGCGGCCGGGGTTGTCCTGCCGATCGCCGAGGCAGCAGGGCGAACGCTGGCCCTGGACCTCCCCGAAAGCATGCCGGTTCTCGGCCGTACCGACGATCTCCGCGACATGCTGTGCAACCTGCTGGAGAACGCCGTTGTCCATGGCAGGGGCACGGTCACGTTGACCGGATACGCGGGCGCGATGCACACCTTGCAGGTTGGCGACGAGGGTGATGGCGTTCCTGAGGCGTTGCGTGCCGTCATGTTCGAACGGTTTCGCAAGGCGGTAGCGGCGTCGCCAGGTACCGGCCTAGGCCTGTCTATCGTGCGCGAGGTGGCGCGCAGCCACGGCGGACATGCAGCGTTTACACCCGGCTCCGGCAACGTGATCGAAGTAGGAATACCGTCATCAGACGACGTTGATGCCGGGCAGGCGAGCGCAAGCCGCGCCTGAGGACATGGTCGCCGATCAATCGTCGGGCCGGAGGCTGAAATCCACCCAGACGACGAGGGTGAGCCGGCGATGCGCCACCGAACCGGGTGCGTGCGGGTAGGCGGCATTGCGCACCGCCGCCAGGGCTGCGCGGTCCAGCATCGCCGACGCGCTCGCCTCCGCAATCGCAATCGCGGACACCGTGCCGTCTTCGTAATCGAATCTGACCTGCACACGCCCCTGCTGGTTCATCCGGCGTGCGACCGGCGGGTAGGCGGCGGCGGCCTGTACCGCGCGCTGCACCAGCCCTGTGAAGCCGGCGAGCGCGTCGGCATCAGGCGTGGTCTGCCGAGCGCCGAGCGGAGCCGTTGCCGTCTTGGCGTCCGGAACGGCCGGCTGGGGCGCCCCGGCTGCCAGCGGGGTGGGGCGGCGTTCCGTAGATGGCGTGGTTGGGCGTTCCGCCGGGACAGGGCGCCGCGATACCCGTCTCGGCCGGCGCGGGATTGCCGGACCAATGCTGCCCGGCGGCGACAAAACGATCACGGCCTCCCGCTCGGCCATCTGTGCTGCCGGGATCATGGCGGCCGGCAGAGTGACGACAGCCGAGGCATCCGTTCCGGCCGGTGATTCGAACACCACTGTCGCCACGGCTGGCGTGTCCGGCACCGGCGGCCGCACCGCCCACACAAATTGACACAGGAGCACGACGACCGCGCCGTGCAGGCAGAACGAGGCGGCACCGCCCCGCATCGGCCTGTCCACGCCCAACGACGACGGCACACGTGCGATCGACCTGGACTGCACCTCGATGGCCGCGATCACTTCAACTCCAGCCTATCCTAGAGCTGTTCGCTCGTGCAGCCCGGAACCTTTCGACGTTATCGCGCCGATCGGCAACAGACAGGGCGATGAAAGCGCGCTGACACGAAAGTATCATCTTAGTCAGCTTTCTGTCAGGCTAAACGGCCACTCTCGACTTGGAGAAGCACAGTCGTGCGCTACCCCGTCACCCTGCCGATCCTGCTTTGCGCCGCAGCCTGCCCCGCCACAGCCTTGGCCCAGCTTGCCAGCGCCCCCACGGGCACCATCGCGGTGCCGGATGTGGACGTGGTCGCGACAACGCCCCTGCTTGGCTCGGGCGTCGATCGCGGTTCGGTGCCGCAGGCAACGCAGGTTTTGGGCAGCCAGCAAATCGACCGGACCGGCGTGCCCTCGCTGACCGGCGCTATCCTCGACAACATCCCCAGCGCCACGATCAACGACACCTCCGGCAATTTGTTTCAGCCGGACATCCTGTTCCGCGGCTTCACCGCCTCGCCGGTCGCCGGCACCTCGCAGGGCCTCGCCGTTTACGTGAATGGCGCCAGGTTCAACGATCCGTTCGGCGACACCGTAAACTGGGACCTGATCCCATCGATCGCCATCGACACCGTGAACGTGGAGGCGTCCAACCCGGTATTCGGCCTTAACGCGCTTGGCGGCTCGGTCAACATCCAGATGAAGAATGGTTTTTCGTTCCAGGGCGGGGATGCTACGGCGTATGGCGGCTCGTTCGACCGCAAATCCGCTATCCTGGAATACGGCCGGCAGTTCGGCGACTTCGCGATCTACGGCGCTGGCGAGGTCACTCATGACGGCGGCTACCGCCAAACCCAGTCCTCGGACGTGTACCGTCTCTACACCGATCTCGGCTGGCGGCACGACGGGGCCGAAATCCACCTTGCGATAAATGCGGCCGACAATACGTTGGGCAACCCAGGCGCCTCGCCGGTGCAGGAATTGTACGCCGATCCGTCGGGCATCTTCACCGGACCAAACACGGTTTTCAACAAATACGTCAGCGTGAACCTGAACGGCTCCTACGCGCTCAACGACACCACCTCGCTGCAGGGCGTCGCGTATTTCCAGAACCTGACCCAGCGCGTGACCAACGGCGCCACCGCCGATTCTGACCCGTGCGACGATGGCAGTGGCGCACTGTGCAACGACGACGGGTCGAAGATCACCACGTATGGCGGCGTCATCGTCAAGGATTTTCTGAACGGCGGCGTCTATTCGAACCTGGTGCTGGAAGGTCTGCAGGCGCATAGCTACGGCGCCTCGGCCCAATTCACCAACGACGACGCGGTGTTCGGCCACAAGAACCATTTCGTGGTCGGCGGCAGCTTCGACGGATCGGACTCGGTGTTCAACGCCGAGACCCTCATCGGCGGCTTCACCAACGACGGCACGCAGCTGTTCGTCGGGCCGCCGGAGGTGACCCAGGTGCAGGCCAGCGAGGGCATCCAGCCGGTGAAAGTGGCGACCGAAACGCGCTATTACGGGTTATTCCTCGCCGACGTGCTGACTCTTACGACCGGGCTCGACCTGTCGCTCAACGGCCGCTTCAACAACGCCGAGATCGACCTGCATGACAAGCTCGGCACCGTGCTGAACGGCCAGCACACCTACAACCGGTTCAATCCCAGCGCCGGGCTGACATACCAAATCATGCCGGCGCTGCAGGCTTACGGCAGCTACACCGAAGCCAACCGCGCGCCGACGCCTACCGAACTTTCCTGCAGCAGTGCAGCCAATCCTTGTTCACTGCTCAACTTCTTCATCGGCGACCCAAACCTAAAGCAGGTTGTGGCGCGCACGTTCGAAGCCGGCCTGCGTGGGCGGCTGGCCGATCTGTACGGCGGACGGTTCTCGTGGAGCGCCGACTACTACCACACGAAAAATCACGATGACCTCATCTACCAAAGCGCACTCGGCAACCAGAACCTCGCCTACTACTCCAATGACGGGGCAACGCTGCGCCAGGGTGCCGAGGCCAACCTGCGTTTCGACACGTCGCGGCTGCACGCCGTGCTCGGCTACGCCTACACCGATGCGACGTTCCAGTCCTACCTGACGCTCAGCAGCGCCAGCAATCCGTTTACCGACGCCCTCGGCAACGAGCACGTCGTGCCGGGCGACCGTATTCCAGGCATTCCGCGGCACCGCGGCACCGCCGTTCTGGAATACAAAGTCACCGACCGCTGGACCGTCGGCGGCAACGCAGTGCTTGCCAGCGATCAGGAGCGTTTTGGCGACGAGGCTAATCTGGGCAAGTCGGTGGGCGGCTACGTCGTGCTGAACTTCGATACCAGCTATCGCGTGACCAAAAACGTCACCCTGTTCGGCATCATCCAGAACCTGACCGACCGGCGCTACGACACCTATGGTACCTACGGTCCGGTCGGCGAAGTGCCCTTCCCCAACGTACCCGGCGGCGTCAGCGACCCACGCGTTGCCAGCCCCGGCGAGCCCATTGCAGGCTACGGCGGAGTGAAGGTGACGTTCTGATCCGATCAGCTCCAGGCGCTGTTCGCGCAGAGCCGGCTGGGCCAGCGCCGCACCAGGAGGGTTGTCTCTCACGGGGTGCTACGGTGAGGTCAGGACGCCATCGGGCCTGATGAGATACGGCGCCGTGTTCGAGGGTCGCGTGGTGGCCAATTCATCGGTGGCGGACACCCTGGTGCTGCAGCCGGGTGTCGCACAATCCGGCACCGCCACCGGGCTGCTGAACGGTCTGGGCACTGCCCTCGCCGGGTTTACCAACTTGACCGAGCAGGCGGGCGCGAAGTGGGACTCCGTCTTTTTGGCGTCTGCCAGACTGGCATCCGCTCCCCGCTCGATGCCAGCTTGTCATTGAGGCACAGACAATGCAGCGCACGCGCCCCGATAGCGCTGGATGGGTGCTTTCGAGCGTTGGGATGCAGCGGCCTACTCTTATGGTGCGCCGGCCGGGGGCACGACGTAACCGGCGACTACTTGCAGCACGCAACGTCTGGCTGCAATCGCCCAGGCGGTGAACATGCCTGAGCCCATGTTTTGCTCGCGCTGATTCGCCTATCGACGACCATGCCGCGACACCCATACGCCGACCAAGAAACCGCGCAGCTTCCCACACCGTTTGCCGCATGAAGAAACCGGAGCAGCCCATGCCCTTCATCGACGCCCAAGACGGCACCAAGATACACTACAACGATTGGGGCAGCGGGTCGCCGGTGGTGCTGATCCACGGCTGGCCGCTGGACGGCGAGATGTGGGAATACCAGTCCGTCCACTTGGCCAGCCACGGCCACCGCGTGGTCACCTATGACCGGCGTGGTTTCGGGCGCTCGGCACAGCCCTGGGGCGGCTACGACTACGACACGCTTGCGGGCGACCTAGCGGCGTTGCTGGAGCAGCTGGACCTGACCGGTGTCACCCTCGTCGGCTTCTCGATGGGCGGCGGCGAGGTGGCGCGCTACGTCGCGCGCCACGGCACGCATCGCATCGCACGCGCGGTGCTGGTGGCCGCCGTGACACCGTACATGCTGAAGGACGCCTCCAACCCCGACGGCGTGGACGGCGGCGTGTTCGATCAGATCATCGAAGGTCTGCAGAAGGATCGGCCTGGTTTCCTGGCCAGCTTCGGCAAGCAATTCTACGGCGTGGGCCCGCTGACCTTCTCGATCAGCAGCGATCTGCTGCAGTGGTCGCAGAACCTGGCCATGCTGGGTTCGCCCAAGGCCACGATCGATTGCGTCCGCGCGTTCTCGGCAACCGATTTCCGGGCCGATATGAAAGCGCTCACGGTGCCAACGCTGATCATCCACGGCGACGCGGATGCTACTGTGCCGCTCACCATATCTGCCGAAAAAGCAATCAAGCTGGTGCCGCATGCCGAGCTGAAGGTGTACGCCGGAGCGCCGCACGGGCTGTTTTACACCGAGCGGGACCGGCTGAATGCCGACCTGCTGGCATTCATGACATAGGTCCACCCGGCCGGGCTCGTTCCGGCCACCCCGCGGCCACCCGACGACGTGGCGGGATCCCTTGTCTGGCTAAGCTTGCGTCAAGCTACGCCGTAGCACATCGCGTCGGGTGGCCGGGACAAGCCCGGCCAGGTGCGTCAGCAGCCGTGTGCGACCACGATCGTCCCCGGCACCCGGGGTGTCGTCCCGCGTTCCGTGCGCCGTTATTTCGGGCTGAGGACCATCACCATTTGGCGCATTTCCATGCGCGGCATCTGCTCCACCTTGGTGGCGGTCTCGAGATCGCCGCGTATGCGCTCCAGCACTTTCACGCCAATGTCCTGATGGGCCATCTCCCGGCCCCGGAAGCGAAGCGTCACCTTTACCTTGTCGCCTTCCTCGATGAAGCTCTTCATCGAGCGCAGCTTCACCTGATAATCGTTCTCATCGATGTTCGGACGAACCTTGACTTCCTTGATCTCGATGACGCGCTGCTTCTTCTTGGCCTCGTTCTTCTTTTTCTGCTGCTCATATTTAAACTTGCCGAAGTCGAGGATCTTGCACACCGGCGGGTCCGCATTGGGGCTGATCTCCAGCAAGTCGAGCCCCACGGCGTATGCGCGCAAGAGCGCATCGCGGGCAGACATGACACCCTGCATCTCCCCCTCATGATCGATCAGGCGAACCTGGGGGACGCGTATCTCCTCGTTCACGCGTGGTCCGTCGCGGGTTGGCGACGCTGGCACTGGTCCTCTGGCTATTGTACTCTCCTATGGCCGTTGAAACGCCCGGCTTTCTTGTCAGCCCACTCTTGTGGCGCTTAGCGCTGTTCCGATCAAGGAAACTTCTCGTCGCCGGCCTCGTCAGATGGGGCGTCGTCGGCCGCTGACCAAGATAAGCCACATTTCATCAGTAAAAGGCTAAGATCATGGCCACGAATTTAGCGCCGGACTTGCCGGTTCTGAGTGATCCTCAGCCGGCGGACGATCCTTTGGTGCCGATGATCTTCCACAATCGGTGGTGGCTCGACGTCGCGACGAGTGGGCGCTACGAGGAAATCGAGGTCAGGACAGGGGGCGCCGTCGCCCGCCTGCCCTACGTAGTCGTGCGGGAATGGCCAGGCTACCGCGTGTGCACGATGCCGGAGATGACCCACTCGCTCGGTTGGGCGATCGACCTGGGAGTAGGGCCGGGCGCGGAGGCGACGGTCCGCCACATCGAGATCACACGTCTGCTGACCCGCCGCCTCGAGGGCTTCGCCGGCTTTCACCACAAGCTCGGGCGCCAGATCGCCGACACGTTCGCGTTCGACGAAGCCGGCTATACCACCGGCGTCCAGTTCACCTTCGAGATCGCGCCGCAGCCGGAGGACGCCATCTGGCGTGCGATGCGCGACAAGACGCGCAACGTAATCCGGCGCGCCGGCGAGCGCTATGCCGTGGACAGCGCGATCGATCCGGACGTATTCGCGGCCATCTACGAGGCGAACCTTCGCCTTCGCAGCCTGGTCAACACGGCGCCGCGCATGGCGCAAGTCTGTGCGGCCGCGCTGGCCCATGACAGCGGCCGGTTCTTTGTGGCCCGGGATCCTGGCGGTGTGGTGGAAGCGGCGGTCTTCATCGTCTGGGACCACCGGGCGGCCTACTACTTGCTGGCGACGCGGGCGCCCACATCGGATAATGGTGCGATAAGCCTGCTGATCTGGCATGCCATACGCGACGCGCATGCCCGTGGGGTTGTCTTCGACTTCGACGGCGTGGGCACACCGGGCAGCCGCCTGTTCTTCACCGGCTTCGGCGGCCAGATCACCCCGCGCTACATCGTATCCCGCTATTCCTGGGGCAGCCGCGCCGCGCAGAGCGTGCGCCAAACTGCGGGACGTGTGCTGCGCAAGCTGCGATAACGGGCTGCCTGTGCATCCGCCCGCCCCGCGGTAGGCTGAAGCTCACCCTACGGGCAGTTTGCCGAAGCGGAGCCACGAAGGTCGAGCCGCCAGGTCTCGCCCTGTATCGGCACACCGAAGGTGGCGTGCATCGCCGTGTCGGCCAACACGAAACCGTGCGCCACGTACAGGCGCCGCGCGCCGGCCAGGATTGTATGCGTCCATAACGTGACGGCGTCGTAACCGGTTTGCCGGGCGAAGCCGACGCAGGTCCCGACCAGCCTGTGCCCAAGGCCATGGCCTTGGGCAAATGGCTCGACATACAGAAGCCGCAGGCGCGCCAGCCCGCCGCCCTCGTCGGTGAGGACAATCGAGCCGGCCATCCGGCCGTCCCGTTCGGCGACCCAGCATTGCTCGCGCGCGGGCTTGAAGCAGCGAAGGAAATCGGCAGCAGTCTGACAGACATTGGCCTCCAGGCCGCGTCCCCAGCCCTGCGTCTCGGCGTAGAGGATCGATTGGCGGGCCGCGATCAGACCCATGTCGCCGGTCCGGAACGTCCGGATCGTGGCGGGACTGTCAGGCAACGGCGATGCGGCGGCGTATGTCCGGCGCCTCGGCTTCCAGCTGCAGCATGGCGACCGCCTGGTCGAGCGGCAGCACCTCCTGTCCATCGCTGCCCAGCCGGCGCAGGGCCACGCTGCGCTGTTCGGCCTCTCGCCGGCCGACCACGGCCAGCACGGGGACGTGGGCCAGGCTGTGGTCGCGCACCTTGGCGTTGATCTTCTGATTCCGCGTATCGGCCTCCGCCTGCAACCCGGCGGCGCGCAGGGCAGCAGCCACCTCCTCGGCGTAGTCGGCGGCATCCGAGACGATCGAAGCCGCCACGATCTGCACCGGCGCCAGCCAGAGCGGGAAACGGCCGGCATATTGCTCGATGAGAATGCCGAGGAACCGCTCGAAGCTGCCCAGGATGGCGCGGTGCAGCATCACCGGCCGATGGCGTGCGCTGTCCTCGCCCACATACTCCGCGTCCAGGCGCTCCGGCAGCACGTAATCCACCTGCAGCGTGCCGCATTGCCAGTCGCGGCCGATGGCGTCGCGCAGCACGAATTCCAGCTTGGGGCCGTAGAAGGCACCCTCGCCCGGGTTCAGCTCGTACTCCACGCCGGCGAGCCGGCACGCCTCGCGCAGCGCAGCCTCGGCGCGGTCCCAGGTGTCCTCGCTGCCTGCCCGCGCAGTGGGGCGGTCGGCGAACTTGATGCGGAACTCGGGGAAGCCGAAATCCGCGTAGACGGACCGCAGCAGGGCCACGAAGGCGGCGGTCTCGGGCGGCACCTGCGCCTCGGTGCAGAAGATGTGCGCGTCGTCTTGGGTGAAGCCGCGCACGCGCATTATTCCGTGCAGCGCGCCGGAGGGCTCGTAGCGGTGGCAGGCGCCGAACTCCGCCATCCGCAACGGCAGTTCGCGATAGCTGCGCAGGCCGTGGTTGAAGATCTGCACGTGGCACGGGCAGTTCATCGGCTTGAGCGCCAGGCTCTTGTCCTCGTCCTCCACCCGGGCGATGAACATGTGTTCGCGGTAGCTCTCCCAATGGCCGCTGCGCTCCCACAGTACGCGATCCACCAATTGCGGGGTGCGCACTTCCTGATAGCCATGCGCATCGAGGCGGCGGCGCATGTAGGTTTCCACCGTGCGGTAGAGATGCCAGCCTCTCGGATGCCAGAAGATGCTGCCGACCGCTTCCTCCTGGATGTGGAACAGATCCATCTCCCGGCCGATCTTGCGATGATCGCGGCGTTCGGCCTCCTCCAGCTGGTGGAGATGCGCGTCCAGCTCCTTCTGGTCGCGCCAGGCGGTGCCGTAGATGCGCGTCAACATGGCATTGCGATGGTCGCCGCGCCAATAGGCGCCGGCCACCTTCATCAGCTTGAAGGCGGTGCCGACGTCGCCGGTGCCGCGCATGTGCGGGCCGCGGCACAGATCCAGCCACTCGCCCTGGCGATAGATGCTGATGGTCTCGGTGCCGGGCAGGTCGCGGATCAACTCGGCCTTGTAACGCTCGCCGCGGTTCTCGAAAAAGGCGATCGCCTCGTCACGGTCCCATTCCTCCCGCACGAACGGCGCGTTGCGGACGACGATCTCGCGCATGCGGGCCTCGATGGCCGGAAAGTCCTCCGGCCGGAACGGCTCGTTGCGGGCGAAGTCGTAGTAGAAGCCGTTTTCGATCGGCGGGCCGATGGTCACCTGGGTGCCGGGATAGAGCGACTGCACCGCCTCGGCCAGCACGTGGGCGGCGTCGTGACGTATCATCGGCAGCGCGTCCGGGTCGCGGCGGGTGATGAATACGACGGAGGCATTGCGGTCGATGCTGTGCGACAGGTCGCGTAGCTGTCCGTCCACCCTCATCGCCAGCGCCGCGCGGGCCAGGCCGGGGCCGATGTCGGCCGCGATGTCGGTCCCGGTCACCGCAGCCTCGAAGCGGCGAACCGAGCCGTCGGGCAGGGTGATCTCGGGCATGGGCAGGCTCCGGCCTTGAAATTAGCCCGTCTCTATGCCGCCGCCCTGCCGCCGCAGCAAGCTACGGCGTGGCCAACGCCTAGGGCGCGCTCGGCTCCATGCCGATGGGTGTGCGACGCTCGTTGAGCCAGCGCCGGATCAGGCTCCTGGCCGGTCTCTCGACGAGGTTGAAAATCAGGGCGGAGGCGCCGACGATGATGGCCGCCAACAGAAACAATGACGCCGCTTGGGCATGCGGCATGTGGAAGCGGCCAAGGCACGCGAAGATCGGTGGCAGCAGGCTCAGTGCAGGCCAGTGAAGCAGGTAGATCGCATAGGACCACTGGCCGAGACGATGCGGCACGGCTGAGCCGAGAAGCTGCGCCATGGGAGAGCGGTCGGTGCATAGCTGCAAGATGAGCAGCGGGAAGACAGAGACGATGGGAAAATCGGCATCCGGGACGAGCCAGAGGCCGGCCACGGTGCCGAGCAAAACGAGGTCCATCGCCGGCCAGCGTCGTCGGGCTTCCAGCAACGTCGCCGCGCGCTGGAGGCAAAGGCCGACCGTGAAGCCGGCCAAGCAGCGCAGGACAGGCCAAAGCGTGTCGCCGGAACTTATGTCCAGAGGAGCCGAATGCTCGTCTTGAAGCAGCCATTCACGGGGCAGGATGCTGAGCGCGAACAGGGCCAGCCAGGCCACGACGAGAGCCGCGGCGGACAGGCCCGGTGAGCGGAACAGGGCGAGGCGCGCCAGAATGGGGAAGAGCAGGTAGGCGGCTGCTTCCGTGCTGATGGACCAGCCGGGAGGGACGAGATACTCGGCGAAACCGGGCGCGATCCAGCCGGCGCCCAGGTTCTGCACCAAAGGCACGTTCGACATCACGGCGCGAATGGGAAAGGAGGCGCTGGTCATGGCGTGCATCTTCGTCAGCAGGAAAACGCCGACCGTGATGATGAAATAGAGTGGATAGACGCGGGCAAACCTTGCCTCGAGGAACGACCTGTAGTGCTGCCACGGCATCACGCCTTCCTGGAACCAGGTTCCGTAGGTGCGCGCCATCACGAAGCCGGACAGAATGAAAAACAGGTCCACCATGAGGTAGCCTGGGCCAAAACCGGCGGGTCTGCCGGACCAGCCGCTGACCGAAGCGGAGGTCGGAACCATCACCAGGTGAAACCCCATGACCACGATCGCGGCGACGCCGCGAAGCCCTGTCAGTGACCTGATTTCTCCGCCCCGCACTCTCGGAACTCCACCGCTTATGCGAGCATGCGGAAGCGTCGCCGAGTCGGCCGGCCGTGGCAACAGGACGGTGGGCAACCGTAAAACCGGTACGGTTGACCTAAAAGTCCCCGTCCACTTCCAGCTCAGAGACCATCTCCGGCTCCCGCTTGGCCTCGGCGATCCACTCGGCCATCTCGGGCCGGCCGAGCACCCGGTCCCGGTAGGCCTCGCAGACCGGGTCCAGATCCACGTCGTAGGTGGTGAAACGGGTGCAAACGGGCGCATACATGGCGTCGGCCAGGCCCATCTGCGGCCCGAACAGGAAGGGCCCGCCATAGGTCGCCAGACAGTCGCGCCATATCTCGGTAACCCGCTCGATGTCGGCGCGCGCGCCGGTCCAGATCGGGAAGTTTGGGCGAAGGGCGTGAAGGTTGACCGGAAGTGGGGGGGGGCGCGCCGGGCCCACCCCCCACCCCACACCGCCGCAATGGCCGCCAAATGAGCGC